>CAZCTZ010000037.1:0-11294 GCA_964501855.1 uncultured Thermotogae bacterium
CCTTCCTGGGCGCGAGCGAGGAGCACCTGCGGCCGCTGGAGGAGGCCGGCCTCCTGGAGGGGACGCCAGCGGGGTGGATCTACCGCGGGACGGCCCGCCCGGTGGAGCTGGTGAGCTTGGAGGCCATCTCCGAGCGAATGGTCCAGGTCCTCTGCGACGGCGAGCTGCTCGAGACGATCGACTATCAGCGGGCGCTGGAGGAGGCCCACCCCGGGGCGGTCCTCCTCCACCAGGGCGAGACCTACCTGGTGGAGGAGCTCGACCTGGATCACGATGTGGCCCGGGTCACCAAGCAGGAGCTGGACTACTACACCGAGGCGCTCAAGGTCTCGGAGGTCCGCATCTTGGGGGAGCTCGAGCGGCGGGAGCGAGGCCGGCTCAGGGCGACGCTCGGCGAACTGCGGGCTCGCGAGCGGGTGATCGGCTACCGCATTCGGCGGTATGACCGGCTCCTCGGAGTCCGCGAGCTCAAGCTCCCCCAGGTGGAGTTCGAGACGGTCGGGGTGTGGCTCACCCTCCCGGAGGAGCTGCGGCAGGAGCTCGAGGAGAAGGGGCTTGACTGGCATGGCGGGCTCCACGGCGCTGAGCACGCCCTGATCGCGATCGCCCCGTTCTACGCGATGAGCGACCGCTGGGACATCGGCGGGGTCTCGACCCCGCTCCACCCCGACCTGGGGAGCGGGGCGATCTTCGTCTACGACGGCTACCCCGGGGGGATTGGGATCACGGAGAAGCTCTATGAGCTCCTGCCGGAGTGGCTCGCCGCCGCGTGGAAGCTCGTGCGGGACTGCCCCTGCGAGGAGGGCTGCCCCTCATGCATCTACTCCCCCAAGTGCGGCAACCAGAACCGCCCGCTGGATAAGGAGGCCGCGCGGCTGATCCTTAAGGAACTGTGGAAAGTTTACTCCTGACAGGCCAGGTGGAGCTGGACCGCCCGGCGGATGGCGAACCGCGGCAGCACCTCGGCCTCCACCGGGAGGAGGGTCCGCTCGCCCGGGCCGAGCTCCCAGGGGGGCTTACCACTGCCACTGCCGCTCGGGCCTGAGAGGGGGAAGACCGCTATGGGGTCGCCCTCCCTCACCCGGCCGCGCTCGACGCAGGCCATCCCGATGAGGACCCCCTCACCGTTGGGCGCGCAGCTCGTCACCCGGCCGAGGTAGCGCCCGCGGCCGTCCACCACGGGGTCGCCCGGCTTGGGCGGGCGCACGCCTCGCCTTGCGATCTGGAAGCGGATCACCTCCCGCTTGGGGCCCTCCGCCTGGGCGAGGAGCGCCGCCCGCCCGACGAAGAACGGCTTATGGAACTTGACGTAGGCGGCGAAGCCCGCCTCGATCGGCGAGATGTCAAGCTCGCCGGCCAGCTCGTGGCCCCAGAGCGGCAGCCCGGCTTCCGTCCGGGTGGAGTCCCTCGCGCCGAGCCCCGCGGGCTTCAAGCCCAAGGGCTCGCCCGCCTCAAGCAATAGCCGCCAGAGCCGAGCTGCCCGATCGGGATGGACCAGGAGCTCGTAGCCGAGCTCCTCCCCGGTGTAGCCCGTCCGGGCGATGAGCACCTCGATCCCCCCGAGCTCGCACTCGATGAAGTCCCCCCGGCGGAGCCGGGCCAGCCTCCGGCGGAGCTCGCCATCTTGGGCGATCGCCTGGAGGATCCTAAGGGAGCTCGGCCCCTGGAGGGCGAGGTCGATCCGCCGGTCGTCGCCCGCAGCGGGGTCCTTGAGGTCGCGGATCTTGACCGGCCCGGCGAGGTCGGGCTCGACCCAGGGCCGCTCCCGGTCGAGCAGATACTCACCGGAGCTTGCCGCCAGGAGCCAGGCGAGGTCCTTCTCCGCGTTGATGGCGTTGACCACCAGGAGGTAGCGGTCCCTCCTCCGGCGGTAGACGATCAGATCATCGATCACCCGCCCGTCGGGGTCAAGCATATAGGTGTATTGCGACTGGCCGTCCTCGAGCCAGCGGATGTAGTTCGTCGTCACCAGGTCGAGGAAGCTCGGTGCGCCCTCACCGGCGACCTCGAGCACCCCCATGTGGCCGACGTCGAAGAGCCCTGCGGCCTCGCGGACCGCACGGTGCTCCTCGCTGATGCTGGTATACCAGACGGGCATCTCCCAGCCGGCGAACTCGACCAGCTTGGCGCCGAGGCGGAGGTGCTCCTCATAGAGCGGGGTGCGGCGCAGCTCCTTCTGGCCTAAATCATGCCCATCCCAGTGGAACTCCTTCTTCTCCACCTTGGGCATGACCGGGGCCAGGTGCTTCTGCCCGACGAAGTAGGGCTTGGTCAGCTTGAACAGCCCCGGGCAGCGGCGGTAGAGCTCCACCGCGGTGAGGGGCCCCTCACCCTCATCCTCGCTCTCGCCCTTGCTCTCGCTCTCGCCCTCGCCTTCACTCTTGCCCTCGCGGTTGCGGTAGTCCGGCAGGCCGATCCGCCCCCTCAGGGCTCGGTAGAGCTCACTCCCAGCTTCGGCGGGGGCAGGGACGGCCCCAGCTTGGGTGAGCCTCTCGCGGAGCCGGTCGGCCTCCTCCGGCCGGGCGAGGATCACCAGATGGACCACTTTGGGATCGGCCTCATCCCAGGGTGGGCGGGCGACGATGACCCCTGCTGAGCCCGCACCTGCACTGATGTTGATGCGGGCCCATCTGCCCTCATCGAGGCGCAGGGGTTCACCCTCAGCCTGGGTCTGGGCCTGGACCTGAGCTAGCACTCCCCGGAGGAGCCCCTCCGCCCCCGGGCCGTGGAGGACCATCCCGGTGAGCTGGGCCTCCTCGATCACCACGGGGCCCTCGACCTTCCGCAGGAGGTCCTCGTCGTCGAAGATGATATAGCCGTCGGAGAGCCCTCGCAGGTGGGCCACCAGCTGCGGGAGGTTCCTCCCGTTGGCCACCAGGATGAACCGGTCGCGGCCGAAGCGATCCGGCTCATCCCGCAGGACGAGGAGGTCATCCAGCACGGTGCCGTCCCGCTCGAGGACGGCCGTGCGGGCGCACTCCCCTGGCGCGAGCGAGGCGATATCCCCGGTGGTGGCCTCCTGGAGGAAGGGCACGGCTCGCTCGCCGTACACCCGCAGCACGGCCAGATCCAGGTCGAGCCCCTCGAGCAGGAGCGGGCTCGCCGGCCCAGGCTCGGACTCGGACTCGGACTCGGAGCCGGCCTCACGGGCTCCAGCTCGAGCTCGGGCGAGCGCTCTTGCCCTCCGGGGCCTGCTCTCGCTTTCGCTCTCGCCTTTGGCCTCCCCAGCGCCCACTAGTTCTTCCACCTCGCGCTTGACCTCCTCGAGGACCTCCAGTTCGATCTTCCCCTGGGGTAGCTCCCCGTGGAGCCCCTGATAGCTGAACGGCTTGATGTTGGAGAGCACCCGCCAGATCAGCTCGGCGATCTTCTCCATCTCGGCCTTGCCCATCCCCCGCTGGCTCACCCAGGGCGTCCCCAAGCGGATCCCCGTCGCCAACGCGGTCACGGTGTCCCCGGGGATGGTGTTCCGGTTGACCACGATCCCCGCCAGGTCCAGGATGCGTGCCGCGGGCTCGCCCCGCAGGAGCTTTCCATTTTTGGTGGGGATGGACTTGAGGTCGACCATCACGATGTGGGTGTCCGTCCCGCCGTAGGCCAGCCGGACGCCCTGCCTCTTGAGCGCCTCCGCCAGGTGGCGGGCGTTCTCCACGATCCGCCGCTGTAGGCGCTTGAATGCCTCCGTCTGGGCGATCTTGAACGCCACGGCGATCGCCGCGAACTTGTTGACGTGGGGCCCGCCTTGGGCCCCGGGGAATACAGCGGAGTCGATCCTTTGGGCCTTGCCCTCGTCGGTGGTGAGGATGCAAGCCCCCCGTGGGCCGCAGATCGTCTTGTGAGTGGTGAAGGTCACCACATCGGCGATCCCCACCGGGTTGGGGTAGACCCCGCCGATGACCATCCCCGCGGTGTGAGCGATATCCGCGAGGAGGATCGCACCTACGGCGTCGGCGATCTCCCGGAACTTCTCCCAGTCGGGCGCCCAGGGGTAGGAGGTGTAGCCGGCGATGATCAGCTTCGGGCGATATTTTTTGGCGAGGTCCATGATCTGGTCGTAGTCCAAGAGCTCCGTGGTGGGATCGACGGTGTAGGAGACGACCCGGTAGCGCTTCCCGGAGAAGTTGAACCGGCTCCCGTGGGTGAGATGGCCGCCGTGCATCAGGTCCATCCCCATCACCACGTCGCCCGGCTCGAGGAAGGCGTCGTAGACGGCGAGGTTGGCCGCCGCGCCGGAGAGCGGCTGGATGTTCACGAAGATCTCATCGGCTTTGGCGTTCTCGTTGGCGAAGCACTCCGCGATCCGCCGCTGGGCGAGCGCCTCCAGGATGTCGACATATTCCACACCCTTGTAGAACCGCCGGTCGGCGTAGCGCCTGATGTAGCTGAGCTGATGAGCCAGGTCGAGGAGCAGCTCCTCGGGGTCGTTTAGCATCCTCACCGGCGGGTAGCCCTCCGCATACAGGTTGGTGAAGACCGAGCCGAGGGCCTCCCTCACCGGCAGGGGGGCTATCGACTCCGAAGGGATCAGGATTATCTTGCGGGCCTGGCGCTCCTCCTCATGGCGGATGAGCGCCGCTACCCCGGGATCGACCTCCTCCAAGGGCTTGTTCAGGAACAGCTCCGCGTATTCCTCGAGCATCTCTCAGTTCACTCCCCCTCGTCTTGTCCTCGGCTTGGGCTTGATCTTGATCGAGCTCGGGCCTCCTGGCGGACCCGCCGGGGTAGGTCCCTTTGCATCCAGGCCAGCTCGACCAGGGCGAAGAGCCCTCCTGAGACCAGCGAGTGGCCGCCGAGGAGGACCTCCATCGGGGCCCCCCTCGCCGCGGCGGTGAACTCCCGGACGAGCGGGTCGGCGATCCGCTCCGGCCGGAGCAGGTCGGACCAGTAGCGGTCCGGAGCGGTGGGCCTCCGGCCGAGGTGGGCGAAGAGGACCCGGGAGTCGAGCACCGCAAGGTCGGCTAGCTCGCCCAGTCGATCGAAGAACCGCCGCGGGCCGACCTCCTCCAGGTAGAGGCCGAGCAGCGAGCGGACCTCGCCCCGCTCCTCGCGCCCGCTGGCCTTCATCCCCCGCTCCTCCGAGAAGATCCTCGTCTGACAGGCGGCCTCCTCCTCGAGGTGGCGCACCACGTAGGCCGGGACTCGGCCGGCCACCAGGACGGTGGCCTCCCGGTCAGTGAGGTATCTCATCGCCCGCTCGAGCGGTGCCGGGTCAAGCTCGATCTCAAGCTCATGAGCTAATCCTTCAAGGTGGGTCCGAACGTGGGGCCCGCACCCCGGATGGAGCCCGAGCAAAAGGAGGTCCAGCGGGGCATCGATGTCGAACTGGGTCGCGGCCGAGCGGGGCAGCTCCCGCGCTGAGAGCCCCGCCTCGGCGAGGAGCCAGCCCAGCTCATTGTCCTTTCGCGGCGGGGGGAGCTCGAGCAGCACCTGGGCGGGCGCGAGGGCGAAGAAGTCCACGGAGTAGAAGTTATTGCAGAGGAATAGGGGCCCCTCGCTCTCGTGCAGCCTCTCCGCCAGCGAGGCCAGCTCCCCCTCGGGGAGGAGCGCCCCGCTCCCCCCGCTGAAGTAGATCAGCCGCTCGATCCCATACTTCCTCACGATCGCCTGGAGAGCCCACCCGAAGTGGAAGCCTTCCGCGAGCGGCTCGAAGGTGAAGGGGACCTCCACCCCTAGCCTGATGAGCTCCTCCGGGGAGGGAGCGGCGACGATCACCCGGTCGATCAGCTCGATCCGGCTGGCCCTCTCGAGCAGGTCAGCAGCGACGGCGTAGCGCGCCCTGGCGACCGCCCGCTCGAGCGGATCCCTACCTGAAGCTGAAGGGGCCCCGCCGGGCATGAGAAGCAGGGTCACCCCTCGTGGATCGGTGGCACCCCCTCCCCTTCCCCTTCCCAAGCTCGAGCTCGGGCTTGATCTTGACCTGGATCTGGACTTGGCCCATTTATTCTCCATCCCGATGGAATTTTATTTCCCCGCGCCCCCTTTCGCAATCTTCATCGTCAAAGCTCTTCCATCTTCGGCGCGCGGGTCATCAGCTCCTGGAGCTTGTCCAGGGGCCTGGCCCCCTCATAGAGGATCTGGTAGACCGCGGTGGTGATGGGCATCTCCACCCCTTGCTCCCTGGCCAGGTGGTAGACCACCTGGGTGGCGTAGACCCCCTCGGCGACCATCTCCATCTCGGCTAGGATCGCTCTCAGGGGTTCGCCCCGGCCGAGGCGGTAGCCGACCAGCCGGTTGCGGGAGTGCGGCGAGGTGCAGGTGGCGACCAGGTCTCCCAGCCCGGAGAGGCCGAACAGGGTCTCCTTACGTGCTCCCAACCGGACCGCCAGGCGGACCATCTCCGCGAGGCCCCGGGCGATCAGCGCCCCCTTGGCGTTGTCCCCGTAGCCCAGCCCATCGGAGATCCCCGCAGCTATGGCGATGATGTTCTTCACCGTCCCGCCGTATTCCACACCTCGCAGGTCCTCCGAGAGGTAGACCCGGAAGCGCTCGGTCATGAAGAGCTCTTGGAGCTTCTTTCCCAATTCTAGCGAGTCAGCGGCATCCGCCGTCCCGGCGATGACCACCGAGGTGGGGAAGTCCCGGCCGACCTCCTCCGCGTGGCTCGGCCCGGAGAGCGTGAAGATCCTCCCCGCGCCTAGCTCCTCGCGGAGGACCTGGGACATCGTCTTCGCCGTCCCCCGCTCGAGCCCCTTGGCCAGGTTGACGAACACCGCCTCCCGGCGGCGCCCTTCGGGGAGGACCTCCGCGAGCCGGCGGGCGACCTCGCGCATGGCGAAGCTCGGCACGGCTAGGATGAAGACCTCCCCATGGTGTCGGAACCGCTCCAGCTCGGCGGTGATCTCCAAATTCTGGGGGAGCTTGACCCCGGGGAGGTATTTCCGGTTCTCCCGATGTCGGGCCAGCTCCTCCGCGAGCACGGGGTCGCGGACCCACCACCATACGCGGTAGCCCTTCCGGGCGAGCAGCCGGGCGATCGCCGTCCCCCAGCCGCCCCCGCCGAGCACGACCAGCTCCGGGTGGGGGCCCATTGCCCCCGATTTCTGAGATCTGAGAACTTGGGCCATCTCTCGCTCTCGGGTCGGGCGCTGATAGCGCGGGCTCAGCTAGAGGATAGGCAGCCCCAGCGCTGATTGCAACTGAGCGAGCGCCTCCTCGACGGTCAAGGCCCCCGGCAGCCCCAGGGCCCGGAGCACCTGGGCGACCGGCGGCCAGATCAGCGGATGGTCGAGCAGCTCCCGGGGCCGGCCCGCCGCTGCTAGCTGGCCCCCCTCCAGGATGAAGACCCGGTCGAGCTGGGGGAGGAGCTCGCCCAGGTGGTGCGAGACTATTATCAGGGTCAGCCCCCGCTCCTCCCGCAGCCGGAGGAGCCGCCCCAAGAGCTCCCCCCTGGCGAGGGGGTCGAGCGAGGAGAGCGTCTCATCCAGGATGAGCACCTCCGGCTCGAGCGCCAGGACGGCGGCGATCGCCAGCCGGACCTGCTCGCCGTGGGAGAGGCTGAAAGGCGACCTTGACCCGATGGACTCGAGCTCAAGGCCGACGGCCTCGCTCGCCGCTCGGGCCCGCCGGAGCTGCTCTTCCGGAGGGAGGCCGAGCTCCCTCAGGGCGCTCATCAGCTCAGAGAGGACGTCCTCGGCGAAGAGCTGATGGAGGGGGTTCTGGAAGACCAGCCCGACTCGGCGGCAGAGCTCACCCGCCCGGATCTCGGAAGGGGCCCGCCCCCGGAAGAGGACCTCCCCGGCGGTGGGACGGAGCAAGCCGCACATTAGCTGGACCAGGGTGGTCTTCCCCGAGCCGGCAGGGCCGGTGAGCCCCACCACCTCGCCCTCGGCGACCGCTAGGCTTATACCTTTGAGGGCCAGCAGGCCATCTCTGGTGTAGCTGAAATGCAAGTCCTGAACCTCGAGGATCGGAGCGGCCTTCCCGTCCGCACCCGATCCCTCGATCGAGGGGGAGGGCGAGGGAGGGTTCTCGCGCTCAGGCTCGGGTCCAGGTCCAGGGCCGGCCGCGGCTGCGGACGTAGGTGCCTCCAGGGGGAACTCCCGCAGCTTGGCGGCCAGCGCGGAGGGGCCGAGCGGCAGCTCCCCTCCCAAAGGGAGCCGCTCCCGCAGGCGCCAGTAGAGCCGGAGGCTCTGCGGGGGGAGGAGCCCCGCCCGCTCGAAGAGCCTTCCATCCTGGAGGAGCTCCCGCGGGGGACCCCAAGCGAGCAGCTCCCCCCGGTTGAGGAGCGCCACCCGGTCGGCCAGCTCGAGCAGCTCCGCGTCCTGGGAGATGAGCACGATGCCCTTGCCCTCGCGCTTCAGCTCCTTCAGGAGCCCTACAAGTCCTGTCCAGGTCTTCCGCTCGAGCTGGACGCACGGCTCGTCCAGGATCAGGTAGTCCGGCTCGGGCGCCAGGAGGCTGGCTAGCGCGAGCCGCTGGAGTTCGCCGCCGGAGAGCTCCTCCGGGGGGCGGTCGGCTAGCCCCTCCAGCTCGAACGCCTCCAGCATCGATCTCACCCGGCGCTCGACCTCCCCGGGGGGGAGGCCCAGCCCCTTGAGCCCGAGGGCCACATCGCTCTCGACGGTGCTCCCGAGGACCCCGACCGCGGCGTTCTGGAAGAGGAGGCCCACCCGGCCATCGACCCGGACGCTGCCGGCGGTCGGCCGGAGGAGCCCCGCGAGCAGCTTGGCCAGGGTGGTCTTACCCGAGCCGTTGGGGCCCAAGATGAGGAGCAGCTCACCCCGGTGGGCCTCCAGGCTGACCTCGTGGAGGGCCGGCTCAGCCCTGCCGGGATAGCGGTAGGAGAGCCTCTCGACCTCGATCATCGGGCGGGCAGGGGCAGAGCCTCCCGAGGTGGGCCTCAACCCACTCCCGGGCGGCCTCGAGCTGCTCCTCGGGGTCCTCCACGGGGATGTCCGGGAGGAGGCCTACCGTCTGGACGCGGCGCCCGTTGGGTGTGAAATACTCCGCGGTGGTGAGGATCACCGCGGAGCCGTCCCCCAGGGTGAAGGGCGTCTGGATCACGCCCTTGCCGAAGCTCCGCCGGCCGACGAGCACCCCCATCTGGTGGTCCTGGATGGCTCCCGCGAGGATCTCCGCGGCCGAGGCGGTCCCCTGGTTGATCAGGACCGCCAGGGGTAGGTTCGGCCAGTCGTTCCCCTCGGAGTAGCGATACCGGCTCCCGAACCGGTCCTTGATCAGGAGGAGCGGCCCCTCATCGACGAACTGGCTGGCCACCTCGAGCGCCTGTTCGAGCAGCCCGCCGGCGTTGTTCCGCAGGTCCAGGATGAGCCCCTGGACCCTGTAGTGCTCGATCAGGTCCTCCAGGGCCAGGCGGGCCTCCTCGGCGGTCTTGCGGTTGAAGGTGCTGATCTTGAGGTAGCCGATCCCCTCCCCAAGGAGGCGGTAGCTCACCGGCTCGATCTCGATCCGCTCGCGGACGACGGTGATCTCCTCGATCGTGCCATCCTCGTGCTGGACCTTGAGCCGGACCGGCGTCCCCTCCTCGCCGCGGAGGAGCTCGACCGCCTCCTCCAGGGTGATCCCCTCGGTCGAGCGGCCGTCGATCTCCAGGATGACATCGCCCGCGCGGATGCCCGCCCGCTCCGCCGGGGAGCCCTCCAGCGGCGCGACCACGATGAGCTTCCCCTCGCGGACCTCGATCTGGACGCCGATCCCGACGAACTCCCCCTCCAGGTGGACGTTGAACCGCTGATACTCCTCCGGGGTGAGGAACCGCGAGTAGGGGTCATCGAGCTCCTCCACCATCCCCCGGATCGCGCCGTAGATCAGCTCCTGCTCGTCGACCCGCTCCGGGGGGTAGAAGTAGGCCCGGATGCGGTCGTAGGCCTGGAAGAGCGGGGCGAAGGAGCCCGAGCTGGCCCCTCCCAAGGCCGCGGTGATGCTCCAGAGGCCCAGGCCGATGATGACCGCTAGGAGGAGTGGACCGAAACCAAATCCGAATAGGGGTCCCCGCCGGTTGCCGCTCTCCACGGGCATGGACGCCTCCTTCCGGTCGGATCATAGCAGCTCAATTGGGGCGATGCAAACCCCCTGCTTTTGCTTTCACTTTCGCTTTCGCTGGAGCTCCCTCAGCCCGCGGGGATAGCGGCGGGCGAGCTCGACGTAGGTGCTCTTGAACTTCAACCACTGCTCGCGATACTCAGCGGTCAGCTCGCGCTCGAGGACCCTGGCGGGGACGCCGACGGCGATCCTCCCGGCGGGTATCTCCTGGGAATTTTTTACGACCGCGCCCTCGCCGACGACGGCCCACTCCCCGACCAGGGCCCAGTCGCTCACCACCGCGCCCATCCCGATGATCGCGTAGTCCCTGACGGTGGCGTTGTGGACGACCGCGCCGTGGCCGATCGTGACATGGCTCCCGATGAGACAGCGCTCGCCCGGGCGGGCGTGGATCACGCAGTTGTCCTCGATGGAGGTCCCATCGCCGATCACGATCTCGCCGTAATCGCCGCGGATCCGCGCGCCGGGGCCGATCCAGCAGCCCCTCCCGATGGTGACCTTGCCGATCACCTCGGCTGAGGGGTGGACGTAGGTGCCCTCGCCGATCTCGGGGATGCGGTCTTCGAATTGATAGATGGCCATCTTGGCCCCCTTCACCGCGATTTTTCGCCCTTCTAGATAGCACTTCCTGGGAGATCGTGTCAAACGACAGAGCCCGGCGAGGCCGCAGTGAGCCTGTTTGCCCTAGGTGCCAGGGGGATGGAATAATCTCAGGATTGAGGATGGCCAAGTTGAAGCGCTTCGGCGTCTCGATGGATGGGGAGCTCCTGGCGCGGTTCGACGAGCTGATCCGCTCTCTCGGCTATGCCAACCGCTCCGAGGCTATAAGGGACCTAGTGCGCGAGCGGCTGGTCCAGCGGGAGTGGGAGGAGGGCGTGGAGGTCGTGGGGGTGATCACCCTGCTCTATGACCACCACAAGCGGGAGCTGGTCGATCGGCTGATCGACTTCCAGCACAAGCACCACGAGCTGATCCTCTCCACGATGCACATCCACCTCGACGAGGCCAACTGCCTCGAGGTCCTAGCCGTCCGCGGCGAGGGGCCCAAGGTCCAGGAGCTGGCCGACCGCCTCCGCGGCCTCAAGGGGGTCAAGCACGGGGAGCTGACCGCCACCTCGACCGGGAAGGCCCTCCGCTAGTCCCCGAGCTATGAGCTGACGTAGGTCAGGCAGATCGATGATCCAGATCTTTGCCGCTTGGTGCTACTAATTTTAGAATGGTGTTATCAAGGAGGGGTAGTGGAGGCCGAGGTGGAGAGGCTCAAGGTGCTGTTAGCCCATTGGATCGAACAC
>CAZCTZ010000038.1:0-11112 GCA_964501855.1 uncultured Thermotogae bacterium
GGACGGCCGCCCGGGCGGCCGTCCCCGTGCCGACCACCACTTTGACCCGGACGATCATCAAGCTCACCGTGCTCGCGGTGGGAATCCTGGTGATCTTGAACACCCTGGGGATCTCGATCACACCGATCCTCACCGCCTTGGGCATCGGCGGGCTGGCCGTCGCACTGGCCCTCCAGGACACCCTGAGCAACCTCTTCGCGGGGTTCTACGTGACCCTAGCCCGGCAGGTCCGCGTCGGCGACTACATCCGAGTGGAGGGCGGTGAGGAGGGCTACGTCGTCGACATCAACTGGCGGACCACCACCCTCCGCACCCGCACCAACAACCTGGTGATCATCCCCAACGCCAAGCTGGCCCAGAGCGTGATCATCAACCACGCGATGCCCGAGCCGCGGCTGGCCGTGCGCATCCCCGTCGGGGTGAGCTACAGCTCTGATCCGGCGCACGTCGAGCGGGTCCTGCGGGAGGAGGCCCTACGGGCGATCGCCGAGCTGGACGGCTTCGTGAAGGATCAGGAGCCGGTCGTCCGGTTCACGGACTTCGGGGACTTCTCGCTGGACTTCCTGCTCATCGTCTGGGTGGAGGACTTCGACCTGCAATTCGCCCTGGGGAGCGAGCTGCGCCACCGGATCTTCCGGCGGTTCCAGGAGGAGGGGATCGAAATCCCCTTCCCCATCAGGACGGTCTACCTCCGTCAGGACCAGGAGGGGTAGACGCGGGCTGCCCGGGGCAGGGCTACCATCTACCTACCATTACCAGCCGCGGCCGGCGCCCCCGCCGCCGGTGGCACCCCCGCCGAAGCCGCCGAAGTCCCCGCCGCTGAAGCCACCGCCGAAGCCGCCGGAGCTCAGCCACGGCCCACCCCAGAAGATCCACGGCCACGGGTAGAGGCGCCTCCGGCGGGCCCTGCGGGAGTAGTAGGTCAGGAAGTAAAAGAGAGCAAAGAAGAAGAGGAGGACGATGAGCGCGCCTCGGATCCCCCGCAGCCGCTCCTGGGCAGGGCCTCCCCCGGGCGCGGATGGCCCGGTGGGCTCGCCTTCGCCCTCACCCTCACCGAGCCCGGTGAGCTCCACCCCGGCGTCCTCGGCGATGATCCCCGCGATGGCCCTCACCCCGCTCCTGATCCCGCCGGCGAAGTCGTCCACCTTAAAGTAGGGGATCACCTGCTCGTCGAGGATCCGGCCCACCCGCCCATCGGGGAGGAGCCCCTCCAGCCCATAGCCGGTGATGACCCGCACCCGGCGGTCCTCCACCGCGACGAGGAAGAGCAAGCCGTTGTCCTTCTCGGGGTGGCCGAGGCCCCACTCCTCGAAGACCCTCAGCCCGTAGGTGAAATCATCGAGCGGCTTGGTGCTCCTCACGGTGAGGACCGCGACCTCGGCGGTGGTCTTCTCCTTGAGCTCCTCAAGCAGCGCATTCAGTTCCCTCTCGGTCGCCTCGTCGATGACCTCGGCGTAGTCGGAGACGAACCCCCGCGGCGAGGGGAGTTTTACCTCCTGCCCATGGGCTTGAACCCGCGGTAAGGAAGGGAGCCCTAGTGGGAGCGAGAGCAGGACCAGGAATAGGACAGCCACCTTAGGCCAGCGGGAGGATCGGCACGTCCTCATCGTCATCATCATTTAACCTGCTCACTTAGCGGGGTCGGCCTCGGCGAAGAGGGTGTCCGCCACCTCGGTGAGCTGGCGGACCTCCACCAGATACCGGGCGAACAGCTCCCGGAGGGCGGCCTTATCCGGGCTGATGAAGCCCCACTTCAGCTGGTAGACCTCCCGGAAAGCCGGCAGTTCCAGTCCGAAGGCCTCCTCCACCTGGGTGACGATCTCCAGGAACTCCCGCGGCGGAGGGGTGAGCCCCTTGAGCCGCAGGAGCGCGCTCATCACCACCCCGAAGGAGCGCAGTGAGCCTACCAGGAGCCCCTGGAGCCCCTTGGGGTTCCCGGCGGTCTGGAGGTAGGCCTGGCGGAGCTTGAGCCACTTCCCCTTGAGCTCCTGCTCGCACTGCCAGCGGAGGTTCTCCTGGGGGATCTCCAGCCCTTCCAGGGGGTCCTCCTCGCCCCAAAGCAGCCGGTGCTGCTCCTTCATCTCCAGGAACTCGATGGGGAAGACGTCGAGCGACCGCTGGATGTAGTGCGGATCGAGGAAGAGCGGGCTCAGCTTGGCCTTCCGCCACCGGCCGACCAGCTTGTGGGCCTTCTCGAGCTGGGCGGGGTTGACCTCCTTGAGGACGACGAGCAGGTTCAGGTCGGAGACCTCGGGGATGTAGTCCACCCCGGCGGCGCTGCCGTAGAGGACGACGGCGAGGAGGTCCTCCCCGTAAAGCTCCCTGACCTGGCGGGTGAACTCCCCAAGGAGCGCCTCGGTCTTCGCATCCAGGGTGGCCATCGCGGCGGATCTGTTCTACTCTATTCTATCCCGACTCCGATCCAGTGATATCGTAGGGTCGAACTAGCTAGCAGCTCAGCCTAGCGAGTCGGCTTGAACTCCTCCTGCTGGATGAGGTTCTCGAAGCTCTTCAGCCGCTCGCGGAGCTTCATCGCCTTCAGCTTCTCCAGGGCCTCCTTCTCGATCTGGCGGACCCGCTCACGGGAGATCCCGAAGGCCTTGCCGACCTCCTCCAGGGTGCGGGTGCGGTTGTCATGGAGGCCGTAGCGCAGCTCGAGGATCCGCCGCTCGCGGTAGTCGAGCTGCTCCAGTGCCCGGAGGAGCTCCTCCTTCTGGAGGGCGGAGAAGGCCTCCCTCACCGGCGAGGGCGACTCCTCATTGCCGATGAAGTCCTCCAAGGCGTCGCCATCCTCGCCGACGGGCCGCTCAAGCGAGCTGGTGTATTGCGCGGCCTTCTTCACCCGCTCGACCTCCTCCAGCGGCAGGTCGAGCTCCTCGGCCAGCTCCTCCAGGGTGGGCGGGACGCCATACTCTTGGACGTGCTCCTCCTCCAGCTTGTAGAGCTTGCGGATCGCCTCGATAATGTGCGCCGGGATGCGGATCGTCCGGGATTTATCCGCCAGAGCCCGCGAGATCGCCTGGCGGATCCACCAGGTGGCGTAGGTCGAGAACTTGTAGCCCTTGGTCCAGTCGAACCGCTCGATCGCCCGCATCAGCCCGATATTCCCCTCCTGGATGAGGTCCAGGAGGGGCAGGCCGAAGTCGCGATAGCGCTTGGCGATGGAGACGACCAAGCGGAGGTTGGCCAGGGCCATCTTCTCCTTGGCCTTCTCGTCGCCCTGCTGGATCCGCTTGGCCAGCTCGACCTCCTCCTCGCGGGTGAGCAGGGGGACCTTCCCGATCTCCTGCAGGTAGGCCTTCACCAGGTCCTCAGAGGTGGTCTCGCTGCGCTCTTCCTCTTCTAGCTCATTCAGGTTTCCGATCTCCAACTCCTCCAGCTCCTCGACTTCGTAAGCCCCCATTGCCTCATGCCTCACCTCAAGCCTCGGGGATAAAAGGATTTAGTGCAACAAAGGCATGCCAACTCAGCTTGGGGCAGGGCCTCATCGCTCCTCGTGAAATCCTCGCACGGCTTATTATAAGAGAAAAACCACCAAATGTCAAGGGACAGAGGCAAAAAGGAAGGGCAAAAAGTCCAGCAAGGACGGGGCCTCGGCCGCCCCTGGGAGGCGGGCCAAAACCGCGAGCTAAGTGAAGGGCCCGAAGGACGCCTCCTAGGTCAGCGGATCGGCAGCGGCAGGGGGGTTGAGCGTCCGAGCCTAAATGGGCTGCAGGTGATAGGCGATGAACCGGTCGAGGAGCTCCTCTCCTTGGGCGATCAGCTCCTCCGGCAGGACCAGCCGGGAGAGCCTCCTCAGCGGCAGGCGGAGGATCATCCGTAGGGCCTTGACCAGCCGCCACTCGACGGCCTGGCCTGCGAGCGCCGGATCGGCCGCTCCCCGGTGGCACGGCCCGCAGACGGTCCCGCCGGCCTCGGGGGAGAACCACAGCCCCGGCTCCTCAACCTCAACTTCGGCTTCGGCCTCAGCCTCGGCCGCCTCCAGGGGCTCCCGGCAGAGCGAGCAGCGGTCCAGGATCGGGCCGAAGCCCAGAAGGTCGATCAGCTTCAGCTTGAAGCCGAGGGCCAGGTAGCTCGGGCTCACATTTACATTTACATTTGCACCCACATCCAGCTCCTCCAGCAGCTCCTCGAAGAGCTGGTAGATCCGCCGGTCGCGCTGGCCCTCCCGCAGGAGGAGGTTCAGCGCCCGTGCGCCCTGCAGGGCCACCTCCAGCCGGTCGTAGTCCCGCTTCAGCTTGGGATAGCTCGCGATGAGCGCGGCCTCCTTGAGGAGCCTCAGCCCCCGTGAGCGGCCCTCGTAGAAGACGACCTCGACCCGGTTCAGGAGGTCCAGGGCAGCCCCCAGGGGGCTCTCAGGCCGCCGGGCCCCCTTGGCCAAGAGCGAGAACTTCCCGACTTCAGGGGAGAGGAGGGTGACGATCCTGGAGCTCTCCCTGAAGTCATGAGCCCTGATGATAACTCCTGTAGCCTTCCGGATAGCCATCTTTCGATCGATCAGCCCAGGCTAGCCTTCGGGTGCACCCTGGATGATCGCCACCCCAGCGCTCGTCCCGATCCGGTCCGCGCCGGCCTCGATCATCTTTACCGCCGTCTCGTAGTCGCGGATCCCACCGGCGGCCTTCACGCCCATCTTGGGGCCGACCGCCTCCCGCAGCAGGCGGACGTCCTCCACGGTCGCACCGCCGGGGCCGAACCCCGTCGAGGTCTTCACGAAGTCGGCCCCGGCCGCCTGAGCCAGGATCGCCCCGGCCACCTTCTGCTCGTCGCTGAGGAGGGCCGTCTCGAGGATCACCTTCAGGAGGATCTTCCGAGGGGCTTTGGCCACCGCCTCGCGGACGGCCGCGATCTCCTCCGCTACTAGCTGATACTCCTTCGCCTTGAGCGCCGCGACGTTGATCACCATGTCCAGCTCGTCCGCACCGGCGTCGACCGCCTCGCGGGCCTCGAAGGCCTTCACCTGGGGGAGGGTCGCCCCGTGTGGGAAGCCGATCACCGTCGCTATCCTCACCTTGGTATCGCGCAGCTCCCCCTTGGCGAGCGGCACATAGCAGGGGTTGATGCAGACGGCGTAGAACTTGTAGCGGACCGCCTCGGCGCAGAGCTGTTTCACCTGCTCGCGGGAGACCTCCGGCCCGAGGAGGGTGTGGTCGATCTTCGCTGCCAGCTCCGCTCGGCGCAGGTGCTTCATCTCCCCTGGCGTATCACTTCCTTCCGCACCGTCGCCCGCTCCAGCCGCTCCTCCACCACCTCCACGCCGATCCCGGGCCCCCGGGGGACGGTGATCGTCCCGTCCGGGTTCAGCACGAACTCCGGCTCGACGATATCTCGAGCGAAGTAGCGCGAGCTGGCGGAGATGTCGTTCGGCAGGGTGAAGCCGGGGAGGGAGGCCACCGCGAGGTTGTGCGCCCGGCCGATCCCCGTCTCGAGCATCCCGCCGCACCAGACCGGGACGCCGCTCGCTCGGCAGAGGTCGTGGATGGCGATCGCCTGGGTGGGGCCGCCCACCCGCCCGGGCTTGATGTTGATCACCCGGCAACTGCCGAGCTCCAGGGCCGCGCGGGCCGCGGCGAGCGAGCTGATGCTCTCATCGAGGCAGAGCGGCGTCCGCAGCTCCCGCTGGAGCCGGGCGTGGTCCACCAGGTCGTCATACCCAAGCGGCTGCTCGATCAGGAGCAGCTCGAACCGGTCCAGCTCGGCAAACAGCCCGCGGTCCTCGAGGGTGTAGGCGGAGTTAGCGTCCACCTGGAGCTTGATCTTGGGAAACTCCCGCCGGACCGCCTCCACTACCGCGAGGTCCCAGCTGGGCTTGATCTTGAGCTTCACCCGGGGATAGCCCTCTTCCAAGCGGCGGGCGACCTCCTTCAGGAGCTCGGTGAGGTCCTCCTGGATGCCGATGCTCACCCCGCTCGTCACGCGGTCCCGCTCGCCGCCGAGGAGCCTGGCCAGGGGGCGCCCCTCCAGCTTGGCTTGCAAATCCAGGAAAGCAGCCTCCAGGGCGGCCTTGGCCATCGGGTGGCCGCGGATCGGGGCCAGCTCACCCTTGAGCTCTTGCAGACCGAGCTTCTCCCTCCGCCCCAGGACCCGTGGGAGGAGGAACTCCCTCAGGACGTGCCAGGCCGTCTCGACCGTCTCGTAGGAATACCAGGGGCCGGAGGAGGCGACGCACTCACCCCAGCCGACCGCGCCGTCGCCGAAGAGTGCCACGATGATGGCTCTTTTCACCCGCTCCCGGGCGAAGCTCGTCTCGAACGGCGCGGCTAGCTCGAGCTCGATCAGGCGGAGCTCCGCCCGCTCGAGCTTGACCTTCGCCCCGCTCGTCATCTCCGTTTCTAGCCCCATTCCCATCCCCATTTTATTTTAATTTTACTTTTACCCGCCGTGCCATGCGGGGTGCCTCATCTCGCCTCAGCTCAAATTGAGCCCCTCCCGCCGGAGGACCTCCTCAGGAGCGGCCCGCTCGAGCAGGTAGTAGCCTCGCCGGCGGCGGCCTCCCTCCTCTTCGACTTCGACGGTGAGGAACTCGCTGACGAGGTAGCCCCGCCCGAGGTAGCTCTCGAAGATCTCCCGGGTCTCCTCCCGCCAGCGGCGGGCGAGCTCCAGGGCCTGCTCCTTCATCGCCGGGGTGTCGGTGGGCACCTCGATGAGGAGCCGCTCTCCTTCAAGATCTAACTTATAGCCGGCGTTGACCAGCCAGTCCCCCTCAAGCTCAGTCCGGTTCACCAGCTCCGCGCCACCCTCGAGCAACTCCTCCACGCTAGGCAGGCGGTAGCGCCGGGCGAGCTTGGCCTCGACCCGAGGCGAGCGGAGCCACCACTCGACGGTGAGCCGATCCGAGGGCAGCCCCCGGTTGAGCTGGTCGCGCATCTCCCCGTAGAAGTCGCGCTCATACTCCCGGGCGATCACCCCCAGCTTGGCGAAGTTGAAGTAGGCGTTAGCGCTCTGGAGCGGGTCGTAGGTCCAACTGATGAGCTCTATCCCCTGCTCGAGGACGCGCTCCCGCTGGGCCAGCTTCAGCCGGTAGCCCACCCCGCGGTAGCGCACATCGGGCAGGACGCCGGTCATCAGCGACCAGTGGTGGAGCCTCCTCCCTTCCTCTTCCCTGAGACCGAGGAGGCTGAAGGAGAACCCCACCAGCCTGCCCCGCTCGTCGTAGGCGCCGAGGAGCAACCCGCCGTTCTTGCTCGCCACCAGCATCAGGTGGTCGGGCACGACGGCCAGCTCGACGAAGCCCCAGATCTCCCGCTGGAGCCGCTCGCACTCCCGCAGGCCCTGCTGGTCCTCGATCGGGCGGATCTCGACCCTCTCCTCAGCCTCGGACATGGCTTGGCCCTGGCCCAACCGGCTAGTCTAGCTCGCTTGCTTAAGTTAACCTAACTTAACTTAGCTTGGGACCTCAACATCCAGGCTAGCTAGCCCGGGCTCAAATTGGGGTGAGGCCTCACCCACAGCCCCTCAGTTTCCCCTGATACATCATCCGATCGGCCTCCTCCAGGAGCTCCTCCAGCCGGCGCTCCTCGTCTTTACCCTCCCCCGGCGACCAGAGGGCCACTCCCGCGGAGAAGCCGATCTCGCAGTCGAGCCCGCTCCCCTTGTTCCACCTCCTCAGCGCTCGCCGGAGCCGTTCTATCACCTTTTGGCTCTCCTCACCGCTTGTTTTGGGCATCAGGATCAGAAACTCGTCGCCGCCGTAGCGGAAGACCATATCCGAGGCGCGGACGTTCTCCGCCAGGAGCCTCGCGACGGCGCGGAGGACCTCATCGCCCTTGAGGTGCCCGTAGAGGTTGTTCACCCTGCGGAAGTTGTCCAGATCGAGCATCAGGAAGGCCAGGCTATAGCCCAATCGGCGGGCCCGCTCGAGCTCCCGCCCGATGATCTCGTTGAAGTAGCGGCGGTTGTAGAGCCCGGTGAGCGGGTCCCGGATCGACAGCTCCTTCAGCTTCGCCTCCTGCCGGCGGAGCTGCTCCAGGTGGGCGGCCCGCTCGACCGCCAGTGCGGCCAGCCCGGCGAATAGCTCCAGGGGCTCGAGCACCTCGGGGGTCACCACCCCGGGGACTCGGGGATCGTCCACCGAGATGTGGCCGATGATCCCCTGCTCGCTCCTCAGCGGGATGAACAGGAAGTCATTGGGGTGCCAGCCGTCCAGCCGGACCCGGCCGGGGAGCCCCCTCTCCGGCCCCCAGGGGACCTGATCGTGGGGTACGTAGTAGGAGTTCCCGATGCGGAACCGCTCGGTGAAGGCCAGCCGGCGGTATTCCGGGGGCATACCCCCCTGAGCGATGAGCCGCTCCTCCTCCTCCCTGGTCAGGCCCGCGGAGTAGATCGCCATCACCGGGCTCTCCAGGGGCACCTCGGCGGTGATGTCGTAGAGGGAGACCGCCGCCCGCTGGAAGGGCGAGTGCTCGATGATCGCCTGGGCCACCCGCCGGAGGATGTGCTCGATATCGTGAGAAGCGAGGATCTCCCGGGCGATCTCGAGCAGGTCACGGCGGAGCCGCTCCCCCTGGCGCAGCTTGGTGACGTCGATCAGGATGCCCTGGACCGCCGGCCGGCCCTCATAGTCGATCCTGCGGGCGAAGACCTCGAGCTCGATCACCTCGCCGTCCTTCCTGAGCCCGCGGAAGGTATAAGGCCGCTCCATCACCTCGCCCTGGAGCCTCCTCTCGAGGTTCCGGCGGATCAGCTCGCGGTCCTTGGGGTGGACCAGCTTGAGAGGGTCGATCGCGGAGAGCTCCTCGCGGGAGTAGCCGAAGAGCTTGAGGGAGCCCTCGTTGGCGTATTTGAGCTGGTTGTCCTGGATGATGTAGATCCCGACGAACTCGTTCTCCACCAGCGAGCGGTATTTCTCCCGCCATTCCGCCACCTCTTGGTGGAGCTGGGCCTGCTCCAGCGCCAAGCTGAGGTGCTGGCCGACGCTCTCGAGGAGCTCGAACTCCTCGGGGGTGAGCGCCCGCTCGGATCGGTCGCCGACGGCCAGCACACCCAAGGGCCGATCCCGGGCGAAGAGCGGCACGTAGGCCGCATACTTGAGCCCCTCCTTCTTGGCCTCCGGGGAGAGGAACTCGTGCTCGTGCACCTCGAGGGGCCTCCTCGAGCGGATGACCCGCCCCAAGATGTAGTGATCTTTGGGGTTACGCCTGGCCGCCTCGATGAACTCGGGCGAGAGCCCCCGCTGCTCGACCAGCACGAAGTCGCCGCTCCCCTCCTCGATGAGGTAGACCGCGCCTAGCTCGAAGTCGAGGGCCTCCAGGAGCCCCTCGAGCGCGGATCTGAGGAGGGCTTCCGGCTCGAGGGACCGGCTGAGGGCCGCGCCGATCGCGCCGATCACCGCCATCTCCTTGGCGCGGCGCTGCTCCGCTTGGTAGAGCATGGCGTTCTCCACCGCCAGGGCGATCCTCTCCGCGATCAGGGTGAGGACCCGCAGCTCCTCCTCCGTGGGGGTGTGGACCTTGGAGCTGTTGAGGTTCAACACCCCGATCAGCTTCCCCTTCGAGCTCAAGGGGAGGCTGATCTGGGAGCGGAGCCCGCCGAGGCGGGCGAGCTCGGCCAGCTCGGGGAACTCCCTATAGACGTCGGTGCAGACGACCACCCGCTGTTCCAGGGCGGCCCGGCCGGTCAGCCCATGCCCCAGGGGGTGGACCCTGACCTTCTCGACGAACTCCGGCGGAAGCCCCCGGTGGACCTTCAGATGCAGATGGAGCTTCCCTGCTCCTGCTCCCGCTCCTGACCCTCCATCGAGCAGGTAGATCGCGCCGGTCTCGAGCCCGCTCAGCCGGAGCATCTCCTCCAGGGCCCTCTCCAGGACCTCCTCGAGCTCCAGGGAGCTGCTCAGCGTCTGGGAGATCCTCGCCAGGGCCTCGAGTTCGCAGGCCTGCTGGTGCTCCTCCCGGTAGAGCCGGGCGTTCTCCAGGGCGATCGCCGCCTGGTCGGCAAAGAGCCTGGCCAGCCTCAGGTCCTCCTCACCGAATAGGCGATCCTTCTCATCGGTGGAGATGTTGAGCACGCCGATGAGCTTGCCCTTGGCCTTGAGAGGGATGGAGATCACCGAGGTGAGGGACTCAGTGGCGAACTTGGGCGAGCGGCCTTCCCAGCTCCGGTAGTCCGCGACGACCTGGGGTTCGCCGGTCTGGGCGACCTTGCCGGCGAGGCCCTCGCCGAGCTTGAGCCTCGTCCCTCGGTAGTCACGGCTCATCCCTACCGATAGGATCAGCTCGAGCTCCTCACTCTCCGGATCGTAAAGATAAAGCCCGCCGCTCTTCGCCCTCAGGAGCTCGATAGCGGAGCGGACGACCTCCTCGAGGAGCTGGGGGAGGTCACGTTGGGAGGTGAGCTCCAGCGAGATCCGATGGAGCATGGCGAGCCCCTCCGCCCGGCGGCGGCTCTCCTGATAGAGCTTGGCGTTCTTGAGGGTGAGGGCCGCCTGGTCGGCGAAGACCAAGAGGAGCTGGAGATCATCCTCGGTAAAGCTCCCTTCGGTGTCGCCCAGGACGTGGATCATGCCGATGACCTCGTCCTCCCACTTCATGGGCGCGGAGATCACCGCAGTGAAGGGCCGGTCCTGCTCGTAGGCCCGGGCTCGCCCCTCCCACCTCCGGTAATCCTCAATTAGCAGGGGCTCGCCGGTCTGGATGACCCTCCCGGCGGCACCCTCGCCCAGCTTCAGCCTCACGCCGGTGTAGTCCCTAGGGGTGTTGTAACTGACGACGCAGACGGCCTCCTTACGGATGGGATCGTAAAGATACATCCCTCCCCCGCGGCCGCCCAGGAGCCGGCAGGCCCGCTCTACGATGGAGTGAAGGAGTGGCCCCAGCTCCTCGCACTCACTGTAGAGGGTGAGGAGCCCACGCTCATGCCTCTCTCGTTCCCCGACCTTGGCCTCTCCCGCCGCTTTCGCCTTCGACCCACCCATACACGCCCATTTAAGCATAAAAAGGGCCGAGGGCCAAGTCGGGGCGGGGCCCACCGCCGCAATTGCTCGACGAGCGGGAGAAGTGATAGTGAGGTTGTAACCACTACGCACTACGATCGCACGCTGGGAGCCCTCCCTTCCCTGTCAACTCACCTCCGGCCCTGAGATCGGACAAGGGCCTCCTGTAAGATGATGGGGAGAGG
>CAZCTZ010000039.1:0-10832 GCA_964501855.1 uncultured Thermotogae bacterium
GTGGAGGTGGGGGCGGCCAAGCGCTCACGACCTGGAAGCTCGTCCAGGCGGTAGCGGTCTCCGCTCCTGTGGGGATGATCCCCTGGATCTGTGCGCCGACCTGGTTGGGATCGGCCCCCAGCAGCGGGAAGGCCTCCCGGAACCCCTGGACGTCGAGGTCTAGCGGCTGGGTCGAGGCGATGATCTGCACATACTCGGTTCCTGTGGGGGGCACGACCACGAAGCGGTAGGGGTCGCTCGGCCCCGGCAGGGAGTATTCCCCGCCCTGGCTGACATAGTTGTCCCGGTCGTAGCGGTTGGGGAAGATCAGCCTGGCCCGGCCTGCGGCGTCGATGTCGATGATGTATACCCAGGCCGGCTTGTTAACCCAGAAGTGGATGGTGATCTCCTCGCCGACTTGGTAGGCCGACTTATCCACCCAGATGTTGACCTGGAGCTCGTCCGGCTCGACGATTATCCCCAGGGGGTTGGCCTGCTGGGAGAGCCCGGAGCTCCCGGCCCAGGCGGCCAGCCCCCCGACCAGCATCAGCACCGCTAGCAGCTTTATGAGGAACGGTCTCGACTTCATCTACGCTCCCTCCTTTGGGAATTGGATTCGTTTGGGTTCGAACTCGAGGCTCTCAACGGCTATCGACCCCCTTTCTGCTGCATGAGCCTTTGAGCGATATTCTGCGCGATCCTTCCCAACTCCTCGGCAGAGAGGTTCACCTCGACCCATCTGGTGATGCCCCCGGGGATGATGGAATCCTGCTGGAGCCGCTGAAGGCGGAGGAGCACCGCTCGTTTCACGGCGAAGGAGTCGGTAGGATCGTTTCCGCCTCGGACATAGTCCTCTAAAGCCCTAGCAATTTCGGTGATCACCAGCCCCCAAAGGTTGACCTGGAGTGCGAGAGTGACCCCCCCGATCCGGAGCTCTACTCCGACCTTGAAGCCCTTCCCCTCGAGGAGCGCCTTTACCTCCTCTAAAGTCCGCTTCCTCTCCTGGATCTCTACCAGGATTATGCTCATGGGTATCCCCCTGTGCAGCCCCTCTAGCACCTTATTGACCAACATCTCCACGGGGACGCTCTTGAGGAGCGCATCAGCGATGGTCAGGAGGACCTGTTCGCGAAGCTCCAGTTCAGCGCCGCTTTCATTAACTTCCTCCAGGAGCTTGTAGGCCTGCTCAGGGGTGATAGCTCCTTCCTGGAAGCCCTTCCGGAAGGCTTGGATCAAGATGGCCTTCGTCTGGGCCGAGGCCTCCAGGGTATTATTGATGTAGTCATAGACCTTCTGTTCAGTAGTCTCAGCTCCCAGGAGAGGTAGGGAGCCCAGCCCGAGCAGGCCGATCGAGATCAAGAGCAGGAGGCCTAGCAGCGCTCGCTTCATCTCTCTCACCTCGCCCGTCCCTTCTCCCTCGCTCGGTTCAGACATAGATCACCGAGTTATACTGGTCACCGTAGGTCTTCACGTATTCGTCCGCTCTGGGGTCGGGGATCCACTTCTTGCCGTCCACCTTGAAGGCATACTCATACCGGCCGGGGGGCAGCTCGAGCCGCAGGACCCAGATCCCGTCCCTGCCCCGCTTGAGGGGGATCTCCTCCCAGTTGCTGAAGTCCCCCGCCACGGTGACGCTCTCGGCCTCGGGATAGGCGACCACGAACCACACTCCATTCCCGCCCCCGCCGAGCTCGAGCCCGATCAGCGGCCCGCCAAATTGTATCCCGAGGAAGATCCCCAGCCCGAGGAAGATCGCCGCGACCGCAGCGAAGGATAAAGCTAGGGCGGGGCGAGAAAGGCCTGCGACTGGGCCGGCGAAGAATTCATGGAGCTTCGCCCAGGGGCTCCGCCGGAGCAACCGCTCGCTGAGCCCCTCCAGGACACGCTCCTCCAGCCCCTCGAGCCGCTCCCGGCTCTGCTCCACGCTCTCGTGGAGTCCTCGCTTGAGGAGGTCTTCAAGATCGAGATCGAGCTCATCCCTGCTCATGGCTGGCCAATCACCCCTTTCCTCTCCAGGATGCGTCGCAGTTCGGCCTTCCCGCGGTGGATCCGGGTCTTCACCGTCCCCTCGGGGAGGCTGAGGACCCGGGCGATCTCCTTGTAGTCCAGCTCGGCATAGTAGCGCAGCACCAGCGGCGCGCGATACTCGAACCGGATCTCGCTCAGCGCTTCGCGGACTAGCTTCCCCCGCTCCTCCTCGAGGGCCTGACAGGCAGGGTCGTCATCCGCCCGTCCGGCGAGCCGGCCCTCGTCGAGCGCCTGCTGGTGCTGGAGGCGCTCCCGCCGGAGCTTGTTCTTGCAGATGTTACTCACGATGGTGAAGATCCAGGTGGAGAACCGCCGCCGCAGGTCGTAGCGGTGGAGGTTCTCATAAGCCCGAATGAAGGCGTCCTGAGCGGCGTCCTCGGCGTCGGCCGGGTTGCCCAAGATCCCGAGTGCGATCCCGAATACTGCCTGCTTATAGCGCTTCACGATCTCACCCCAGGCCTCCAGCTCACCCGCTAAAGAGCGTTGAAGCAGCTCAAGCTCCTCCATCCTCCCCCGTCCTTTCGTGGCCATATACACCCCGCAGGGGGCGAGGTTTCACCCTCGATGATAATAGCATACCCCTCGGCTGATCTGTTGACCCCTCCGGCGAGCTTGCGTATATTTGCCATGGGAGCGGAATGGAATGGAGCGGAGTGGAGAGGGAGAGCAGAGAGCAGGGCGGAGAGTTGGAGATGAGATGAAAAGATGACCTACCTGGCCATAATCCTGGGGGTTATCGCCGTCGATCAGGGGAGCAAGCTCGCGGTGACCTTCTGGCTCAGCCCCTACCGGCCAGTCCCGGTGATCGATCATCTGCTCTACTTCACCTTAACGCGGAACCCTGGCGGGGCCTTCGGGCTCCTCCAGGGCCAGGGCCCGCTGGTGATGATCATCACCGCCGTGATCAGCCTCGGGCTTTTAGGTGTGCTCCTCTTCGCCAGGCTGCGGGACGGCTGGCTGCGGACGGGGCTGGCCCTCATCGCCGGAGGGGCGCTGGGGAACCTCCTCGATCGGGTGCGGTTGGGGTATGTGATCGATTTTCTGGACCTGCGGGTCTGGCCGGTCTTCAACCTCGCCGACGTGGCGATCGTCCTCGGCACCGGCCTGATCGTCCTGAAGCTGGTGAGACGAGCTGCTCCCTGACCCCATGCCATGCTGATCGCGATCGAAGGGCCGGACGGCAGCGGCAAGACCACCCAGGCGAAGCTCCTCGCGGAGCACCTCCGGAAGCAGGGGTATGACGTCCTGGTGGTGGAGGAGCCGGGGACGACCGCCCTGGGGAGATCGATCCGGGCGATCCTGCTCGACTCACCGGATTCGCAACCGCAGGCGCTCGAGATCGAGCCCCTGGCGGAGCTCTTCCTCTATGAGGCCTCCCGGGCTCAACTTGTGCGGGAGGTCCTCCGGCCGGCGCTCGCCGCGGGGAAGGTCGTCATCGCCGATCGGTATGCCCTCTCCAGCTTGGCCTACCAGGGCTACGGCCGGGGGCTGCCCCTCGAGCTGGTCCGCAAGCTCAATGAGCTGGCGACCGATGGGCTGGAGCCCGACCTGGTCTTCCTGCTCGATCTCCCGCCGGAGGAGGGCCTCCGCCGGAAGGTCGCAAGGAGAGGAAGAGAGGAAGGGGTCCGAAGGGACCGACTGGAGAGCGCCGCGCTCGACTTCCACCGGCGGGTCCGCCGAGGGTATCTCGAACTGATCAAGGATCACCCTCGAGGCTACCTGCTCGATGGGCGGATGAGCCCCGAGGAGCTCCACCAGCGGATAGTGGCGATCGTAGAGGGGCGCCTCAGGGGAGAAAGAAAAAGATGAGAAGAGAAGCTCTTGTCCTTGACCATGGTCGGCGATCGGATCGGGTTGATCTTTGGTCGCCCCCATGCTACACTTCCTCTCAGAAGGTGATCTACCATGGAATTCTCCTGCCTGCGGGATGAGCTTTGGTTCGGGGTGAAGCTGACCTCTCGGGCCCTGGGGGGCGGGAGCAGCCTGCCCATCCTGGCGGGGATCAAGCTCCAGGTGCGCGAGGGTGAGGGGCTGCTCACCCTACAGGCGACCGACCTGGAGCGGGCCATCTCCTGCTCGATCCCGATCGAGAACCGCGGCGATGAGGGGACCGTGGTGGTGAATGGCGACCTGCTGGCCAAGATCACCAGCCGGCTCCCCAGCGCGCCGGTGGAGGTGCGCACGATCGACGAGCGGCTCGAGCTGAGCTGCGGCCCGACGCGGATCGAGTTGCTCACCATGCCCTTGGAGGACTACCCGGAGATACCCCAGCTCCCCCCGGAGCCGATCTGCTCCCTCCCGCGTGAGCGGCTCCTCCGGGGGCTCGAGCAGACGACCTTCGCGGCGCTCTCCGCGCGGGAGACCTCCCGGCTCAGCCTCACCGGGGTCGACATGGTCTTCAAGGCCGGCTCGCTCAGGCTGGTCGCGACCAACGGCTATCGGCTGGCGCTCAAGGAGGAGCTGCTCCCGGAGCTGAGCCACGAGGGGGAATACCTGATAAGCTCGGACTCGCTCAAGGACCTCCAGAGCATCCTCACCCAGGTCGAGGGCGACCAGGTCGAACTTTATCTGGGCGAGCAGAACCTCTTCTTCAAGATCGGGGAGGTGATCTTCGCCGCCAGGCTCCTCGCCGAGGAGTATCCCGACTTCGAGCGGGTGATCCCCCGGGAGAACAGGATCGGCCTGGTCCTCGACCGCCAGGAGTTCCTAGAGGCGCTCCAGCGGGCGGAGATCACCGCCGCGGAGGAGTCCGGCGCGGTGATCCTGGAGAGCGATGGGAACCAGCTCCTCATCAAGTCCTCCTCCGCGGAGAAGGGCGAGGCGGAAGAGCGGCTCGAGCTCCTCCGCCCGAGCGAGCCGATCAGGATCTCCTTCAAGGCCGAATACCTGATCGACGCCCTGAAGAAGATGGACTCCCCGGAGGTGATCTTCTGGCTCGCTGACCCTGAGAGCGCCGGGCTGATCGAGCCCGCCTCGGAGGCCGAGGAGGACCGCGGGTTCATCTACGTGTGCATGCCGATCCGGCTCGACTAGTCCTCCTCGAGGACCCGCTTCCGCCTCCTCAGGAAGGTGGGGATATCTAGGTCGTCGCTCTCCTCCTTCTTCATCCGCTCGATGAGCAGTGCGTCCTCGACGGTCTCCTCCTCTTCGGGTTCCTCCTCCGACTGGGTGAACCCGGTGGCGATCACCGTCAGCTTCACCTTGTCGAAGCCCTCCTGGATCGCCGTCCCGAAGATGATGTCCGCCTGATCGGAGACGGCCTCCTTGATCAGGGTCGCCGCCTCGGTGACCTCCTCCAGGGTGAGGTCCTCCCCGCCGGTGATGTTCAAAATAACCCGCTGGGCGCCCTCGATCGACCCTTCCAGCAGCGGCGAGGAGATCGCGTTCCGCGCGGCCTCCTTCGTCCGGCCCTCGCCCTCGCCGATCCCGATCCCCATCATCGCCGTCCCGGCGTTCCGCATCGTCGCCTCGATGTCGGCGAAGTCCAGGTTGATCATCCCCGGGGTGGTGATCAGATCCGTTATCCCCTGGACCCCCTGGCGGAGGACGTCGTCGGCGATCTCGAACGCTCGGATGATCGGCAGGTCCTCGGTGGCGATCTTGAGCAGCCGGTCGTTGGAGATGGTGATCAGGGTGTCGACATACTGGCGGAGCTCCTCGATCCCCCGGCGGGCCTTCTCCGCGCGGGCCCGCCCCTCGAAGGAGAACGGCCGGGTGACGATGGCCGCGATCAGGATCCCCATCTCCTTGGCGATCCGGGCGATCACCGGCGAGGCGCCCGTGCCGGTCCCGCCGCCCATCCCCGCGGTGATGAAGACCATGTCGATGTCCTCGAGCAGGTCAGCGATCTCGGCCTCCGACTCCTCGGCGGCCTTCCGGCCGATCTCGGGATTGCCGCCCGCGCCGAGCCCACCGGTGAGCTTCGCCCCGATCTGGAGCTTCTTGTGGGCTTCGATCACCTCGAGCACCTGGGCGTCGGTGTTGACGGCCACCAGCTCGACGTGCTTGAGCTTGGCCTTCATCATCCGGTTGATCGCGTTCCCACCGCCGCCGCCGACCCCGATGACCTTGATCCGCGCCAGCCCGTCCCTGCTGCCCCTGTTGGTGATCGCCATCCCCCTCACCCCTTGAAGAACTGGGCCAGCCAGCGGAGGAGTTTGGCCAGGAGGCCACCTCCGCGGCGGCGGCCGTCCCGCGACCAGGTGATCTCATCCCGGAAGTAATACTCCTTCGACTCCACGGTGTATTTGAGCAGGCCGATCGCGGTGGCGTAGATCGGGCTCTCGACGATGTCCCGCAGGCCGTGGATCCCCTGGGGGGTCTTCCCCCGCCGGGCGGGTATGCCGTAGCGCTCCTGGACGAACTCGGCGATCCCACCCAGCAGCGCCGTCCCGCCGGTGAGGACCACCCCCGCGGGGACGAGGTCGCGGTAGCCCGCGTCCTCGATCTCGGCCATCGCCATATCAAAGAGCTCCTCCAGCCGGGGCTCGATGATCTTGGCCAGCTTCCGCCGGGAGATCACCTTGCGCTCGTCGCCGATGGTCAAGATCTCGATCCGCTCATCGCCGCTGACCTCGTCGACCTTGGCCGTCCCCTCCTCGCACTTGATCCGCTCGGCCTCCTCGTAGGGGACCTTGAGTCCGACAGCGATGTCGTTGGTGATGTGCTCCCCGGCGATGGGCAGTATCTTGCTGAACCAGATGTCCCCGCCGCGGAAGATGGCGATGTCGGTCGTCCCCCCGCCGATGTCCATCATCACCACGCCCAGCTCCTTCTCCGCCGGGGTGAGCACCGCATAGGAGGAGGCCAGCGGCTGGAGCACCAGGTGGTCGATCCCGATCCCGAGGTTCTGGACGCAGCGGACGATGTTGTGGACCGCGGTAATCGCCCCGATGACCAGGTGGACGTCCACCTCGAGCCGCGTCCCGGTCATCCCGATCGGGTCAGTGATACCGTCCTGGCCATCGACGATATACTGCCGTGGGATGACGTGGATCAACTGGCAGTCGGGGGGGATCTGGACCGCCTGGGCGGTCTCGAGGACCCGGCGGACGTCCTCGCGGGTGATTATCCGGTTGTCGCGGTTGATCGAGACCGTCCCGGAATTGTTGATCGAGCGGATGTGCTTGCCGGCGATCCCTACGGTGACCGAACGGATCTTGACATCGGCCATCTTCTCCGCCTCCTCCACCGCACGGCGGACCGAGGCGGTCGTCTCGCCGATGTCGACCACTACGCCCTTCTCCAAGCCGTGGGAGGGGGCGATCCCTCGCCCGATGATCTCGATGATCCCTCCCTCAGAGACGCTCCCGACCAGAGCGACGACCTTCGTCGTCCCGATATCTAGTCCGACTACCAGCTCCCCCATCCCCTCTCACCACCTTACCGGGGCCTCAGGACCAAGTCCCCGAATCTCAAATCGATATAAAGATAATGACGCCCATCGATCACCGTCAAAAGTCGCTCGAGGAGCTGGAGCTCCCGGGTCAGGGCCGAGCCCTCTAGGTCCGGGTCGAGGAAGACCTTGAAGCCCTCCCTGGCCGTCAAGATCAGCCCCTGCTCGGTGAGTTGTAGGGTGGCAAATCGCTCCAGAAACGCCTCATCCAGCCCGGAGAGCGCCCGGACCGCCTCAAGGCCGGGCCCGCGGAGCCGGGGCCCCCGGCCGGTCTGGACCACTTGGGCTCCCTCGATGAGGAGCCGGTCGGCGGAGTCGGCCTCAGAGCGGGGATGGGCCTCCTCCAGGAGATACCCCTCGCGGTCTACCCAGAAGAGCTTCTCATCAGTGTCGGCATCGGCGAGGGAGACGAGCACGAATGGCCGCCGCTCCTCGATGAGGATCTCGATCCGGGAGGGCAACCGCCGCCTGAGCTGGACCTCGCGGACCCACGGGAGGCGGAGGAGCGCCGCCCGTGCCCGCTCCAGATCGGCCATGAAGATGTTCTCCCCAGCTCTTATCCCGATCAACCTCCTCAGGTCTTCGCGCGCACGCTGGACCCTCTCACCACCCTCTATAATGATCTGCTTGATCGCGAAATATTCGCTCCCCAGAAGGAGCCAGCCACCGGCTGCCAAGGTCAAGCTGACAATGACCGCTCCAAGCCCGAGGAGCCTCCGCCTACTCACTCAATCAAGATCAGGCTCGAGAGCAGACTATCTCCAGCTCCGGCTCCAGCTCGATCCCGAAGACCCGGTGCACCCGCTCACGCACCAGGTCGATCAGCCGCAGGATATCGTTGGCTCGCGCGCCGCCCACGTTGACGATGAAGTTCGCATGGACCGGCGAGATCATCGCCCCGCCGATCCTGTAGCCCTTCAGGCCCGCCCGGTCGATCAGCTCGCCCGCGCTCCACCCCGGCGGGTTCTTGAAGACGCACCCGGGAGAGGGCTGCCCGAGCGGCTGCCGCCGGCGGCGCTCGAGCAGCTCGGCCAGGTCCCACCTCCGCTCCCCGCCGACGGTGAATTCGGCCTCGACGATGACCAACTTCTCCCGCTGGAAGAGGCTCTCACGGTAACCGAACTCGCACTGGGCCCGACCCAGGGTGATTAGATCCCCCTTCTCGTCGATGGCCCGCACCCACCTCACCAGCTCGGAGATGGTCCCCTCGGGTATCCCGGCGTTCATCACCAAGGCCCCGCCGATGGTGCCGGGGATGCCCACCAAGAAGTCGAAGTCCCCGAGCCCATGAGCATGCAGGTGCTCGATCGCCCCTCCCAGGCTCTCGCCGGCCTGGACCCAGAAGCTCCCCTTCCCAAGGTCGAGCCGGCTCTCCCGGAGGAGGGGGCCTACCTTGAGCACCACCCCGGGGTAGCCCTCATCCGGGAAGAGGACGTTGGTGCCGTTGCCGAGCACCACCCAGGGGAGGCCCTCCCCTTCGGCAAAGGAGAGAGACTCTCTTATGTCCTCATATGATGCCGGGACCACGAAGTATCTAGCTCCACCTCCCACCCGCAGCGAGGTATGCTTCTTCAGTGGTTCGTCAAACTTTACCACACCTTTTACCCTCTTGTCAAGACCTCTCCCTCCTCCCCTCGGGGTGCGCCCCATCTTAGCCTGATCCCTTCAGAGGTTTAGAGCTCAGCTAGCCGCCGGGTCACCTGCCAGATGTCGCCCGCGCCGAACCCGATGATGAAGTCCCCCGGCTGGAGATGTTCGAGGAGGAACCGGATGATCTCCCCCTTGTCAGGGATGTAGCTGACCGAGCACTTCCCCCGCTGCTCGAGCGAGCGGACGATCTGAGCGGCCTCCACCCCCGGGATCGGCGCCTCGAAGGCGGGGTAGATGTCGGTCACGATGACCATATCGGCCAGGTCGAAGGAGTGGGCGAACTGGCCGTTGATATACTTGACCCGGGTGAAGCGGTGCGGCTGGAAGATGGCGATCACCCGCCGGGGGCGCCAGCCCCGGCGGATCGCCGCGAGGTTGGCCTCGATCTCCTCCGGCAGGTGGGCATAATCATCGACGACGGTGATCCCATCCTGGCGGAGGACCTGGAACCGCCGCTCAGGGAGGGCGAACTCCCGCAGGGCGCCGGCCATCTGGGGGAAGTCCAGCCCGACCGCCCAGCCCGCGAGGAGTGCCGCCAGAGCGTTGTAGACGTTGTGCTTCCCCGGGGCGGGCAGCTCGACCCGGCCGGCCCGCCGCCCGCGGAAGACCAGCTCGAACTCGGTGTGCAGCTCATGGTAGGCGATCCGGCGGGCAGCGAGGTCGGCCTCCTCCGCCCGGTCGATCCCGAACCGCAAGACCCTCTCCCCCTCTCGCCCCCGTCCCTGCTCTTGTCCCCGCTCCGCTTCCAGTTGCTCAAGGAGCCTCGCGCTCTGGGGATCGTCGCTGTTTAGGATGAGCTGCCCACAGCCGCGGGCGAACCTCTGGAATGCCAGGTAGAGCGCCTCCTCGCTGCCATAGGTGTTCAGGTGGTCCGCGCTGATGTTGGTGATCACCCCCAGGTCCGGCCTGAGGTGGACGAACCGCCCGTCGCTCTCGTCGATCTCGGCTACCAGGTATCGGCCCCGGCCGAGGCGGGCGTTCCCGCCGAGCGCGGGCGAGGAGGCCCCCACCAGGAAGGCGGGCTCCCTCCCGCCTCGCTCCAAGAGATAAGCGAGCATCGCCGTGGTGGTCGACTTGCCATGGGTGCCAGCCACTCCGATGGAGAACCGCCCTTCCATGAGCCGGGCGAGCATCTCTAGCCGGGGGATCACCGGCAGGCCCAGCTCCCGAGCGGCGGCCAGCTCGACGTTCTCCGGGGGGATCGCCGAGGAGAAGACGACCGCGCGGGCCCCGGCCAGGGTCAGGTTCTCCTCACGGTGGCCCAGCCAGACCTTGATTCCCAAGAGGGCCAGCTCGGCCGCCTTCCGGCCCCACCTGATCTCAGAGCCGCTGACCCGGTAGCCCATCTCCCAGAGGAGGCGGGCCAGCCCGCTCATCCCTTCCCCTCCGATCCCGATAAGGTGGATGGTATCGCCATCGCCGCTGCCGACATCAATTCCCGGACCTCTCATCGGGATAATTGCTCAACCTCCTTGAGGACTCGCTCGAGCCCGTCTCGCCGGCCGAGCTCCCAGCTCCTCCGGGCCATCTCGCGCAGCCGCTCGCGCTCGCTCAGGAGCCGCCGGCTGAGCTCCACCAGGTCGACCTCCCCTGCCCTCAAGGCGCCCTCCGGGACGAGGATCGCACCCCCGGCCCTCACGAGCAGCTGGGCGTTCAGCTCCTGGTGGTTCTCCGCGGCCTCGGGCCAGGGGACGAGGATCGCCGGCTTGCCGAGCGCGGTCAGCTCGGCTAGGGTGGCCGCGCCCGCGCGGGAGATCACCAGATCGGCCAGGGCGAGGGC
>CAZCTZ010000040.1:0-10557 GCA_964501855.1 uncultured Thermotogae bacterium
GAGCCCCTTGAGGTGGAGGTCGACCGGCCGGGCGCCGAGGACGCAGCCGCCCGGCAGGGGGACTCTCACCTTCACCCTCGCCCTCGTCCTCGCCCTCGTCCGGCCCCCTCGGACGAGCAGCGGCCCCAGGACGAGGAAGGAGGCGCGCATCTGCCGGACCAGCTCGTAGGGGACTTCAAAGCCGGAGGCGGGGGAGGCGGAGCTCACCGAGCTTGCACTCACCCGGTAGCAGCCCGGCCCGAGGCGCTCCACCCGCTTGCCCAGGAGCTCCAGCATGGCGATGATCGTCTGGACGTCGCGTAGCTCGGGGACGTTCTCCAGGACGACGGGCTCATCGGTGAGCAGCGTCGCGCAGAAGAGCGGCAGGGCGGCGTTCTTCGCCCCCTCTACGGCGAGCTCGCCCCGGAGGGGGCGGCCGCCGTGGATGATCAGCTCCCTCATCTGGGGGCTATTCGTTCTGCATCAGCTCGAGGAACTGCTCGTTGTTCTGGGTCGCCTCCATCTTCTCCTTGATGAAGAGGAGGGCCTCCTGGGTGTCCATCTCGGCGATCATCCGCCGGAGGATCCAGACCTTCCGCAGGACGTCCTCCGGCAGGAGCAGCTCCTCCTTCCGGGTCCAGGAGAGCTCGAGGTCGATCGCCGGGAAGATCCGCCGGTTGGCCAGGTTCCGGTCGAGCACCAGCTCCATGTTGCCCGTGCCCTTGAACTCCTCGAAGACGACCTGATCGAGCCGGCTACCGGTGTCGATCAGCGCCGTCCCCAGGATCGTCAGGCTGCCGCCCTCCTCGATGTTCCGCGCCGCGCCGAAGAACTCCTTGGGCTTATAGAGCGCGGTGGGGTCGATCCCGCCGGAGAGGAGCTTCCCGCTGGGGGAGATCGAGAGGTTGTAGGCCCGTGCGAGCCGGGTGATCGAGTCCATCAGGATCACCACGTCATACCCCTGCTCCACCAGCCGCTTCGCCTTGGCGATCACCAGCTCGGCCACCCGGGTGTGGACCTCCGGCGGCTGGTCGAAGGTCGCCGCGACGACCTCACCCATCTTGATCGACCGCTTGAAGTCGGTGACCTCCTCCGGGCGCTCGTCGATCAGCAGGATGATCAGATAGACCTCGGGGTGGTTCACCGCCAGGCCGTTGGCGATGTGCTTGAGCAGGGTGGTCTTCCCGGCCTTGGGCGGGGAGACGATCAGCCCGCGCTGGCCCTTGCCCACCGGGGTGAAGAGGTCCATGATCCGGGTGGAGATCTCCTCGGGATCGTGCTCCAGCTTGAGCTGCTCCATCGGGTGGAGCGGAGTCAGCTCCTCGAAGAGCGGCCGCCCCTTGATCGTCTCGGGGTCCTGGAAGTCGATCGCGCTGACCTTCAGCAGGGCGTAGTATTTCTCGTCCTCCTTGGGCGGGCGGACCTCCCCGCTGATGATGTCCCCATCGCGGAGCCCGAAGCGCTTGATCTGCGAAGGGGAGACGTAGATGTCGTTCTTCCCCGGCAGGCAGGTCTCATCGCGGAGGAAGCCATACCCATCGGGGAGGATCTCCAGGACCCCCTGGGCGAAGTAGACCCCCTTGGCCTCCGCTTGGGCCTTGAGGATGGCGAAGATCAGCTCCTCCTTCTGCATCCGCCCACGGCCGTTGATCCCGAACTCCCCCGCGAGCTCCTTCAGCTCGTCGAGGCTCTTAGCCCGCAGCTCCGCTAAGGTCAGCTCCATCCCCGGATACCTCCTCTGGAATCATGCCAGATTCACTCATATCATGTGATCCTAGGAGCTCGGAAAGATCGCGCCTCCACACCGGCTGTGCTGCGGTCAGCCACAAATCGGAGATGTCCTGGATATCAGAGTGGAAATTAGCGGCATACTCGACCCTTGCTGCCTAATTATAGCCGATCCTATCTCCGTTGCCAAGACCCAGGGCCGGGCTCATCCCCGGCCGCTACCCTTGAGCTCAAGCTCCCCCTGATCGCGATCGCCCCCTCCCTCCTCCCCAGCTTCGGGTTCGGTTCCGGCCTCACCCTCGGGGGCCTCCTTCCCCCTCTCATCGACCCTGATGAAGACCGACTTGATGATATCGCCATACATCTTGAGCCGGTCGATCAGCCCCTGGGCCAGGCCGCGCTTCTCCTCCTTCATCACGTGGGTCACCCCATCGAGGGTGACGAACTCCTCCTCCCAGCCCTCCTTGAGGGCCAGCTTGGTCAGGGCCATCTCCACGCCGAACTCCAGCCGCTCCTTCCGGCGGACTCGCTCCCAGATGTCCCGGTTGAGCACCCGCTGGCCCGAAAGGTAAGGGGCGATCGTCTGGGCCAGGTCGGTGTTGAGCCGTCCCTCGCGGAAGACCCCGATCACCATGTAGAGGCTCTTGCGCTCGTAGGCCTCGATCAGCCGATCGACGTGCTCCGGGCGGAGGCCCACCAGGTCGGCGTCGATGAACAGGAAGACGTCGTTCCGGGCGAGCTTCACCCCGGCGTCGAGCGCCGCGGCCTTGCCCATGTTCTCCGGGAGCGAGAGGACCTTGACCCCGTAGCGCTTGGCCACCTCGGCGGTGCCGTCGGTCGAGCCATCGTCGACGACGATGATCTCGTCCAGCTTCTTGCTGCCGAGGAGGGCCTCGAGGACCGCGCCGATCCGCTCGGCTTCGTTATAGGCGGGGACGATCGCTGATACCTTCATGGGGTTCTCACTGGCATTTTGCCGATGCATTATATCGCGAGCCCATCCCCCGGTCAAAGTCGGGCTTCCCAACCGGTTTGATCCCCGTGGGCTCGATCGGCTAGATTATGATATGAACAGCATGGCGTAGCACTTCAACCGGCTGAGCTCCAAACAAACAAAAAATAAGTGAACGGAGGAGGGCCAGGTCCTCATGCGCTGGAGGCTCCTTTTGATCTCGATCCTCCTTTTGGCCGTGATCCCCCTGGTGGTATGGGCGGACAAGCTCTCCCCGGAGCGGCTGCTCGAGCGGGCGACGCGCCACTGGCCGCCGGAGTTCAGGGAGGCGAACAGCAAGGCCCTGGTAGCGGCCTACATCATCCTGGGCCGGCCCCTCGACGAGCTTGAGGAGAAGGCCCGGGAGGCGATCACCAGATATGGGACCTACGAGCTCTGGGATGCCCTCATGGCAGGGCGCCGGGGCGATTACATCGGCATCTGCTATCGCCCTCCCCAGGTCAAGAACCTCTTCATAGCCCGGAAGGGCCGCTACCTCGACCAACTGAGCGATGACGAGCTCCTAAAGGTCGCCACCAGGGAGGGTTACACCCCCAAGGAGAAGGAGGCCGCGGCGGCGCTCCTCGTGCGCCGGGCGATCGAGGGCGTCGGGGTGAAGATCGGCTCGTGGTATGCCTTCAGGCTCGCCTACGAGCACACCAAGTTCGACCCCCTGAAGCTCGTCTTGCAGGGCTGGATGTGGTATAGCGAGCAGGCCCCCGAGCTGGCCGCGGCTACGGTCACCCCGCTGGCCCAGATGTATCTCGCGGAGCACTTCGTCTGGTGGGAGTGGGAGAACGGCGGGCGAGGGAGGTATCACGAGATCATCCAGGGCCAGCTGGACTGCCCTGACCCCGAGCCCTCGGCCTCAGCCCCGGCTGCGGGTTCGGATTCGGATACAGATACAGATACAGAAACAGAAGGAGATGGAGCCGGGGAGGGGAGCGGGGGCCGAGGCCGGCTCCGGCTCGTCTGGCCCTTCTTCAGGCGCGACCTCGCCCGGACGGGCATGAGCCCCGGCCGGGGCCGGATCAGCGCCCCGCGCCAACGGTGGGCCTTCCCCACCCGGGGGCTGGTCGAGTCCTCCCCGGCGGTGGGGGACATCGATGGCGACGGGAAGCCGGAGGTGGTGATCGGTTCCTACGGCGGCCTGGTCTACGCCCTGGATGGGGAGACGGGCCGGCTGGAGTGGAGCTTCACCACTACCGAGGGGGAGTGGGTGATCGCCTCCCCGGCCCTAGGGGATGTCGATGGCGACGGGGACATCGAGGTAGCCATCGGCGGGAGCGACCAGCGGCTCTATCTCCTGGATGGGCGGACCGGCCGCCTCGAGTGGGCCTTCACGGCCAGGGCGAAGATCTGGTCCTCCGCAGCCTTGGCCGACCTCGACGGCGATAGCCGACTGGAGGTGATCTTCGGGGCCGATCAGGTGTATGCCCTCGATGGGCGAACCGGCAGGCCCCTGTGGGCCTTCCCCCTCGAGGTCGGGACGAGGTCCTCCCCGGCGATCGGCGACCTCGACGGAGATGGGAAGCCGGAGGTGGTCATCGGCTCGACCTTCCAGGTGTATGCCCTGAGGAGCGATGGCCGGCTGCTCTGGAGCTTCCCCAGGGGCCCCGAGGAGATCTCCTCGCCCGCGCTGGCCGACCTCGACGGCGACGGCCGACTAGAGGTGGTCGTCGGGATCAGCAAGGAGGGGCTCTACCTCCTGGACGGCCTGACCGGGCGACCGAGGTGGCGCCTCCCCATCGCGGGCCTGATCCGCTCCTCACCGGCGATCGGCGACCTCGACCACGATGGGACTCAAGAGGTGGTCATCGGGAGCAATGACCACCGCGTCTATGCCGTCGATGGCCGGAGCGGCCGGCTGGAGTGGAGCTTCACCGCGGGATCCTTGGTCGAGTCCTCCCCGGCGGTGGGGGACATCGACGGCGATGGGGAGCTGGAGGTGCTCATCGGCTCGCACGATGGGCGGCTCTACTGCCTCGATGGGGCCACCGGCCGGAAGGAGTGGGAGTTCCGCGCCGGCGGGCAGGTCTTCTCCTCGCCCGCGTTGGCCGACCTCGACGGCGATGGGGAGCTGGAGGTGGTCTTCGGCTGCAACAACGGCCGAGTCTACGCTCTGGACGGCTTATAGGGAAGGAGGCAGGCAGGCGGGGAGGTGGGATTGAGGTTCACCCACCTCCCCTGGTGAGGTTAGCAACCACAGAAGGGGTTTAGGTTTCCCTCGCCCGTGGGGATTCGAACCCCGGCCTTATCCGGACTGGGGAAAAATCCCGGCAGAAGGAGGTTGGCAGGACTGCCGGGCAAAACCCTGGTCCGTTGGGCTGTAAACCCTCTGACTCGGCTGGCACCTTGCCGCGGACTACTCACTCTGCCCTCCGTTTGAGCGGTCATCGCCTGGAACTTTAGGGGGGCCGACCGACCTGGGAAAGGACTCCAGGGAGCCCCAAATGGGGCCTTCGTCGCTCCCGGCGATGACCGCTGTCCCGCTTGCCTCTCAAAGAGCCTTCCTCAAGGCATTATAGGCCGATCAAGGTGGCAAATACAGGGAAAGCAGGTGAAAATCCCGTGGAAATCCGGAGCGGAACCGGCCGGTCAGCGGTCACTCCCGCGGCAGTTCGGCGATCTCCCAGTAATCCCGCACCGTGGTGATGACCTTGATGAACTCGCTCGAGCTTACGGGCTTCTGGATGTAGCCCGAGGCGCCGCTGTCGTAGGCCTTGACCATGTCCTCCTCGCTGCGGGAGACCGTGAGCACGATCACCGGGATCCGCCGGAGCTTCTCGTCCTGCTTGATCGTGGTCAGGACCTCATGGCCGCTCACCTTGGGCAGCTTGAGGTCGAGGAAGATCAAGTCCGGCCGGGGCGCATCGGCATACTGCCCGCGCTTGTAGAGGAAGTCCAGGGCCTCCTGGCCGTCTCGGACCACATACAGTTCGCTCTTCACGTTGCTCCGGGAGAGGGCCCGCTCGGTGATCTTGATATCGTCCGGATTGTCTTCCACCAAGAGTATCCGCAGCTTCTTCGATCTCATTCTCGTTCACCTACCTTAGGTCTTTTGGGGATGGTGAAATAGAAGGTAGAGCCCTTGCCGGGCTCGGACTCCACCCATATCCTCCCGCCATACTCCTCCACGATCCGCTTGCAGATCGCAAGCCCAGCGCCGGTGCTCTCATGGTCATCTTCCTCCTGGGGGTTGAGCGTCTCGAACAGCTCGAAGATCTTATCCCAATATTGGCGCTCGATCCCGATCCCGTTGTCCCGGACGTAGATGATGTAGTGGCCGTCCTCCTCCTCCCAGCCGACCTCGATCCTCTTCTTCTCCTTGTCGTTGTATTTGACCCCGTTGGAGATGAGGTTGGCGAATAGCTCCTCCATCTGGGTCCGGTTGGCCACCACCGTGGGGAAGGAGTTGCTCAGATGGACCTCGACCCCCTGGAGGGCGTAGTCCAGGCTGTCGAGGACGTCCCTGACCACCTGGGAGAGGGGGACCTCCTCCAGGGGTGCCTTCTTCCGGCCGAGGCTCGCCAAAAGGAGCAGGTCCTCGATCAGGTTGCACATCTTCAGCGCTTGGTTCCTGATCCGCGCGAGGTAGTCCAGCCCCTCCTGGTCGAGCTTCTCCTGGTAGTCCTCCAGGAGGAACTGGGCGAAGGTCTCGATCCGCCGCGGTGGGCCTTTGAGCTCGTGGGAGACGACGTGGGCGAACTCCTCCAGCCGGCGGTTGGTCTCCTCCAGGCGGGCGGTCTTCTCCCGGAGGGACCTCTCCAAGCGCTTGATCTCGGTGACGTCGATGTAGTGGTCGATCCGGCCCCCCTTGTATTTCTCGGTCTCCACCGGGATGCTCACCAGCTCGAGGATCCTTTCCGTGCCGCGCCCGCGGAGGGTGAAGGTGTAGCGGCCGCCCCGCCCGGTCGGCAGCTTGCGGGAGGTGATCCGCTCGAAGGAGCCCGGCTCGACGAAGAAGGGCTTCGCCGGTGCGAGCGCCCGGCGGAGCTCCAGCCCGATCAGCTCATCCCGCGGGATGTAGAAGAACTTCTCGATGGTCTTGTTCGCCCAGAAGATCCGTCCGTCTCTATCCAGCAGGATTATCCCCGAGTCGAGCGTGTCGATGGCGTCCTCGATGAGGTAGCGGTAGCGCGCCTCGGCCTCGTGGAGCTGGCGCTCCAGCTCGAGCAGCTCGGAGAGGTCCCGCAGCTCGAGCGCGAGGTGGTCCCGGTCGAGCCGGACGATCTGCACCTCGACGGGCAGGATCTGGCGGTCCTCGGTGATCGCCCGCAGCCGGAGGCCGCCGACCCCGCCGCGGGCGATCGCCCGCTCGAGCTCCTCCCGGAGGCGCCGATGGTCATCCGGATGGAAGACCTCCTCCAGGGAGACCACCTCGCCGAGGAGCTCCTTGGCGCGGTTGTTGGTCTTTTGCACCTCGCCAGTCAGACTCACGATGAGGGCCATGTTGGAGAACTGCTGGAAGAGCTCCTCCAGGCTGGTGAGCCCCCCGCGCTCGAGCGACCGGTAGAGTGACCGCTCCCGCCGGATCAGCCCGATGGAGATGCTGCTGGCGATGTAGAGGACGACGAGCGGCGCGATCCAGCCCAGATAGGAGAGGCTGATGAAGGGGACCCCCAGGAGGGCCGTGAGCCCTCCGATCAGGAGCCCCCCGAGGATCCCCACCCCCAGGAGCGCCGATGATGCGACGAGTGGCACGGCGAGCAGGGCGAAGACGAACCCCGGGGAGTGCAACCGGAGGGAATGGAGGACTAGAAGGGTGCAAAGGTAGAGCAATAAAATAATTAACGCCCTCTTGAAACCGGTGCCCATCTCTCTCAGTTTTTCGCCCTTCTCATCCAAACAGGTTAGCCCCTCAATGCCCCTCCGCTAAAGGACACTTGTCCCGTCGAGGGGTCTACTGCGTCCCCACCCGGAGGGGCCAACTTCCCGGCTTCCGAGTCCAAATCCGAGTCCGAGCTCGACAAGCCCCCTACCCGAAACCGATTTTGGATGACCGCTCAGCTCAGGTCCCAACTAGGCCTCTCAGCCCCCTCAAGCCTCGAGCTGTTCGAGCTGGATCTGGCTCCCGTGCCGGCTTGATCGGATCAGATGATCAGGTTCTCATCCAGGGGGACGGGGAGCGGCTCGGCCAGCGACTCCAGGCTCTTCTTATCGAGGATGGTGATCTTTCGCTCATCGACCGCGATGAACCCCCGCTCCTCCAGCTCGCCCAAGGTGCGGATCGCCGTCTTGGAGGAGACCCCGGCGATCTCCGCCAGCTCGGTCCGTGAGAGCTCCACCCCGGCCTCCCCGACGGCCAGGATGAGGCGGGCCAGCCGCTCCTTGCTCCCGTTGTAGCTGCGCTCGGCCAGCTTGCACTGGAAGGCCTTCAACTCGGTGGCGAACCGCTCGAAGATCCGGAAGATCACCGAGACGTTGCGGGTGATGAAGTCGAAGAAGTCCCCCCGCTCGATGAAGCCGACCTCGGTCGGCTCGAGCGTCTTGGCGTAGGCGATGTGGACGCCCTTATCGAAGAGTGTCGTCTTGCCGAGGAGCTCACCCGGGCCGAGGATCTTAAGGATCTGTTTCTTGCCGCCTAAGGTCCGCTTGACCTCCTTCACCCGGCCGGAGAAGATCAGGTAGAATCCGAAGGCCGGCGCACCCTCCTGGAAGATGATCTCCTCCGGCCCATACTTGATCCGCCGGACGAGCTTCTCCAGCTCGCTCAGCTCCTTGGGGCCAAGATCGGTAAATATTCGGAAGTCCTTTAAGGCGACCATCTCTCACCCCCGTTAAATCTTACGCCCGTCCTGCCGCCCTGCCAACTCAATCTGTTCCCCTCCGGTGGGGTCGCAGGTCCGCTCCTCCCGCCGCGGCGGCGGGCACTACGGGGAGGATTATAGGTTCCTCCCAAAGGCCTGCCAACTCCGAGGGGGCCTCTCACCCGCCGATTGGCAGTGAAGCTCGCCTCACACCACGCCCCAGATCGAGGTCCCAGTAGCCTATTGGCCATAGTTTAGCCTACAGCCCACGGCCCTTACAACCCCCGGCTCGAGTCGAGCTCAGCGGTTTGACGGGGACAAGCCGCCAACATAATATTATGTAGATTATGCGAGGTGCGACCGAGAAGATGAGCTACGTGGAACCGGTGCCCGGGGCTGTGGGGATCTACCTGGTAGATACCAATCAATTCGGACTAGATCACCATGGTGCGGCCTACATCGTGCGGGGAGCGCAGGTGGCGGTCGTCGAGACGGGGCTCTCCTACTCGACGGAGCGGCTCCTCGGGGCGCTCAGGGAGCTAGGGATTTCCAATGAGGATGTGATCTACATCGTGGTGACCCACATCCACCTGGACCACGCGGGCGGAGCGGGCTTCCTCGCAGAGGCCTGCCCCAACGCGACCGTGGTGGTCCACGAGCGGGGTGCGAGGCACCTGGCCGATCCGAGCCGGCTGGTGGAGAGCGTCAGGGAGGCCACCGGGCCGATGTTCCCCCGCTACGGCCAGGTGAAGCCGATCCCCAGGGAGCGGCTCCTCCCGCTTGAGGGTGGGGAGATCCTCAGCCTGGGCGGCGGCTATAGGCTCGCCGCCATCGCCACCCCGGGCCATGCCCCCCATCACCTCTGCTTCCTCGAGAGGCGCACCGGGGCGCTCTTCGCCGGGGATGCCGCGGGGATCTGGTGGCCTCACCTCGGCCGGCTCCTGCCGACGACCCCGCCGCCCTCGTTCAACCTAGAGCAAAGCCTCACCTCGCTGGAGCGGCTCGGGGATCTCGAACCGAGGGTCCTACTATTCACCCACTTCGGGGCCCACCCCCGCCCCAAGGAGATGCTCCGGCAGTATGCCGAGCTGCTGCGATCATGGGTCGAGGAGATCGAGGGCCTCCACCGGAGGCTCCGTGAGCAGCGCGCGGTCGAGGAGGAGATGATCAAGAGATACCTGCCCATATTCCAAGGCTACTGCGATGACCACCTCCTCCAGCACGAGATCGCGATGAACACTAAAGGGGTGCTACGCTACCTGGCCTGGCGCGGGCGGCCATTAAGCTCCTCCTAACTCCTAACCGAAAACTAAGCCCTGACCCTGCTGTCCCCCGTCCCTGCTCCTTGTCCTCAGCTCGAGCTCGGCTTGGCTCCGGCTCGAACTTTGGGTAGGCTACAGTTGAGGATCGAGATGGAGCCACTCATCGCTGAGGTCGCCGTCCCACTCCCGGTGGATCGGACCTTCGATTATCTTCTCCCCCCGGCGCTGCGGGGGGTGGCCGCCGTGGGGAAGCGCGTCCGAGTCCGATTCAGCCGCGAGGTCCTCGAGGGTTATATCGTCGCCCTTAAGGAGGAGAGCGCCTATCCCGGCGAGCTGAGCCCCATCCTGGAGGTGCTCGACCCCGAGCCGGTGGTCGATGAGCAGGGGTGGGCGCTCGCCCGCCGGCTGGCTGACTACTACCTGACGCCCTTGGGGCTGGTGCTGAAGGCGATCACCCCCGCCCCCGTCAGGTCCGCTCCGCCGCGCTCCTTCCGCAGGCACGCACGCGTCAGGCTCGCCGTCCCACTGGAGGAGGCCCTCCGGGCGCTCGACTCCTTAAGGGGTGCGCCCAAGCAGGCAGCGCTCCTCAGGGCGCTCCTCGCTCAGGAGGGCCCACTTGAGGCGAGCGAGCTCCTCCGATTGGCAGGAGCCGCCAGCCCAGGGCCCCTGCGAGCCCTCCGCTGCAAGGGGCTCATCGAACTCGAGTTCGAGGAACGGCAAGAGGTCGCACCCCCTGGGCCTGACTTCCGCAAATCCCCTCGTCAGATGAGCCTAACTAAGGAGCAGCAAGCAGCCCTTGGGAAGATCACCGAAGCCATGGAAGGGGGGAGGGGGAGGGGCTTTCTCC
>CAZCTZ010000041.1:0-10458 GCA_964501855.1 uncultured Thermotogae bacterium
CCTAAGAATTCCATCTGGAAGGTCGCCCGCCCCTGGGTGAGCGACTTCAGTTCCAAAGCGTAGTCCTGGACCTCGGCCAGAGGTGCCTCGGCCTCGATCCGGTCGCGCCCGCCCTCCGGTTCCATCCCCAGGATCCTGGCCCGCTTGCCGTTGAGGCTGGACATGATATCGCCCGTAAATTCCGGCGGGGTCCAGACGACGAGCTTCATCACCGGCTCGAGCAGCACCGGCGAGGCGTTCTGGATCGCGAGCTGGAAGGCCTTCGATGCGGCGATCTTGAAGGAGAGTTCCGAGGAATCTACCGGGTGGTAGCTCCCGTAGTAGACGGCCACCCGGACGTCGGTCACGGGGTAGCCCGCGAGGACGCCCTTCTCCATCGCCTCGCGGACGCCCTTCTCCACCCCGGGGATGAACTGCTGGGGGATCACCCCGCCTTTGATCTCGTCGACGAACTCGAACTCCTTCCCCCGGGGGAGGGGCTCGACCCGCAGGTAGACCTCGCCATACTGCCCCCGGCCGCCGGTCTGCTTCTTGTGCTTATACTGGGCAGTGGCCACCTTCTGGATCGTCTCCTTGTAGGGGATGTGCGGCCGGTCCATCCTCACCGAGACGCCATAGCGGTTCTTCAGCCGCTCGGCGAAGATCCCGAGGTGGGTGTCGCCCATCCCCCAGAAGATCGTCTCCTTGGTCACATCATCGCGCTGGACCTCGAGTGTCGCCTTCGTCTCCACCAGGTCGCGCAAGGCGGTGGACATCTTCTCCTCATCGGCCTGGGTGAGGGGGGTGATCGCGCGGGAGTAGACCGGTCTGGGGAAGTCGGCCAGCTTCAGCTTCGGCGCACCGGGGTCGGTGGCGAGAGTGTCCCCCAGCGCGGCGTTGACCTTGGCCAGGGCGACCAGCTCGCCCGGACCGGCTTGAGGAACCTTCTCCGTCGCGGCACCGCGTAGGCGGTAGATGTCCTTCACCTTCTCCTTGGCCTCGGTGGAGAGGTTGACCAGCTCGGTCCCCTCGGTCAGGCTCCCGCCGAAGACCTTGACATAGGCCATCTTGCCGAGGTAGGGGTCGGAAGCGAGGTCGAAGACCAGGAGCTCAAGCCCGTTAAGTTCGGGCTCCTCCTCGTCGGTGTAGGGCGGGGTGGCCGAGGTCAGCGTGTCGAGGAGGAGGTCCAGCCCCGCGCCGGTGGTCGCCGAGCCGCAGAGCACCGGGGTGAAGACCCGAGCTCGCACCGCCTCGAGGAGCGCCGGCCTGAGCCGCGCCTGCTCGACCTCCTCCCCCTCGAGGAACTGCATCATCAGCTCGTCGTCCACCTCGGCGAGGTTCTCCAGGAGGCGCTCGCGCTCCTCCTTGACGCGGTCGGCCAGCTCCGCGGGAATCTCCTTTTTAGAAGTGGTCCCGGTCGCCCCGAAGTAGAGGGCCTTCTCCTCGAGGAGGTCGACCACCCCGGCGAATCTTCCCCCCTCATGGATCGGCAGTTGCAGGGGGACGAACTTATCGCCCAGCTTCCCGCGGAGGTCCTCCAGCGCGCGGGCGAAGTCGGCGTTCTCCAGGTCCATCCGGTTGATGAAGGCCAGCGCGGGCTTCCGGAATTCCTGGATCAATTCCCAGGCCTTCTCCGTCTGGACCTCGACGCCCTTCTCCGCGTTGATCACCAGGATGGCCGTCTCCGCCACCCGGATCCCCTTGTATAGCTCCTCGATGAACTCCAGGAAGCCCGGGGTGTCGAGGATGAATAGCCGCGAGCCCTTCCACTCAAGATAGCCCAGGTTAAGGTCGATGGAGAAGCCCCGTGCCTTGGCCTCGGGCGAGGTGTCGAGCTTCACCTCGCCGCCGCTGGGGGAGCGGGAGAGGAGCGCCTCGGCTAGTTTGGTCTTCCCCGAGCCTGAATGCCCGACAAGACAGATGTTTCGCACCTCCATCGTGGATGATCACCCCATTCCTATTCCTATCCGTTCCATTCCGTCCAGGTCCGCAGGACCTTTCAGTATATCAACCCCCTTCCCCAGGGCGCAAGGATTGAAACCCCAACGCTCACCCTGCCATAATAGACTTGGAATTAGGCTGAGCGCTCAGGAGGTGATAGCTTGGGCCTCTGGCGGAGGTGGAGCTCGACCGCGAGCCAGCTCGAGGAACTGATCCGCCAGCACGTGGAGCTGGTGGAGGGTGCGGTGGGGAAGTTCGCCGAGACCCTCTTCACCTACCTCGATAGGGGCGACCTGGAGGAGGCCTGCAAGCTGGTGGAGGAGACCCACCGGATGGAGAGCCAAGCCGACGACGTCCGGCGGCAGGCGGCCAAGCAACTGGTCCGTGGGGCGCTCCTCCCGACGACCCGCGCGGAGATGCTCGAGCTGATCGAGCGGGTGGACAAGGTGGCCAACCTGACCGAGTCGTTCCTCTACTTCACCCTGCTCCAGGGGATCAAGGTCCCCGAGGAGCTCATCCCCACCGCCAAGGAGATCACCGAGCGGATCAAGGAGATGATGGCCAAGGCCAAGACGGCGGTCCAACTGCTCTTCGCCGACCGGGAGCGCGCCCTGGAGCACTGCGAGCGGATCGAGCAGCTCGAGAGCCAGGTCGACCGCACCGAGAAGGAGGCGATCCGGCGGATCTTCGCGCTGGAGCTCGAGCTGGCGGAGAAGATCCTCCTCAGGGAGTTCATCAACCGCCTGGCCGACATCTCCGATAGGATCGAGGACCTCTCCGATCAGGTGGAGCTGATCGTCGCCACCCGGAAGCTCTAGGCTTTAAAGTAAAGTTAGGGAGTGGAGGGCTCAACTCTAACTGTAACAACCGTAAGGTAGGCCTGCAGGGAGTCGAGGAGCGCCGGCCCGATCCCCTCGACCTCGAGGAGCCCATCCAGCGAGCGGAACGGCCCGTGCCGCTCGCGGTAGAGCAGGATCCGCTGGGCGAGCACCGGCCCGAGCCCTGGCACGCGGAGCAGCTCCTTGAAGGAGGCCTCGTTCAGGTCTAGCTTCTCGGGGCGCTCATCAAGCTCGAACTCATGTTCATATTCATGTAAGCGCAGGATGCACCCTCCAGCGCCCGTTCCCGGCTGGAGCAGGCATCGGAGGCCCACCCCCAAGAGCGCCAACGCCGCCAGGACGAGCAGCGCCGCGCTAGCCCGAGATGATACCATCGAACAGCTCCTCGAGCCGCTGCACCCCCCAGCGCTCACGGGCCCACTTCATCCCCTCGGGCATCCCCTCATACTTGCTCTTCTGGAGGGTGTCGCGGTAGCCCCAGATGAAGATCTTCTTCAGCTTGGCAGCCAGCTCCCGTTCCCGCCTCAGCGCGACGAGGTCCTCCCGGCAGAGCTGCTCGACCTCCTCGACGTAGACCTCGATCGCGGCCGCCCGCTCGAAGAGCGCCAGCGCCTCCTCCGGCTCGCCCCCCACCAGCAGCTCCTTCGCCCGCCGGAAGAGCTCCCGCCGGCGGAGCTCCGCCTCGGCTTTGGCCCGCATCCGCTCGCCCTTCTCGCGGTAATAGTCCAGCTCCCCCGGGGGGAGTTCAAGGTAGGAGCACCGGCACCCGGGGTGGATCGGCGGCCCTTGGGCCAGCTCGGAGAAGATCTCCCCATGCCGCCGAAGGCACCGCTCGCAGGTGTTGTAGGTCACCTGGGCGTAATACTGGTAGAGCGGCCCCTCTTTGGGCTGCCCTCGCTCCCTTTTGCCCTTGGTTTTGCACTTGCGCCCTCGGCGGAGTATTTTCATTATTTCTACTTAAGGGATAGCGTTAAGGGATAGCGTTGGCGATCGCCGGTTCGAGCCCCGGGAAGCGCGCGAGCCACTCCCGCCGCTCCTGGCGTAATCTTTCCACCAGCTCCCTATACTCCCTGGGGCTGTAGAACCTCCGGGGATCGAACCTCTCTATGTCCAGCCCCTCGATCTCCTCGGGGACCTCATACCCCCAGTCGGGGTCGACCCTCCAGGAGACCGCCCCCCGGGCCAGCTGCTTGATGATCTCCGTCGAGTCCAGCACGGTGATCTTCTCGCCTCGGCCCTTCCCGCCCACCCAGCCGGTGTTGAGCACGAAGCACTGTGAGCTCGGGTTCTCCCTCAAGATCCGCATGAAGATATCCCCCTCCTCGGCCTCCGACCCGATGATGAAGGGGTTCGTCCCCACCACGCGGAGCGAGAGGCCCGCACGGGTGGGATCACCAGCCGAGGTCTCGATCGACTCCCCCAGCATGAAGAATGCCCCGGCCTGCTCGGGGGTAAGCCGGGCCACCGGCGGGGCGATGTCATACCTCCTGGTGATGAAGATGATCAGGTCGGCGCGGGGGAGGTCGATCTCCTCGTCGGTGTAGGCCAGCTCCCTCCGGCGGACAAGGCACCTCCCGTTGCTGGTGAGCTCGTAGTTGAGGAAGTCGACCCTGCCCGTCTTGGGATCGACCCAGACGTTCTCCAGGATGGCGTTCGGGCTCACCGCGGCCCGGTAGAGCACCGGCTGGTCGTGAGGCTCCAGCCCTTCGGTCTTGATGTAGAAGTTCTCCTCGGTGCCGTAGCAGGAGGCGTCCGGCTGGAGGAGCACCACGTCGTCCTGGCGGATCACCACACCCTCACCCCGGGAGTCGTCCAGGAAGTGGTGGTGGCAGGTGAGGGTCGTCTTCCCCGTCCCTGAGAGCCCGAAGAAGAGCGCGCCCCGCTCCACCAGCTTGCCGTTCACGTCATGGACCCGGATCAGCTTGCTCCCGGCATGGAGGCCCAGCCCGCCCCGCAGCTTGGCCACATACATCGCCATCCTCAGGAAGGACTTCTTCACCTCGCCGGCGTAGTCCGTCCCCAGGATGTAGGTGGTCAGGCTATCAGGGTCGACGAGGACGTGTCGCTCGGGCCACTCGGGGACGTCTACCGTGAGGAGGTCCGGCTCCCCAGCGGGCTCCTCCGGAGGGAAGAGCATCTCGTGCCACATGTAGGCCAAGCGGGCGAACTCGGCGGTGACGTAGAGCCGGCAGTGGAGCTTTGCCTGGGGGTGCTGGCACATCGTCCGGTCGACCCGGATCACCTTTCTCCCTTTTAGATAGGCCTGGACCCTCTCGATCAGCTCGGCCTGCTCCGGTGTCGGCTCCTCATAGACGATCTGGGTGAACTTGGCGCTGCGTGAGCGGACCTTGGTAATGTAGGCCGGCGAGCCGAACTCGGTGGTGAGCTCCTCACCCCTGGCCAGCTCCCTCAGCTCCTCGGCGGAGGGGTTCTCCAGGACCTCGCCTAGTTTGAGCCCCTCACGGAAGAGCTCGCGCTTGCCGCTTCGCCGCTCTAGCTCCATCTCGATCCCGCCCCGATGGGATGATAAGCCCTGGAGCTGGCGGGGTGCAACCCGGTTCAATTGAGCTGGTCGATCAGCGGCCGCCTCCCCAGCCACTCCGCGGCGGTGACCACCTTGGCGCTCGCCTGCCAGACCTCGGCCGTCCTCTCCCGGTATCTTCGGTCCCGGAGGAGGTGGTGGTCGAAGATCATCACCCTAAGGTCGGACTCGCACTCCCTCGCGATCCTCCCGGCGTTTGCGATCGCCCTTTCCAGGTTCGTCCGGTTCAGCATGTAGCCCAGAAGGTAGGTCGACGGGCCGTCCAAGATCAGGTAGTTCGGCCGCTCGGAGATGATCCACTCGGCGTAGTCCTCGATCGTCGGCCCCTCCAGGTCCGAGGAGTAGAGGAGCTTCTCCCCGCCGTGCTCCACCACCACGGCGATCACCCAGCCGGTGTTGGCGTATTCGATCCCGTGGAAGAGCGGCCCGGTGAACCGGAGGGTCGTCCCGCCGAGCTTGACCGACCTCCCATCTGCAAATTGTATTCCTAGCCCCTCGAGCATGGCCCCGTCGAGCCAGGGCCCGCCCCGCCAGAGCCCCTTCAGCTCCTCGAGGCGCCGCCTCCCGCGGGCGAGCAGCTCCTCCCTCCGCTCCTGGTAGCGGCCGAAGTCCTTGGCCCTGGCGAGCGGCAGCCGCTCGAGGGGGTCCTCGGTCAAAGCTTCAGCTAGCTCGTCGAGCTCGGACGCCGAGGGCTCCCTGAGGGGTGAGCCTTCAGCATCCCTATTCCCACCCCTGCTCCCACCTCGGCGCCGAGCCCGATAATCGGCCAGCGCGGCGATGAACTCCCTCGCGCGGGCCCACTGGGACCTGTTGATCCAGCAGTTGGGGTCCTTGAACCAGAGGGTCTTCCCCTCGTATAGCCCCGGCTCCGGGAGGAAGTGATCGTAGTGATAGTGGGTGATTACCACGTGGTCAGCCACCTCGGCGGCCTTGCGGATGGCCTGGAGGGCCTGCCCGAGGAGGGCGAGCTTCTCCGCCTCGGGTAAGGGATACGAGGGCTGCATCGCCGCGCAGCCCGGATCGATCAGGAGCGCGAGGTCAGGCGTCCGCACCAGGGTGCAGGAGGACTTAGCCCCGAGGGAGTCGAACCAGATCGGCTCAAATTCGATGCCCACGATGGTCAGTCGTCAGTCGATGGTCACCTCCCGCCTAGGTCGAGTATAGTCTAGCCGGGGGAGGAGCGAGCGTGAACACCACGGACGCGGAAGGGGAAGTGAAAGCGAGGGAGGGGCAAGAGCCCGGGCCCGTGAGCCTGAGGGAGGGCCTCCTCCAGGAGCCCCTCGAGGATGGCACCGGCAAGGCCCGCTGCCTCACCTGCGAGCGGCGATGCCTCCTCCCGCCCGGCGGGCTCGGGTGGTGCCGCACCAGGAAGAACCTCGACGGGAAGATACACACCCTCACCTGGGGGCTCATCTCCTCCATCTCGGCCAACCCGATCGAGAAGAAGCCGCTATTCCACTTCTACCCTGGCTCGGTGGCGCTCACCGCCGGTAGCTGGTCTTGCAACTTCGCCTGCCCGTGGTGCCAGAACTGGGAGATCTCTAAGGCCGAGCCGCCCCCTCCCGACGATCCCAGGTATAGGCTCATCACGCCTGAGGAGTTCGTCGAGCTCGCCGAGCGGGCCGGCTGCCAGGGGACCTCGATCAGCTTCAACGAGCCGACCCTGCTGCTCGAGTGGTCGGTGGAGGTCTTCCGGCTCGCGCGCAAGAGGGGGCTTTACAACACCTTCGTCACCAACGGCTACATGACCGAAGCGGCGCTGGAACTGCTCATCGAGGCCGGCCTGGACGCAGCCAACGTGGACATCAAGGGCGACGGGGAGGCAGTCAGGAGCTATTGCCAAGCCGACGTGGAGCCCGTCTGGCGCAACTGCCGGCTCTTGAAGGAGCGGGGCGTCCACCTGGAGGTGACGACCCTGGTGATCCCGGGGGTGAACGACGACGAGCGGGTCCTGCGCTCGCTCGCGGAGCGCATCTGCAGGGAGCTCGGCCGGGAGACGCCCTGGCACCTCACCGCCTACTTTCCGGCCTATCGGTTCGGCGCGCCGCCGACGCCCACGGCGACCCTGGAGCGGGCGTGGGCGCTGGGCAAGGCCGCCGGGCTGGAGTTCGTCTACCTGGGGAACGTCCCCGGCCACCGCTTGGAGAATACCTACTGCCCGGGGTGCGGCGCCCTGCTCATCGAGCGGCGGGGGCTATCCATCGGTAAGATGAGGCTCACCGGGGCCGAGACTGACACCGGAGGGAGGGGACGCTGCCCCGACTGCGGCAGGGAGATCCCCATCTGGCTCTAGCGCCCGCCGCTTGTGTAGAATGGCACGGTAGCTGATGGTCATGGTTATGGTTACGGTTGAGGACGGGGGCGAGCTGGAACTGAAGAAGCTGCTGGAGGAGCTGAGCGGGATCGCCGATGAGGAGCTGCCCAGGCTGGTCCGAGTCCGCTGGCGGCGGCCCTCCCGCTCGATCCCCGAGGAGGAGCTGGAAGCTCGGGTTACAGCCGAGCTGGAAAGGCTCCAGCTCGACCGGAAGCTCTCCCCGGGGGAGGAGGTCGCGCTCGCCGTCGGCAGCCGCGGGCTCGCCGAGCTCCCCTTGATCGTCCGGACGGTCGTCCAGCACCTCCGAGCGCTGGGGGCGAGGCCCTTCATCCTCCCGGCGATGGGCGCTCACGGCGGGGCGAGCGCCTCGGGCCAGAGGGCCCTCCTGGAGAAGCTGGGGATCACCGAGGAGGAGATGGGCTGCCCCATCCGCGCGACGATGGAGGTGGTCGAGCTCGGCCGGACGGAGAGCGGGCTGCCGGTCTACTTCGATAGCTACGCCGCGACCACCAAGGTCTTCTTGATCAACCGGATCAGGCCGCATACGGCCTTCTCGGGGCGGGTCGGCTCGGGCCTGCTCAAGCTCCTCGCGGTCGGGCTGGGGAAGGGCCGCGGGGCGAAGGCCATCCACCGGTGGGGTTTCGAGCTCGGCCTGGAGCGGGCCATCCTGGAGTCCGCCCGAGTTATCCTGAGCAAGGCGAAGGTCCTCGGCGGGCTGGCGATCGTCGAGGACTTCTACCATCGGCCAGCGATCATCGAGGCGCTCGCGCCGGAGGAGTTCGAGGAGAGGGAGGCGGAGCTGCTCGCCCAAGCCAAAGAGTTCATGCCTCGCCTGCCGTTCCCCGAGCTGGACCTCCTCATCGTGGATGAGGCCGGGAAGGACCTGAGCGGGACGGGGATGGACACCTACCTGATCGGCCGGCGATACACCCTGGGCGAGCCGGAGCCCCCCGAGCCGCGGATCAAGCGGATCTACCTGCGGGACCTCTCGCCCGGCTCGGGAGGGAACGCGCTCGGGATCGGGCTGGCTGACCTGATCCACCGCCGGGTCCTGGAGAAGATGGACCGCCTCCAGACCTATATCAACGCCCTGAGCGGGACCGGCCCGGAGAAGGCCCGCATCCCGCCCTACCTGGAGAGCGACAAGGTGGCCATCAAGCTGGCGCTCTCGCTCATCGGGCCGAGGGAGCCCAAGGATGCCCGGGTGATGTGGATCAAGAACACCCTCGAGCTCGAGCGCTTCCTCATCTCCGAGGCGCTCCTCCCCCAGGCGCGGGCGAACCCCGAGCTCGATCCTGAGCTCGGTGGGCCCCAGCCGCTCAAGTTCGAGTTTAATGAGCGAGGCGACCTCCTATCGATTTAGGACCAGGTGGAGAGGAGAAGGGATGATCCCGAAGCTGGGACTGAAGCGGCTTGACCGCTACCTGCTCCGCGAGCTCGCCTTCCCCTTCCTGCTCGCGCTGGTGGGCTTCCTCATCTTCATCCTGCTCAACCTGATCCTGGGCCTGCGGGAGTGGATGCTCGATCGGGGGCTCTCCTTCTGGGTGGTCCTCCGGCTCCTGCTCTACCAGCTCCCTGAATTTTTGGTCTACTCGATCCCGGTGGCCACGGTCTTCGCCATCTTCCTCGCGCTGGGGCGGCTGGCCCACGACCGCGAGATCATCGCCTTCCAAGCGGGGGGCTTCTCCCTCCGGCGGATCGTCCTGCCGATCCTGGTGGCGAGCCTCCTCTTGAGCGGGCTCAGCTTCCTGCTGAGCGACAGGTTCGTCCCGTGGGCCAACTCCCGCTATCAGGAGACCTTCGGGAGGCTCGTCCTCCGGCGGGCGATCACCCCCAAGATCCGTGAGGACACCTTCTTCAAGGACGCCGAGGGGCGGGTCTTCTACGTCCGCCGCTACGACCACAGCCGGGGGCGGCTCGAGGGGATCATGATCTACGACCTGAGCGGGCGGCCCTGGCCCTACCCCGGGCTCGAGGACCTCCATAGGCATAGGAGCGGGAGGGGGAGAGCTTACCCCGTGGTGGTCCTCGCTGAGGAGGGCACCTGGCAGGGCGAGCGGTGGCTCCTCCGGGAGGGGGTGATCCACCAATATGGCAAGGGAGGGCATCTGGTCCGGGCGCTCTCCTTCCAGGAGATGGAGATCGACGTCGGCGGGGGGATCGAGACCCTCTTCCTGAGGGGGCGGACCCCCCGGGAGATGAGCCTCGGTGAGCTGGCCGCCCAGATCAGGCGCCTGCGGGAGGCGGGCCTCGGCGCGGAGGGGCTGATCCTAGAGTATCACTCCAAGATCGCCCTCCCGCTGGCGGGGTTCGTCTTCGCCCTGCTCGGCGCGCCCCTGTCGTTGATCTTCGCCTTGAGGAGCCGCGCCGCGGGGGTGGTGCTGAGCGTCCTCCTGATCGGGCTCTTCCAGGGGAGCATGATCTGGTCGCAGACGCTCGGCCGGCGGGGGATCATCAGCCCGGTGGTCGGCGCCTGGCTGCCGGACCTCCTCTTCGGGCTGATCGGGCTCGGGCTATTCCTCGCGATGGACCGGCTGAGCCGGCTCGACCTGCGGGAGCGGCTCCGGCGGCTGAGCCCGCTCGTGCTCGGGATTATTCTCATCGCCAGTGCTACCGTCGGGTTCGGACCGAGCTCCCCAGGGCTGGCGGGGGGAGCCGAAGCCAAAGCCAAAGCCGAAGTCGAGCCCGGACCCGGAGAGGGAGCAGGAGGCCCGCGCTTCGAGCTCTACGCTGACTCGCTCACCATCTCCGAGGACTGGGGTGAGCTTCTCGCCTCGGGCTCGGTGATGGTGAGCTATGGGGAGGCCCGCATCCTGGCCGAGGAGCTCCAGCTGGAGCTCCTC
>CAZCTZ010000042.1:0-10415 GCA_964501855.1 uncultured Thermotogae bacterium
CTCTATCTCTACCTCTACCTCCACCCCTACCCCGGAGCTCCTTCACGATGCCCTGGAGGTAATCTCCCCAACTGCCGTCTCGGCCTGGCAGCCTATCCACCCTGAACTCCTTCAGCTCCGCGAAGTTCAAGGAGTAGATCCGAGCGAGCCCGTCCTCCCCCCTCCGGACCAGGAAGTAGACGTAGCGATCCACCCCCAAGGGCAGGACGAAACCATCGTTGTAATCGGTGTGCTCCCCGATCAGATTGACCCGCCCGGGGGCCCTGAAGCAGGTGACCCCTCGGGCATCGCCGAACACCCTCTCAAATGCCCCTAGCAGTTTGTCCTTCACGCTCATTCGGTTCAGTTCAGTTCAATTCAATTCAAGCTCAAGCTCGGTCTTCACCCCTCTTAGGTCCTGAGCCATCCTCTCCGGGGAGAGATCGAGGATGAAGGTCCCCGCGCCGGATTCCACCCCGGCTAGGTATTTCACCTTGTCCTTCCCCCGCTTTACCGAGTAGAACTCCACGTGGAAGTGGTAGTAGCTGTAGTCCTTCCCGTCCACGGGGGCCTGGTGGAAGATCATCATATAGGGGAACTCCTCATCGAAGAGCCCATCATACTTCTGGAGGATGACCTTGATGCTGAGGGCCAGCTCGCGCCGCTGATCCTCCCCGAGGTCCCTAAGGTCGAGCACGTGTTCCTTGGGGTAGAGGTGGACCTCGTAGGGGAAGCGGGCGTAAAAGGGAACGAAGGCGATGAAGCCTTCGTTCTCGTAGATGATCCGGGCCCCGGAGGCCCTCTCCCGCCGGAGGACCTCGCAGAAGAGGCACTTCCCTTTCCTCTTGTAATACAGCTTAGCCCTCCGCAGCTCCCTCCTGATCAGGGGAGGGATGAAGGGGAAGGCATAGATCTGGCCGTGAGGGTGGGACAGAGTGACCCCAATAACCTCGCCTCTATTCTCAAAGATGAAGACGTATTTTACAAAGTCATGCTTTGATAGCTCTGTGTGGCGGTCCACCCAGACCTCCACGAGGTCCTCCATCCGGGAGAGGTCCAGTTGGGAAGGGGCAAGTTCATGCTCGCTGGTATACAGCAGGACCTCGCAGACCCCCCGGTTCCTCCTCACTCGGTATAGGTCGTCCCCCTTGATGGAGGGCGCCTTGGGGGCCCGCTCCAGCGAGGGGAAGCGGTTCTCGAAGCTCACGATGTAATAATCCCTGGGGACTTCCAAGCCCCCGGGGCACAGAGGGCAGGAATCCCGGGGGAGGACCGGCCGATCCTGCCTCACGTCGGCGACGATGACCCACTCCCCTAAGATCGGGTTCCACCTGAGCTCGGCCATCACCTACCCCGCCCCCTCCTCGTCCTTGACCTCGCTCTTACCTCGGGCGGATGATCCGCGCCTCACGTAGTAATAGTAGTAGATGAAGCGCCCGTCCCCCTTCTTATATCTCCTCTTGATCAATCTGCTCGGCCTTCGCCCCCTTCGGTCGCTTTGGGCCTTCATCACAGCTCCATTCTACTAGACTAGGCCGGGGTGAGCATATCACACCAGTCAGTATCTTCCGAACCTCTCGACGGCCTCATAGAAGGCCATGATGTTCTCCAGAGGGGTGTCCGGCTGGACGTTATGCGTCGGCCCGATTATCAGCCCGCCGCCCCGGCCCAGGGTAGCGATCCGCTCTCTGACCTCGTTGATCACATCCTGAGGGTCCTTCGAGATCAGGGTCCCCTGGATGTCGATCGTGCCGCGGAAGGCCAGTTTATCCCCGAACCTCCTCTTCAGGCGGGCTGGGTCCATGCTCCTCGGCTGGACGGGGTTTAGGACGTCTATCCCGATCTCGATGAGGTCGGGGATTATCGGCTCTATGTATCCATCCGAGTGATAGTCTATCTTTATCCTGGGGTTTAGCTTCCTCACCTCCTCGCACGCCCTGGCGAGCCGGGGCTTGATCAGCTCCCTCCACAGCTCGGGCGCTATGAGCATCCTGTTCTGCCCGCCGAAGTCATCGCCGAAGTGGATGATATCGACCCCCATCTCCACGAGCTTCTTCGCTATCGCCAGCTTGTATTCCAGCGTCCTCTCCAGGAGGAGCTCGGCGAAATCGCGGTTCGCCACCAGATCCACGAGGAACCTGTCGAACCCCCGCAGGTGCCAGGCGAGCTCGAACATGGTCTGCGGGGCGAACCCCAGCAGGGCATACTCCCCCGAGTATCTGGCGATCAGCTCCTCCGCCTCGCTATACATGCTCTCATCCAGTGGGTCGGGGAACCGATACTCCTCGAGCTCCTCCAGGGTGGCCCCCTCCAGAGGCCCCCGTATGGGCTCGATGTAATACCTGGTCTTCTTCCAGGTTATCCCGAACCGGTCCACGAAGGTGTCCCCCACCCTCAGCTCGCCCCACCGCTGGGCGTATTCCGAGGTTATATCGTTCTGGGGCACCACGGCCACCACGTCATCCCCGAAGAAGGTCCCCAGGGCGGCGTCCTTCACGTCCTCTCCGATCTCAAATCTTTCCCGGAGCTCCTGGGCGATCTGGGGGGTGAAGGTGACGTGGACCGGCACCCTGTCGGGCTCCTCGTGGTCGATCGCGCTCAGCACCCTCTCCTTGGGGGTCATCTCCCCCCACCCTCCCGTCTCCCCCCCAGGAGCACGTGGGCGGAGACCGAGATCACTATGATCAGGCCGTTGATCAGTTGGGTCACGAAGCCAGTGAGGCCCGTGGCCAGGATCAACGTCTCCAGGGAGCCTATGATCAGGGCGCCCATGAAGGTCCCGAAGATGGTGCCCGTCCCACCGAACGGCGAGGTCCCCCCGATGAAGACCGCGGCGATCGTCGGCAGGAGATACCCCTCACCCAGCGAGGGCCAGAAGCTCCTCACCTCCAGACTCGCTATCATCCCGGCCAGGGCGGCCATCCCCCCCATCAGCGCGAAGGCCATGATCTTCACCCTGTCGACGTTTATCCCCATCATCTTCGCGCTCAGGGGGTTGTCCCCGACGAAGTATATGTAGCCCCCGAGCCTATGGCGGTTCAGGAAGAGCCAGAAGGCCGCCACCGCTAGGAGCCCCCACACCATCTGGATCGGGACCAGCTCGCCGATCCTCCCCACGAGCGCGTTGAATATCACCGTGTCCTTGTAGGCGGTGAGCGAGGTGCCCCAGCCCTGGGTGCCGACCATGATCACCCCTCGCCAGGCGAAGAGCATCCCGAGGGTCGCCACCAGCGAGGGCACCCCTATCTTCGTGACGATGAGCCCGTTTAAGATCCCCGCGAGCAGGCCCGTGGACATGGCCCCGAGGAAGGCCGGGACCGAGCCGTGGGGGAGCAAGAGCGCGAACACCCAGCCGGAGAGGCCCATCACCGAGGGGAAGGAGAGGTCCAGCTCTTTCGATATGACCACGAGGGTGAAGCCGAGCGCCAGGGTGAGGGTGATCGGGATCACCGACATCAGGGATATGTAGGTGTAGCGGCCGAGGAATGCCCCGGGGTTCACTATGATGCCGATCACCCATAAGGTGAGGAAGATCCCCAGGATGGCCAGCTGGCTCTTGTGCCTCTCCAGGAGGGCCACGAAGCCGGCCAATCCCCTGTTCCTCCTCAGCCAGGCCGGCAGGCGGGACAACACCTCAGTAATCATCGGGCATCCTTCCCGTCTTCGCGACGTGCGCGAGGATGTTCTCCAGGGCGTGCAGGGAGACGTCCTGCTTGTGGATCTCGCCGATGTTCCTCCCACGATCCAGGATGACGAACCTGTCGGCGACCGGGTAGACGTGGTATATATTATGACTGATGATGATGCATGACTTTCCCCGCTCCTTGATCTCCCGGACGAAGTCGAGCACCTTGCTCGTCTCGGAGAGCGAGAGGCCCACGGTCGGCTCATCCAGGATGATCAGGTTGGCCTTGAAGTATAGGGCCCGCGCGATCGCAACCCCTTGCCGCTCCCCGCCGGAGAGCGTCCCGACCACCGAATCGGGGGTGATCCCCGAGGTGAAGCCCATCTCCCGCATCAGCCGCTCGGTCTCCCGCTTCTGCTCGCCCACCCGGATGAAGCCCAACCGGTTGGTCAGCTCCCTCCCCATGAAGATGTTCCTCCACATGAGGTGTTGCTCCGCCAGGGCCCGCTCCTGGTAGACCACCCCTATGCCGAGCTTGCGCGCCTTCTGGATCGTGAGGTTCTTTACCCTCTCCCCGTTGATGTATATCTCCCCCCTGTCCGGGGAGTAAAACCCGACGAGGATCTTTATCAAGGTCGATTTGCCAGCGCCGTTGTCGCCGACGAGCCCCACGACCTCGTTCTCCCCGACGTGGAAATCCACACCCCTCAGCGCGACCACCCGCCCGAAGGACTTGTGGATGTCCTTCATCTGGACGAAGTATCCCATCTGGGCGATCACCCTCTCATCTCATCTCAATCTCATTAATCTTTATCTTTATCTCATCCTGTCCTCCCGCGCTTGAAGGTCTCCCGGGGTAGAAGACCGGGCCCGCCTGGCATCGGATGCCAAGCGGGCCCTCCCTTTCCCTTCCTCTCGCCTCCGCTCCTCCCTCAGCTTAGGCCTTTACCGATAGCCCTGCTCGACGAGCTCCTTCAGCGGGCCGACGTTGCCCGCATGGACTATCGCCCCGCCGGTGTCGATATACAGCCCGGCCATCTTATACTTGACCGAGAGGCAGGCGTTGAGGATCGGCAGGAACCCCTGGAGGTAGGGCTGCTGGTCGATCGTGGCCTGGAGGTAGCCCTCCTCGATCGCCTCTACAGTTGTGGGCGAGAAGTCGAACCCCACGGCATAGACCTCCCCGGGCTTCTTCCCGGCCGCCTTCAGGTAGAGGCCCGCCGCCGAGGTGGTCCCGCCCCCGTCGAACACCAGCAGCTTGGCATCGGGATGGGCGGCGAGATAGCCGGTGACGACGGGGATGCCCAGGGCCACGTCCACGTATACTTTCGGGTCGTGGGAGACCCTATCGACGATCAGCCCCGCTTCCTTGAGGGCGTCCTCGGCCCCCCTGGCCCTCACCGCGCGGGCGGGCTGCTCCCAGGAGCCCGAGATGACCGCGGCCCTGTCACCGGGCTTCAGGTCGAGGTTCTTCACCGCCCACTCCGCGATCTTCCAGCCGGCCACATACAGGTCCTGGCCCACATAGCCGGTGTAGGGATACTTCTCCCGGAACTCGGGGATGTCGACGTTCTGGAAGGTGACGATGATCCCCTGCTCATAGGCCTCCTCGACGAGGTCCTTGAGGGCGTCATACCCGGGATGGCCCATCATGCAGATGGCGTCCGGCTTCATCCCTATGGCTGTCTTGAACTGGGTGACCATCTTCTCCGGGTCCCACTCCGACCACAGGTAGTCGACCTTGGGCCCCAGGTTCTCCTCGGCCTCCTTGGCACCCTTGTAGACCACCGAAGCGAAGGGGTCTCCGGGGGCACCCCCGGGGAAGAAGATGATGTGGACCCCCTCGCAGAGCTTCGGTGGCTCAGCGACCCCCGGGACGATGGTTATTCCCCCCACGAAACCCAAAAGCCCCGCGATCGCGATGACCGCGCCGATGAGCATCACAAGCTTCCTTACCATCTTACCCTCCTCCTTTTTGCCTGCTTGTTAGTTAGTTATCTTGTTGCGATCTACTTCCGCCCGCTACCACCTCCCCTCTCGGCCTGCCGATAATCCTGGAGCCCGCTGTAGCTGTGGACTCCCTTACGACCAGCTCGACCTCCAGCTTGACCCCTCGGAACTGGCCTGCGCCGTCGGGCTTGGCCATCTTCTCCAGGAGGATCTCCACCGCCTGCCTGCCGATCTCCTCCTTGGGTATCCTCACCGTCGTCAGGGGCACCTCCAGGCAGGAGGAGAACTCTATATCGTCATACCCGACGATCGCGATGTCGTCGGGTATCTTGAGGCCCGCCTCGCGGATGGCCTTGACGATTCCCAGTGCGACGAAATCGCTGTAGGCGAAGATGGCCGTGGGGCGAGGCTCGCAGCTCAACAGGCTCTTGGCGGTGGCGTAGCCATCCCTCATGGTGATGGCCCCGGTCTCGATCAGGCGCTCGTCCAGCTCGAGGCCATACCGCTCTAGAGCCTCCTTGTATCCCTGGAAGCGCTCCTTCGCGGACGAGATGTGAAGGGGGCCGCCCAGCAGCGCGATCCTCTCATGCCCTTGCCTGATCAGGTGCTCGGTGGCGAGGAACCCGCCCCGGATATCGTCGGTGGCCACATAATCGGTCTCTAGGTCGTCGAAGTGCCTGCCCAGCAGCACGAACGGGAGCCCCGACTCCTGCAGCTCGATGATCGTCTCCTTCCCGGTCTGAACCGGGGTGATCAGGAGGCCATCGACCTGCTCGGCCAGCATCGTCTGGACCGCCTCCCGCTCCTTCTCGTAGTCCTCGTCGGTGTCCTGCAGGATGATGCTATAGTTGTGCTCCTTGGCCGCCTTCCCCACCCCCTTGACCAGGGCCGCGAAGTAGGGATTGGCGATGTCGGTGACGACGACCCCGATGGTCCCCGTCTTGTTGGAGCGGAGCCCCCGAGCCAGCCGGTTCGGCCTATACCCCAGCCGCTTGACGGTCTCCAGGACCCTCTCCTTGGTCTTGTCGCTGATGTCGGGCTTGTCGTTCAGGGCCCGCGAGACGGTGTTGATGGAGACCCCTGCCTCCCTGGCTATATCCCTTATGGTGAGCCGTTCCAACTTCCTATTCCTGCTCCCCTTCATTTTGAGAACCTTACCGGCATCCTTACCGGGAACGTTTATAGCACGCTCCCGGGAGCTCTGTCAAGAGGTCGGATCCCCAGATGGGGGCTCGATTCGAGACGAGACGAGAGGGGTTAGTATTTCCCATACTCCTGGAGGGCCTCCCACATCGCGAGGATGTTCTCCGGAGGGACGTCCGCCTGGATGTTGTGGACCGTGGCGAAGACGAACCCCCCGCCGGGGGCCAGCTCCTCGATCCGCCTCTTCACTTCATCCTTAACTTCTTCAGGCGTGCCGCGGGGCAGGACCCTCTGGGTGTCGACCCCGCCGCCCCAGAAGGTGAGTGCATCGCCGAACTCCCGCTTGAGCCTGCGGGGGTCCATCCCCGCCGCGCTGAGCTGGACCGGGTTCAGGATGTCGACCCCCACCTTGATGAGGTCCGGGATCAGCTCGTAGACCGCCCCGCAGGTGTGGAAGAAGATCTTCACCTGAGGGGCCCGCTCCTTGATGAAGGAGAAGATCCGCTTGTGCCGCGGCTTCAGGTATTTGCGATACATCTCGGGGGAGATCATCAGCCCCCGCTGGGTCGCAAGGTCGTCGCCCTCGACCACCACCTGGGCGAGGTCGCCCACCTCCCTGAGGAGCAGCTCCCAGAACTTGAGCCGGAAGTCCACCAGCCGGTCCAGGAGGGCGAGCGCCAGCGAGGGCGACCGGACCAGGTCGATGAAGAACCGCTCGAAACCTCTCAGCCAGAGCGACCTCTCGAAGGCGCCCTCGCCGGGGCCGCCCAGCACCACCGCCCAGCCCTCGTCGGCGAGCCGCGCGGCCTCCTCCCGCAGGCCGGCCACCCGCGCGGGGTCCTGAGGGTCGGGGAAGGGGTAGCTCGCGATCTCCTCCTCTGTAGCGACCTTCTCCAGCGGATGGGAGGTCATATCGTAGTAGAGGCCGCCCTCGCGGGGCATGGACCACCGGATCCCGAACTCGTCGGTGAAGTGCCGGTATTTTTCATCCTCCTCGAGCTCCAGCGACCAGCTCGAGCCCGGGCGAGGGCGCACCCCGCGGGTGTCGACCCCGAACCGCTGGAGGACTGCCTCGCCCACCTCGGCGAGCTGCTGGACCATGTCGATGACCCGGATCCCATCCCCATCGGCCCTCATCCCCAGGTGAGCGAGCAGGTTGCGGTAGGCGATCTGGTGGATCCCGGTGACGTTGGTGCTCCCCAGGTCGAAGGGGACCCGGTCGGGCTCGCGGTGCTGGAGCACGGCGAGGAGCCTCTCTTTGGGGGTCATATTGTCATCTTCCCGCTGGCGATGATCTCGGCGATCTCCTCGGGGGTCACCTCATCCCGGGTGAGCTCCCCCAGCTTGACCCCCTTGTCCAGGATCACGAACCGGTCCGCGATCGGATAGACGTGATACACGTTGTGGGTGATGAAGATGATGGAAGCCCCTTGCTCCCGGGCCCGCTCGATGTGGCTTAGGACCGTCCGGGTCTCCTTCACCGAGAGGGCGGTCAGCGGCTCATCGAGGAGGAGGAGCTTCGCCCCGAAATACATCGCCCGGCCGATCGAGATCGCCTGCCGCTCGCCGCCGGAGAGGACGGAGACATACTCATCCGGGGAGCGGACTCGCACCCCGATGTCGGTGACGACCTTCCGGCACTCCTCGTCCATCCTCCGCTTGTCGAGGAAGGCGAAGGGGCCGAGCCGCCTGACGGGCTCCCGCCCGAGGAAGAAGTTCCGCGAGATGCTCATCATCCCCACCAGGGAGAGCTCCTGGTGGACCGTCTCGATCCCCAGCGCGCGGGCCTCCCCCGGCGAGGAGAAGCTCACCTTCTGTCCTTCGAAGTAGATCTCGCCCTCATCGGGGGGGAAGACCCCCGCGAGGATCTTGATCAGGGTGGACTTCCCGGCGCCGTTGTCCCCCAGGAGGCCGAGGATCTCCTGCCGGCCGACCTCCACGCTCACGCCCTTCAGCGCCTGGACCGCGCCGAACCGCTTGCTGATGTTCACCATCCGCACCAGCTTGTCCTGCTCCTGCCCTTGCTCCTGCTTTTGTTTTTGCTTCTGCTCCTGTCGTTCCATCGCCCCTCCTATGCCATCCAGCTACATCTCCAAGCGGCGCAGCTTGAGGTTGATCGTGGCCGCGATGATCAAGATCGCGCCGACGAACGCCCGATACCAGTAGGCCGGCGCGCCGGCCATCACCAGCCCGGTGCGGATCATCCCCACCAGGGAGGCGCCCAGGAAGGCCCCGAAGATCGTCCCGTAGCCGCCCATGAGGAAGGTCCCGCCGATGACCGCCGAGGCGATCGCCTCCAGCTCCATCCCCAGCCCGAGGGAGGCGTTCGCCAGCTTGAACCGGGCGAGGACGATGCACCCGGAGAGGGCGGCCAGCACCGCCGAGATGATGAAGTTTATGATCTTCACCCGCTCGACGGGGACGCCCATCGCCCGTGCGACCTCCTTCCGGCCGCCAGTGGCGAAGACCCAGTTGCCGTAGCGGGTTCGGGTGAGGATGAGCGAGAAGAGGACCGTCAGTGCGAGGAACCAGATGTGGGATGGCCGGAAGCCGTAGCCGATGAACCGGCTTAGGAGCGTGGGCATGATGGAGTCGCCGTAGTAGACGACCGTCTCCCCGCCGGTCACACCGAGCATGATCCCCCGCAGGAACATCATCATCCCCAGGGTGGTGATGAACGAGGGTATCCGAGCCCGCAGGGTGATCACCCCGTTGAGGAAGCCGATGACGGCGGCGACCACCAGGGTGATGAGGAAGGCGAGAGGCGAGTAGATCTGGTTGGCCAGGGTCACGAAGATGAAGCCCGAGAGGGCATAGACGCTGCTCACCGAGAGGTCGAACTCCCCACAGATCATCAGGAATGCGATCCCGATCGTCATGATCCCCAGCTCCGAGACGATGGTGAAGATCCCCGTGAGGTTCTTCAGGGTGAAGAACTTGGGGGAGAGGAGGGAGAAGATCACGATGAGCGTCAGGAAGGCCACCAGCGCCCCGAACTCGGGGAGCCTGCGAGCCCTGGCGAGCGGCAGGGAGAGGTTCTGCGCCACCCTCTTCAGCTCCATAGTCGGTCCCCGGTATTATAGCTGGAGCGGCCAGCAGGCTGGCAACTGAAGCAAAAACAGCGCTGGACGGCGCCTTAAGGCACCGCCCAGCGCATCCTATTTCCAGCTCCAGCGGTCACGCCCTTGGCTTACCTGTAGCCCTGCTCGACCAGCTCCTTCAGCCTGGGGATGTCCTCGGCGGTGATCACCGCAGGCCCGGTGGAGACCGGCGCAGGCGGCGGCGTGAAGGCATACTTGAGGTGGAGACACATGAACTCGACGCCCCAGAAGCCCTGGAGATACTGCTGCTGGTCCATGGTGAACATGACCTTGCCTTCCTGGATGTATTCGAGGATCTTGGGGGACATGTCCATCTGGGCGATCTTCACGTCGACGCCCACCTCATATCCCTCGTCTTCCAGGCGGGGGATGATCGTCTCGGTGCGGAGGGTGTTGGAGCAGAAGATCGCGTCGGTGTCGGGGTTGGCCTTGAGATATGCGACGGTGATCTCAGCGCCCTTGATCGGGTCCTCGGTGATGTCCACCTGCTCACAGGGGATGCCGTTCTCGGTCATGACGTCGCAGTAGCCCTTCCCCCGCAGGTAGATGTGGCGCGCGCCGGGGTGGTGGTTGAGGAAGGCCGCCCGCTTCGGGGTGAACCGCTTCAGGGTCTCCTT
>CAZCTZ010000043.1:0-10369 GCA_964501855.1 uncultured Thermotogae bacterium
CCCATCCCCATCCCCGCCCTCACGATCAGGGTGGAGAACATCCCCCCGAGGTGCGCGTTCACCTACGAGCCGCCTAGGCCCACCGTCGAGGACGACATCAACTTCTACGATGAGTCCTACGACCCCTTCGGGGACATGATCACAAGCTGGGCGTGGGACTTCGGCGATGGGACCGGCTCGTCCAAGCGCAACCCCACCCATCGTTACCGCCAGCCCGGGGACTACCAGGTGCGCCTGGAGGTCTGCGACGAGGAGGGCGCCTGCGACGAGTGCAGCCAGACGATCAGGGTGCTCCCGGTGTGGGTCGCCGCCGTCCGGTCGGCCCTCACCTTCCCCCTCGAGCAGGTCCTCCCCGGCCGGAGCTACGAGGTCAAGGTGGTAATAACCCCGCAGACCTGCATCAACGGGATGGGCCTGAGGGAGGTCTACCCCGAGGGGTGGGCGATCACCCCCTTGGTGGGCGACGGGGCGGAGTTCAAGCCCCCGAATGAGTGGATCTGGCAGGGGCCGGTCTGCCCGCCACCGCCACCCGAGCCTGAGCCCGAAGCCAACCCTGGAGCCAGCGGGAACCCCACAGTTACGTATGAGGTAGCGATCCCGGCGCCGCTCCCCCCGGGGCGATACCCGATCACCGGGACGGTGAGCAGCTTCGCGCCGCGGTTCGAGGTGCGCGTCGGGGGGCTCACCTCCTTGGAGGTGGTCGAGGCGCTGTCGATCGAGGTCGCGGTGGCCTGCCTAGACGTGGAGGCTAACGAGCCCGACCCGGCCTACTGCTACGACGAGCAGGGGCGAGCGGTGATCAGCCACCAGCAGATCGAGCGCGCGAAGGAGCTCTACCGCACAGGCGAGCCGGTCCCCGGCACCGCCGGCAAGGTGATCGACTACGAGATGATGCTCAAGTTGCTCGCCTACTACGAGACGGGCACGCCGGTGACCCAGCCGCTGCCGAACGATTAATTTAATTATTTATAAGCCGAGAAGCGACGGTGAGCTCCCTTGTGATCCGGCTCAGCGCTCCCCGCTGGTCGATCACGGTCAGGGTTACAGTGTAGGCTCCCGGCGCGTCGTAGCGGTGTAGGGGGCTCTGGGTGTCGCCTCCCAGGGCCTGGCCGCACTCCGGCGGGCAGGTCGTCCCGTCGCCGAAGTCCCACCCCCAGAAGACGAGATACCCATCGATATCCCAGGAGCTATCGATGAACCGGACTAGCTCGCCAGCGGTGGGCCTCCTCGGCGTGAAGGAGAACTGGGCTATCGGCGGGGCGTTGAGCCCCTTGAGCTGACGGGCGAGGTCCTCCTTGAGATCGTATTTGTATCCGTATCCATACTCATACTCATGCTCACCAGCGGCGAGCTCTCCCTCCCCCGAGAGGAAGCCCAAAGGACTCAGGAGGAAAGGGAGAAAGAGAAGGAGGCCCACTATGATAGCCCTCGCTGTCATCTTGATCACCCCATCCTTGTCGATTATACCACTAGCCCGCGGGGGCTTTGAAATCCGCTCCCGGCGGCGCTACCCTCATCTCGGATCGGAGAGATAGGGGACGGAGATGCGGGTGATCGGCGGCGAGCAGAAGGGCCGGCGGCTCCTCGAGCCCAAGGACGAGCGGATCCGGCCGATGCGGGACCAGGTCCGCGGGGCGATCTTCGAGATCGTGCACGAGTTCGTCCCGGGGAGCCGCTTCCTTGACCTCTTCGCGGGGACGGGGAGCGTCGGGATCGAGGCGCTGAGCCGCGGCGCGCGGGAGTGCACCTTCGTCGATCACCTCCCTGAGGCGGTCCGGCTGATCAAGATGAACCTGGCCCGGCTGGGCCTCCTCGCCCGGGCCAGGGTCTACCAGCTCGACGTCTTCGAGGCGCTCGAGCGGTTCGAGCGGCGCTCGCGGAGGTTCGACCTGGTCTTTGTGGGCCCGCCCTATGGGGAGGGCCTGGCCGCGAGGACTCTGGAGCGGCTCGGCGACTCGAAGCTCCTCGCGGAGGGGGGGCTGGTGATCGTGGAGGTCTTCAAGAAGGAGCGCGAGGAGCTGGAGGAGCGTTACGGCCGGCTTGTTCTCCTCCAGGAGCGCAGATACGGCGACAACTTGGTCCTCTTCTATTCCTATTCCACCGCCCAGCGCTAGCGCTAGCAGATGAAGATCGCCGCCACCCCGGTGACGAGCAGGGCCAGCGCCGTCGGGAGGGCGAGCTTCCTCAGGAAGCCGGCAATCGAGGCCCTGAAATACTCCGCTGAGGCGGAGATGCAGGGGTGGACCGGCGTGAGGACGTAACCCAGGAAGGTGCTGTAGAAGATCACCGCGAAGACCGCCGGGGTTATAGTCCCGCCGGAGGCGGCGAGGACGGGGATGATGATCGCCGCCGGGGCTTGGATCCGACCGGTCACCAGCCCCAGGAGGAAGCCGACGGCCACGCAGAGGACCGCCGGGGGGAGCGCGAGATTTGCCAGGAGCTCCGGGGCGCCCGACCTCTGGAAGACCCCGAGGAAGAAGAACATCCCCAGGATGATCAGGGCGAACCGCCAGATCCCCATCTTCCGCCCGATCCGCCCGAGCTCACCCGGCCCCAGCCGGCCGAGGACCGCCACCAGGAGGAGGCTGGTGGAGACCCCGATCAGGGTCCCCAGCTCGCCCACCCGCCAGGAGCCAAGCCCGAGCCACCCCGGGAGGCCCTTCAACAAGAGGTCGATCACCGGCGCGGCGAGGATGATCCCGATGGGGGTGAAGAGCCCCTTCAGGGAGAATGCCCCCTCGTAGCGGGTGCGAACCCCTGCCGAGCTCGCACTCCCACCCCCAGCTTCAGCTCTATCGGGGCCATCGATCCTCCGCAGGAGGAACCACCAGCCCAGGAAGGCCGAGAGCAGGAAGGACGGGAAGAGATAGGGGATGACCCAGTAGACCTCGAGGCCGGCCACCTTCGCCGAGGCGATCAGCGCCGGCCCGAGAGGGTAGACCAAGTAAAGTATGTGCCGGAACCAGACGTTCACCGCTACCTTGGTCGGGCCGTCGAGCCCCCCACCCCCGCGCTCGACCAGCGGCGCGGAGAGGAGCGCCCCGCCGGGCATGGGCAGCATCCCCAAGAGCGCCGGCGAGAAAGCTAGGAAAGCCCGCCGGCCGATCCTCAGGTTCCGCACCAGCTCGTCCATCTGGCCGGAGCGCTCCAGCCCGCCGCCGATCAGCGGGATGATCGCGACCACCGCCGCGAGGAGGAGGACCCCCGGGTCGCGGAAGACCTCAGCGACCAGGAGGCCGAACTCCCCGAGCGGCAGGGTGAGCAGCCCGAGGAGGCCCCCAGCGGCGAACATTGCCAGGTATAGGTTCCGCTGGGAGAGCCCGAGCAGTGCCACCAGCGCGAGCAGCAGCCCAATCCAGGTCTGGATCATCCCGAGTGAGCCCGCCCATCCTAGCAAGCACGAACCCCTATGTCAATAAGGCCTTTTGCCGCGGGCTTCTCGCTCGATTATATTAGCTTGAGGTGAGCGAGGGATGCCGACCGCAGGGAGCCTCATCCGCGACCCGGATCTAGCACCCCAAGGTGAGCGGAAGATCAGATGGGCTTGGGCCCACATGGGCCTCCTGAGGAAGCTCCGCGAGCGGTTCGAGCGCGAGCGGCCCTTCGCGGGGGTGCGGATCGGGGTGAGCATCCATCTCGAGGCCAAGACGGCCTGCCTGACCCAGGTCCTCCGCGCCGGCGGGGCCGAGGTCGCGGTCACCGGGAGCAACCCCCTCTCCACCCAGGACGACGTCGCCGCGGCGCTGGCCGGAACCGGAGGGGTGAGGGTCTTCGCCTGGCGGGGCGCCACCCCCGAGGAGTATGAGGAGCACCTCAACCGGGTGCTGGACACCAAGCCCCACTTGATCATCGATGACGGGGGCGACCTCGTCCGGCTGCTCCACTCTACCCGGACGGAGCTCGAGCCGCTGGGCGGCTGCGAGGAGACGACGACCGGGGTGAAGCGCCTGCGGGCGCTCGAGCGGGCGGGCCGGCTCCGCTTCCCGATGTTCGCGGTCAACGACGCCAAGATGAAGTATCTCTTCGACAACCGCTACGGCACGGGCCAGTCGGTCTGGGACGGGCTCATCCGGACGACCAACCTCACGATCGCGGGGAAGACCGTGGTGGTGGCCGGCTACGGCTGGTGCGGGCGGGGGATCGCCTTGCGCGCACGGGGCCTCGGAGCCAAAGTGATCGTCACCGAGGTGGACCCCCTGCGGGCGGTCGAGGCGACGATGGACGGCTTCCGGGTGCTACCGATGCGGGAGGCCGCCCGCGAGGGGGATATCTTCATCACCGCCACCGGCTGCATCGAGGTCATCGACGAGGAGGCGCTCAAGCTCATGAAGGACGGGGCGATCCTGGCCAATGCGGGCCACTTCGACGTCGAGATCAGCAAGCCCGCGCTGGAGAAGCTGGCCGTCGAGCGCCGCCAAGTCCGCCCCAACGTCGAGGAATACCGCCTCGGGGACGGCCGCCGGCTCTACCTCCTGGCCGAGGGCCGGCTGGTGAACCTCGCCGCGGCCGATGGCCACCCCATCGAGATCATGGACATCTCCTTCGCCCTGCAGCTCCTCACCGCTGAGTATCTCCTGCGGCACCACGGTGAGCTCGAGCCGAGGCTCTACCCCGTCCCGGAGGAGATCGACCGGGCAGTAGCTCGGATGAAGCTGGAGGAGCTCGGGCTCGAGATCGACCGGCTGAGCGAGCGCCAGCGGCGTTACCTTGAAAGCTGGGAGTGAGTTTGGTATAAATAAACGCAAACTGCGCATAAGCCGTGGAGGTGCAGGACCAAAGCTATGGTAGCTGAAGCTGAAGTCAAAGCCGAGGTCGAGACCCAACAGGCTGAAGCCGAGGCGCCGAAGCCCCGGCTGCCCAAGCGGGTCAACGGCATGATCCACGCGGTCGGGCGGCGGAAGGAGTCGGTCGCCCGGGTGTACCTCAAGCCAGGGAAGGGCCGGATCATCGTCAACGGGCGGCCGATCGAGGAGTATTTAGCCGCAGAGGCCTTCGTCCAGGAGCGCCTGGAGAAGGTGGTCCTCAAGCCGTTCTACGTGACGGGGACGGTGGGCAAGTTCGACGTCAAGGCCCGCGTAGACGGTGGCGGGTTCACCGGCCAGATGGAGGCCCTCCGGCTGGGGATCGCCCGTGCGCTCCTCGGGGTGAACGAGGAGTTCCGGCGGCCGCTGCGCGAGGCAGGTTTATTGACACGCGACCCGCGGATGGTCGAGCGGAAGAAGTATGGGCTGCACAAGGCCCGCCGCGCCGAGCAATACTCCAAGCGGTAAAGCCCTCCAGCTCATTTCGGTTTGGGCAGGGCGGGTGCGCTAAAGCCCCTCTGGCAGGCAGGAGTATGTAGCAGTAGGAATAATAAGTAAGAAAGTGAGCGAGGTGTAAGGCCCAGATGAAGAAGGGGATCCACCCTCCGATGAAGCGGGTGATCATCCGCTGCTCCTGCGGCGCGGAGTGGGAGACGATGTCCACTCGGGACGACCTGCGGGTGGACGTCTGCTCCAGGTGTCATCCGTTCTTCACCGGTGAGGAGCGCTACGTCGACACCGAGGGCCGGGTGGAGCGCTTCCGGCGAAGATACGGCCAGGACCAGGGGGAGCAGGAGCAGGGGGAGGAAGAGGACAAAAAGAAGGGGAAATAAACCGGGAGAGGTCGGCCAGCGGCATGATGGCGCGCCCCAGGTGGCCCTCACCTTTGGCTCTGCTCAGTCCTATAAATTTATTTCAATTTCAACTGGGCTCCCTTGCCCAGGGGAGGCCGCTCGTCGGCGGTCAAGCGGTGATCGAGGGCGTGATGATGAGGTGCGGCGAGCGAGTCTCGGTCGCCGTCCGCCGCCCTGGCAGTGGAGAGATCGTCACCCGCGAGCTGCGCCCCTTCCGGCGGGGCCGCCGGCTGAGCAAGATCCCCTTCATCCGCGGAGTCTACAACCTGTTTGACGTCCTCGTCCTCGGGGTCAAGGCGCTCAACCTCTCGGCCAACCTCGCCCTAGAAGAGGAGGAAGAGAGCTTCGGGCCGCTGGAGCTGGCCCTGACGCTGACCCTGGCGATGGGGATCGCCATCGGGGGCTTCTTCATCCTGCCACTGTGGCTTGTGAACCTCTTCGCCAGCGAGACCGGCGCGGTCCTCTTCAACCTGATGGAGGGAGCGATCCGCACGGGGATCTTCCTGCTCTACCTCTGGGGGATCTCGCTGTTGCGGGAGATCCGCCGGGTCTTCGAGTATCACGGCGCGGAGCACAAGTCGATCCACACCTTCGAGCACGGCGAGGAGCTGACCCCTCAGAACGCCAGGAAATACACGACGCTCCACCCCCGCTGTGGGACCTCCTTCCTCCTCCTAGTGGTGGTGATCTCGATCTTGGTCTTCTCGCTGGTGGGGAATCCCCCGCTCCCCTGGAAGATCCTCTCCCGAGTCCTCCTCCTGCCAGTGGTGGCCGGGCTCTCCTACGAGCTATTGATGCTCAGCGGCAGGCATACCAGCTCTCGCTGCGTGAGGGCGCTCAGCGCACCGGGGCTCTGGCTCCAGCGGCTGACGACCCGCGAGCCGGACGACCGCCAGCTTGAGGTGGCCCTCACCGCCCTGCGAGCCGTCCTCTAGCTGCCTGGGATGGCCTCCCCCTGGTGAGCGCGGATCATCTACCTCCATCTGATGCCTTAACACCGTGAATTGGTTCCTTAACCGATGGTGGGCCCTGTTCAATTAAGAATGGCCTTCTGCTGCAGATTCCAGTTATACCACCAGGAGTAGACCACAGGCCACCTCCTCAAGCTCCTCAACCCCAGATCCTTCGTGGGGAAGTATCGGTCGAAATCCTTCACCCTCCGCTTCAAAAACCCCCAAACCAGCCCTCGATCCTCGATCCCGTTCCGCTCCCCTCCCTTGACCACCCTCCAACGCCTGATCCGAGGGAGCCTAAGCAGGCCTGCCTCATACCAGGAATAAATGGAGGGAGAGCTGTTCGAACTGTGCTCGTATATAGCCGCGAGCGCGGAGGGCTTGAGGGATGAGCCCAAGGATTATGGGCCTTTGCGCCTGTTAGAGGTGCTCGCTTGCTTAGCGGAGCTTGCGGCCTCAGAATACGGGGGATAGCTTCTTGGGGGAGGTGGCCGACGAGGTGAGAGAAGGTCAGAAGCTGATAGTGGCGGATAAGGAGGCATTTTATCGCTTCATCGGGCAATTGGTCGTCAAATTCGCAAAAGAGGCGAAGAGGAGAGGAGCGGAGCAGGGGCAGGGGCGAGAATGAGAATGAGACCGAGAGCGAGAGAGGGGTGTGCCGATGGATATTGTTGAGCTCTTCTGCGATATGGTCCGAATTGACAGCGAGTCCGGCGAGGAGGAGGAGTTCATCCGGTATCTTTCGGGGCTCTTCGAGCGAGAGCTCGAAGCTCAATGCATGGTCGATCACTATGGGAACCTGATCGCCAAGCTCCCGGTCAAGGGCTTTGAACCCGAAACCGAGCCACTCATGCTCGCAGCCCATGCCGACACGGTCAAGCCGGGGAAGGGGATCGAACCTGTAGTGGAGGACGGGGTGATCCGCTCCAAGGGAGAGACGATCCTCGGTGCTGACGATAAAGCTGGGATTGCTGAGATCTTCGAGGCGGTTCGGACCGCGGAGCGTCATCCCCCGCTGGAGATCGTCATCACCCGCTCGGAGGAGATCGGCCTCTTGGGGGCCAAGAACCTCGATTACTCCCTCATCTCCGCTAAACGGGGCTTCGTCCTCGACTCCGACAAGCTGGAAGTGGTGATCATCGGCGGGCCGTCCCACTTCTCGATCGACGTCGAGATCATCGGCAAGGCCGCCCATGCCGGGATGGAGCCGGAGAAGGGGATCTCAGCTATCAAGGCGGCGGCGATGGCCATCGCTGGACTTCCGGAAGGGCGGATCGATGAGGAGACGACGGCCAACGTGGGGATCATCCGCGGGGGTGAGATCCGCAATGGCGTCCCGGAGAGAGCCGTCGTCCAAGCGGAATGTCGCAGCCTCAGCCATGAGAAGGCCGTCCGCCAGGCGGAGCTAATGAAGAGGGCCTTCGAGGAGGCGGCAGCGAAGCTGGGAGCAAAGGCCCAGGTCAGGATCGAACTCGAGTATAGGGCTTCGAAGATCCCCGAGGACTCGTCCGTGGTCGCCCTGGCCAAGAGGGCGATCGCCGCGGCCGGGCTCACCCCAGCGACCAAGGTGATCACCGGTGGGACAGACGCCTCGATCTTCAACGCTCATGGGATCGAGACCGCTGTCCTGGGTGTAGGGGTCAGAGCCGAGCACTCCAAGGATGAGCACATCGCCGTCGCTGATATGGAAAAGGCCGTGGAGATCATCCGATACCTCCTCGAGAACTTCACTCAAGTAGGCGCAGCACCTCGGTCAACTTCGAGATCCTCGGGCAGTCGCACTCCTTATATCGTCCCTCCCGGTCGATGAGGATCGGGAGGAGCCCGGCGGATCTGGCCCCGACGACGTCATCCTCGTAGCGGTCGCCGATGTGAGCCGCCTCCTCGGGCGCTACTCCTAGCTGGCTCAGGGCATACTCCCACATCGCCCGGTCGAGCTTCCCCCGGGGAGCCCCGGCCCTCTGGGGGCTGACCAAGCACTGGAAGTAGCTGGAGAGCCCATGCCTCCTCAGGCTGCTCTGGATCGCAGGCAGGGTCCGGTTGGAGAGGATCCCCAGGGTGAGCCCCCGGCGCCTCAGGCCCTCCAGGGCCTGAGGAACCTCAGGATAGAGCAGCTCGCCTGCCTCCTCAGGGAGCCGCTCCCAGTGGTCCTGCACCCGCCCTGCCAGTCGCTCCAGATCGAGGTCATCCAATGTGACCGCGGGTCCACCGCTACGGTCGAGCTCCAAGCTTGCGAGCAACCGGCGGTTGAACTCCACGAAGTTCTCCCTGGTCCAACGGGTGTAGTCATCAGCGAAGAGCTCCTGCCACCAGGCCTCCGCTTGCTCGTAGGCCCGCTCGAGCCTCCCGAGCTCGACCTCGAGCCCGAGCCCCTGGAGGACCCGCTGGAGGAAGCGCGGCGCGGAGAAGTCCCGGGGGAGGTGGACCAGCGTCCCATCCATATCGAAGAAGACCGCCTTGAGCTGGGGCCTGCCTAGCGCTGAGTTCCTCGCCAGCACGGCTCGCCTCGCTCCTCTGCTAGTTTAGACTAAAGATAGCTCAATGTGAGCCCCGCTGTCAGCCGGTCGAGCCGCGCCACCTCCTGCGGTGCCAGCGACCAGCCGAGCGCACTGGCGTTGGCCTCCACTTGCTCGGGACGCTTCGCCCCGGGGATCGCGACCACGTCCTCCTGCTCGATGAGCCAGCGGAGGGCCACCTGCGCCGGGGTCTTCCCGTGAGCTGCGCCGATCTCCTTGAGCGCCGAGACGACCTCGAGGGCTCGCTTCAGGTTCTCCCCGCGGAAGAGCGGGTTATGCTCGCGGACCTTATCGTCCGGCAGGTTCTTCTCATCGTATTTCCCGGTGAGCAGCCCCTGGGCCAGCGGGCTGTAGGCGATGACCGCGATCCTCTGCCCCTGGCAGTAGGGGAGGAGTTCCTTTTCGATATCCCGCTGGAGCAAGTTATAGCGGACCTGATTGGAGACGATCTTATGCTTGAAGTGGCGTTGGGCTTCCTTGAGCAACGGTGCGGGGAAGTTGCTCACCCCGACATAGCGGACCTTGCCCTGTTCGATCAGCTTATCCAGGGCAGCCATCGTCTCCTCCAGTGGGACGTAAGCGTTGGGCCAGTGGACCTGGTAGAGGTCGATCGTCTCGACTCCGAGCCGCCGGAGGCTCCCCTCGCAGGCCCTGACTAGATCGTGTGCCCGCAGGTGACCTCCGGAGACCTTGATGGCGATGATCACTTTATCCCTCTTCCCCTCGATTGCCCTCCCCACCAGCTCCTCCGATCGGCCATCGCCGTAGACCTCCGCGGTGTCGATGAAGTTGAGCCCCAGCTCCAGCGCTCTATCGACCGTCGCAAGGGCATCCCGCTCGGTGAAGTCCACCCCGAAGCCCCAGGCCTCCGTGCCGAACTGCCACGTCCCCAGGCTGATCTTGGAGGCCCGAAGGTCGCTTGCGCCCAAAATCGTGTATTCCATCAATCCTCCTCTTGCTCAAGGGGATCTCCCCTCGTAGAAACTTTAAGCATCTACCTGGGCTACCTTGACCTCCCTGGCCGACTGCCACAGCCCATGGATGTTGCAGAAGGCCAGCGCGTAGAGCGTGCCGGGCTTGCTCAGCTTGACGGTAGCGGCGGCTGTGGGCTCGGCGTAGGCCGGGCCCCGGTTCGCCCCTTCCACCGACTCCCCGTGGGCGCTGAATTCGTAGCTTCCCAGCTCGTAGGAGGACTTCTCCCCCTCGGGGTGGAAGAAGAGCCGGATCCAGCGGATGTGGTGCTC
>CAZCTZ010000044.1:0-10365 GCA_964501855.1 uncultured Thermotogae bacterium
ATGGACTACCCGGTGGAGATCTCCCCGCTGGCCAAGCGCATCCCGGGCCGGCCCGAGCTGGTCGAGCGGTTCGAGCTCTTCATCGGCGGACTTGAGCTGGGGAACGCCTTCACCGAGCTGAACGACCCCCAGGACCAACTGGAGCGCTTCCTCAAGCAGGAGGAGCTCCGCCGTCGCGGGGATGAGGAGAGCCACGCCCTGGACGAGGACTTCATCATCGCCCTGGAGCACGGGATGCCGCCCTGCGGCGGGCTGGGGATCGGGGTCGACCGCCTGGTGATGCTCCTCACCGGTGCCGCCTCGATCCGCGAGGTGATCCTCTTCCCCACGCTGCGACCTCGAACTCGAAACAGATGAATTAAGATGAGGGTCTGCCTGTATCTGGAGTTCAGCGGGCTCGAGCTGGTGGAGAAGTCGGGCTTCTGGCGGGCCTTCCAGAACCAGAAGCGCGCCCTGGAGGCGGCCGGGGTGGAGGTGGTGACCGACCCTGCCAGGGGCGACTACGATATCCTCCACCTGCACGGCTACGGGCCGAGGTCGCTCTACTACCTGCTCAGGGCCAAGCGCGCCGGGAAGCGGGTGGTAGTCCACGCTCACTCCATCGGGAGTTACGACCTCAAGGACAGCTTCACCCTCACGAACCTCATCGCCCCCTGGTATGAGCGGCTGCTGCGCCACTTCTACCAGCAGGGCGATTGCGTCTTCACCCCCTCGGTCAGGGCGAAGGAGCTCCTCCGGGCGCAGGGCCTGCGGCGGCCGATCGAGGTGGTGAGCAACGGCGTCGACCTGGGCTTGCGGTTCTCCCCCGAGGAGCGCGCCCGCTGGCGGGAGAGGCTCTCCCTCCGCAGGTTCACTGTCGTCTCCGCGGGAAACGTCATCCCCCGGAAGGGCGTGCTCGACTTCGTCGAGGCGGCCCGCGCCCTCCCCGAGTATGATTTCGTCTGGTATGGGAAGCGCTGGGGGAAGCTCCTCGCCTTCCACCCCGAGCTGGAGCGGGCTCTGAGTGAGGGCGAGCGCCCCCAGAACCTGCGCCTGCCGGGGTTCGTCCGCGACATCGGAGGGGCGCTCTCCGCGGGCGACCTCTTCTTCTTCCCCTCCTGGGGGGAGAACCAGCCGCTGGCGCTCCTCGAGGCCGCGGCGGTGGGGCTGCCGCTCCTCGTGCGCGACCTGCCGGAGTATCGCGACTGGCTCGAGGACGGGGTGAACTGCCTGAAGGGCCGGACCAACGAGGAGTTCGTCGAGCTGATCCGCCGGGTGGCCGAGGACCCCCGCCTGCGGGCGCGGCTCGCCCGGGGGGCACGCCGGGTGGCCGAGGAGCACTCCCTGGAGAGGGTCGGCGAGCGGCTAGTCGAGCTCTACACCTCGCTGCTCAACGGCAAGCTCCGATGAGGATGAGATTAAGATGAGGATCGGGATCTTCACCGATACGTATCTACCGGATGTGAACGGCGTGGTCACCGTGGTCCGGCTGATGGAGCGGGAGCTGCGCCGGAGGGGGCACGAGGTTTACGTCTTCGCGCCGGCTTACCCTTCGGCTACCGCTGCTGCCTCTGAGGCTGATTCTGAGCCCGATTCCGACCCCGGGCGGGACGGCCAGGGGCCGGCGAGGGTCCTGCGGTTCCCCTCGGTGCGGTTCCCCTACTACGAGGGGATGCGGGTGGCGATCCCCTACAGCCGGGAGGCTCTCCGGCTCATCCCCACTCTGGAGGTCATCCACTCCCACGACCCGTTCTCCCTGGGGCTCCTGGCGCTGTGGGCCTCGCGGAGATACGAGATCCCCCACGTCCACACCTACCATACCTTCTACGCCGAATACCGCCGCTACCTCCCCCGGCCGATCCGCCCCTCCCGCAGGGCGGTCGAGCGCCTCTCGCGGGCCTTCTGCGACCGGTGCGATGCGATCATCGCCCCCTCGCTCCAGATGAAGCGCGAACTCGAGCGCTACGGGATCACCCGCCCGATCTGGCCCCTCCCCTTCGGGCTCGACGAGGGGGAGTTCTCCCGACCGATCCGGTGGGACGCCCGCCGGGCCTTGGGCTTCCCTCCCCGGGAGCGCCTCTTGCTCTATGTGGGCCGGCTCGGCTGGGAGAAGCGGGTCGACTTCCTCCTGCGGGCCTTCCGGCTCATCCTCCGCCAGCGCGGGGACGTTCGGCTAGTCATCGCCGGGGAGGGGCCCTACCGTGCGGCGCTGGAGCGCTACGCCGATGAGCTCGGCCTCCGTGGGAAGGCGGTCTTCACCGGCTACCTCCCCCGAGAGCGGCTGATCGACCTGTATAAGCAAGCGGACCTCTTCGTCTTCGCCTCCACCACCGAGACCCAGGGGCTGGTCCTCCAGGAGGCGATGCTGGCGGGGACCCCGCCGGTGGCCGTCGGCGCGCTGGGCGTCCTGGACGTGGTCCGCTCGGGCGAGACCGGCCTCCTGATCGGTGAGGACGAGGGCGAGGGGGGGTTCGCCCGCGCCTGCCTCCGCCTCCTGGAGGACGAGCGCGAGCGGGAGCGGCTGAGCGCGGCCGCCCGGAGGTGGGCCCGCTTGCAGACCGCTCAGGCCTCCGTAGAGCGACTGCTGGAGATCTACGGCGAGGTGAGGCGCACTTTGGGCTCAAGGGGCGCGAACTCGGGGGAGATCGGTTGATTTACCCGATCGAATCGGTTAAAGTTAAGGGCTAATGGAGGCATGGGGGACAATCCAGATGGATCGAGTCTACTTGGGGATCGACGTCGGCTCGGTGACGGTCAAGGTGGTGGTGCTGGATGAGGAGGGCGAGCTCCTCCGGGAGTGGTATCGCCGCTCCCATGGGGCGCCCCTCTCCACGGTGATCTCCATCCTGGATGAGCTCTTCGGGGAGCTGCCCCCCGAGAGGGTCGCTGGGCTGGGGACGACCGGCTCCGGCGGGGAGCTCTTCGCGGAGCTGCTCGGCGGGACCCACATGAACGAGCTGGTCGCTCAGGTGAAGGCGATCAACCGGTTCCACCCCGAGGCGCGCACGGTGATCGAGATCGGCGGGCAGGACTCCAAGCTCCTGATCCTCGAGCGCCAGGGGGATGAGACGGTCCTGATCGACTTCTCCTTGAACACCCAGTGCGCCGCGGGGACCGGCTCCTTCCTGGACCAGCAGGCGGCCCGGCTGGGGATGACCATCGAGGAGTTCTCCAAGCTGGCGCTGGAGTCGAAGAACCCGCCGTATATCGCCGGGCGGTGCGCCGTCTTCGCCAAGTCGGACATCATCCACCTCCAGCAGGTGGGGGTCGAAACCAAGGACATCGTCGCCGGGCTGTGCTTCGCCCTGGCGAGGAACTTCTGCAGCGACATCGGCCGCGGGAAGGAGTTCCGCCGGCCGATACTCTTCCAGGGGGGCGTCTCCAAGAACGCCGGGATGGTCCGGGCCTTCGAGGAGGTCCTAGGGCTCAAGCCGGGTGAGCTGATCATACCCAAGTATCAAGTCCTGATGGCGGCGATCGGGACGGCGCTCATCGCCAGGGAGTCGAAGCCCGAGCCCAATTACAATTATAAGTTCGACTGGGAGGCCCGCCGGGAGGAGCTCCTCCGGCGGGCGAGGGAGCGGGAGGCCCGGGGAGGGGCCCACCCCCCGCTAGCCCTCAAGCCCACCTCCGATGAGCTCCACCTACCGGAGAGGGCCCTGGATGGCGATGGAGATTCTCAGGTGGAGGCCTACCTCGGGATCGACGTCGGGAGCATCTCGACCAACCTGGTGGCGATCGATCGCGAGGGGCGGCTGCTCGGGCGGGTGTATCTCCGGACGCGGGGCGACCCGCTGGGCGCGGTCCGCCGTGGGCTCAGGGAGCTCAACTCCCAAACCCGAGGGAGGCTGAAGGTGATCGGCGTGGGTGTGACCGGCTCGGGGAGGGAGCTCATCGGCAAGTTCGTCGGAGCGGACCTCGTCAAGAACGAGATCACCGCCCAGGCGACGGCTGCGGTGGCGATCGACCCGAAGGTCGACACGGTCTTCGAGATCGGCGGGCAGGACTCCAAGTTCATCCGGCTGAAGGAGGGCGCGATCGTCGACTTCGCGATGAACAAGGCCTGCGCCGCGGGGACCGGCTCCTTCCTGGAGGAGCAGGCCGCCCGGCTGGGGATCCCCATCGAGAAGTTCTCCGAGATCGCCCTCCGGTGCCCCACCCCGGCGCCGCTCGGCGAGCGGTGCACCGTCTTCATGGAGTCGGACCTGGTCCACTACCAGCAGCGGGGCTCCTCCAAGGAGGAGCTGGTCGCCGGATTGGCCTACTCCATCGCCTACAACTACCTGAACCGGGTGGTGGGGAACCGCCCCCTGGGCGAGCGGATCCTCTTCCAAGGCGGCGTCGCCCACAACAAGGCCGTCCTAGCGGCCTTCCAGCAGCTCACCGGGAAGGAGGTCCTCGTCCCGCCCCACCACGATGTGACCGGCGCCTACGGGGTGGCGCTCCTCGTCCGGGAGCAGAAGGAGCGTGAGCGCCAAGGGGACGGGAAGCGCCCCCGGACCAACTTCCGGGGGTTCGACCTCGATCGCAATTATGAGATCTCCCACTTCACCTGCCGCGCCTGCGCCAACGTCTGCGAGATAAAGAAGGTGACCTTCACCGACGGCCAGTCGTTCTACTACGGCTCGCGGTGCGGCAAGTTCGACGAGCTCCACCGGTCGCGGAGCCCCCTGCTGAAGGAGCTTCCCGACCTCTTCAGCGAGCGCGAGCGGCTCCTCTGGGGGAGGGAGGCGGGCGAGCGCGACGGCCTTTTGCGGTATGAGCCCCAAGGGCGAGTGCGGGGGAAGGGGAAGCGCGGGCGGATCGGGATCCCCCGAGCGTTGCTCACCTGGGAGAAGTTCCCCTTCTGGCGGGAGTTCTTCACCAGCTTGGGCTACGAGGTGGTCCTCTCGCCCCGGACCGACCGCGAGCTGCTCAAGATCTCGGTCCAGGGGGCCACCGCGCTCTGCTGCCTCCCATCGAAGGTGGTCCACGGGCATATCAAGGCCCTCCTGGGCGAGAAGCTGGACTACCTCTTCCTGCCGGCGATGATCGACTCGGACTTCGAGGGGCTCACCACCCAGGTCAACCACAACTGCCCGCTCATCCAAGCCGCACCCTACATCGCCAACGGCCAGTTCGACTTCTCCACCCTGCCGGTGGAGGTCCTCCAGGACGCGTTCCACTTCTACCGGCCGAGGAAGCTCCACCGGGAGCTATTGCAGCTCGGAGCGCGGCTCGGCTGCCCACCGAGGAGAACGAGGGAGGCGATCCGGCGGGCCTGGGCGGCCCAGCGGGAGTTCGAGCGGAGCTGCCGCCAGCTCGGCAGGGAGGCGCTCAAGCTCATCGGCCCGAGGCGGCTCGGGGTGGTGATCCTCGCCCGCTCTTACAATAGCTGCGACCGGGGGCTCAACCTGGACGTCCCGGCCAAGCTGCGGGAGATGGGCGCGATCCCCTTCCCGGTGGACTTCCTCCCGCTGGAGGAGGTCGACTGGCGGCCGTTCTCCGCGGTCCACTGGAACTGCGGCAAGCGGATCCTGTGCGCCGCGGAGCTGATCCGAAGGACGCCCTATCTCCACGGGGTTTACCTTTCGCACTTCATGTGCGGGCCGGACTCCTTCATCGTCCACCACGTGCGGCACCTCCTCCGGGAGGAGCCGCTCCTCTTCCTCGAGCTGGACGAGCACTCCGCCGACGCCGGGGTCCTCACCCGGTTGGAGGCCTTCCTCGACTCGCTCTCCTATGCCACCTTGGCGCCTTCCCCTTCTCGGCCTGGGGCCACTACTACGGCTGCTGAAGCCGAAGCCAAAGCTAAAGCTGGAGCTAGAGCGGAGGTGAGCTGACCATGGCGCTCGAGCGGATCGAGGTCGCGCCGACGGCCAAGCGGGAGTTCGACCGCCGCAAGACGATCTACATCCCCTACATGGCCGATCACTGCTACGCCTTCATCGGGGCGCTCGCCTGGTGCGGGATCAAGGGCGAGATCCTCCCGCCACATGACGAGAAGACCCTGGAATACGGGAGGAGATACGCCAGCGGGGGCGAGTGCCTCCCCTTCGTCCTCACCACCGGTGAATTTTTAAAGCTGCTGGAGTCGCCGGAGTTCGACCCCGAGCGGTCGGCGCTCTTCATGCCCACCTCTTGCGGGCCCTGCCGGTTCGGCCAATATTACAACGTGCAGAAGCTGATCTTCTCCTCGCTGGGGTATGAGGTGGACATGATCTCGGTCGAGTCCTACGACTCCTACACGATCAAGGACCTGGGGCAGGAGTTCAGAAAGACCGTCTGGTATGGGCTCCTGGCGGTGGACCTCCTCCAGAAGCTCCTCTGGAAGACCCGACCCTACGAGCTCGAGCGGGGGGAGACCGACCGGGTCTACCGGGAGTGCCTCCGCCTGATCCAGGAGAGCCTCGCGGAGGGCGGCCGCAAGCGGCTCCTCGAGCGGCTCGATAGCATCGTCCGGCGGTTCGAGGCGATCCGCGTCCGCGAGGAGCGGCGGCCGCTGATCGGGATCGTCGGCGAAATCTACATCAGAGCCAACGACTTCGGCAACTGCCAGATCGTCCGGATGGTCGAGGAGCTCGGCGGCGAGGTCCGCGTCGCCCCCGTCTGCGAGTGGTTCTACTACACCAACCGGAAGAAGATCCAGGACAGCTTGGAGCGGCGGGAGTTCTTCAAGGTGGTCAACACCTGGCTGGAGAACCTTTGGCAGCTCCGCGGCGAGGAGAAGCTCGCCCGGAGGTTCAACGGGGCGCTCACCCCGCCGGAGCTGCGCGAGCCGCGGGTGGCCCAGCTCATCCGGAACAGCGACCCCTACATCAAGGAGGTCTACCGGGGTGAGCCGGTCCTCGATGTGGGTAAGGCCGTCGATTACATCGCCAAGGGCGCCGCGGGGATCATCAACACCCTGCCGTTCTCCTGCATGCCGGGGACGATGGTGAGCGCGGTCTCCTCGCTGGTGCGCAAGGACCACGGGAACGTGCCCTGGCTCAACCTCACCTTCGACGGGCAGAAGCAGACGAACTTGAAGACGAGGGTGGAGGCCTTCCTCTTCCAAGCGAGACAATTTGCCGCCGGCAAGCCCTCATCGGGTATAATCTGATTTTAGATCTGTTCCCGATCTCCAACGGAAATCCCAAGAGGTGATCGCGATCTCCAGCGCTAACAAGGGCAGTAGGGGCACGAAGGGCTCGGTCTTGGTGAGGAAGAGGAGGCTAGCCCGGTCGGTCTATCGCCTCAGGCTCAGGCAGGTGCCCTCGCTCCTCGCGGCCTTGGATGAGCGCAGCTTGGACTGGATCAGCAATAGCCCCTTGCTCGCCCGACTGGAGCGGGTGTTCGTCGCCGCTACCTACCTCGGGGATGGGGTCCTCTGGGGCGGGCTGGCCCTCCCGTTGATGTTCCTGGGGGAGCGGAATCGCCGCTACGTGCTGATCGGTCTGGGGATCACCATCATCAACGTCGTGATCTACACCCTGATCAAGCTCTACTTCAAGCGCGAGCGGCCGATCCCCTTCCCCGTGCCGCTGCGCTCCTGGGTCCTCGAGCGGTATTCCTTCCCCTCGGGGCACGCTGCCGTCGCCTTCGGGATAGCGCTGATAGTGGCCCACTTCTACCCGATCCTGTGGGCCCAGGTGGGGATCTACTTCCTCGCGGGGTTCATCAGCCTCTCACGGATCTACGTCCGGGAGCACTACCCCTCGGACGTCATCGCCGGGGCGCTCCTCGGCACCCTGATCACGGGGGCGCTCCTGCCGATCTTCACCAGGATCTTCCTCCAGGGCTAGGAGCTCCGAGGTGGGGCGAGGAAGGAAGAAAAAGAGAAGGAGAAGGGAAGAGAAGGAAGAAAGAGGGAAGGAAGGTGAGGTGGGATAGGGAGCCCGAGATCGAGATGAAGATGAGGGGGAGAGAGGTGGCCATCATCGGCGTCGGCTACACCAACTTCAACTCGGTCACCCCGGACCTGAGCTGGAAGGAGCTCACCTTCGAGGCCGCGGTCCGGGCCTTCGAGGACGCGGGGATCGACCCCCGCCGGGACGTGGACAGCTTCATCACCTGCGCGGAGGACTACTGGGAGGGCTTTGCGATCTTCGACGAGTTCACCCCGGATCAGCTCGGTGGGGCCCTCCGGCCGATGGTCACCGTCGCCGGGGACGGCCTCCAGGGCCTCGCCACCGCCTACATGCAGATCAAGTCGGGGCTGTTCGATATCGTGGTCGTCGAGGCCCACAGCAAGATCTCGGACCTCTTGACCTACGAGGACGTGGTCTTGTTCGCCTTCGATCCGGTCTACGAGGCGCCGCTCGGCGGCCACCCCTACTACGTGGCCGGTCTGGAGATGCGTGAATACCTCGAGTGGACGGGGACTACCGAGGAGGAGTGCGCTGCGGTGGTGGCAAAAAACAAGGGAAATGCCCTGAGGAATCCGCTAGCGCCCTTCGGTGCCAAGCTCTCGATGGACGATGTGATGGGCTCGCCTTACCTCTTCGATCCCTTGAAGGAATTGGAGATCGCCCCGCTGGCCGACGGCGCGATCGTCTTCGTCCTGGCGGAGGGGGAGCTAGCCCGGCGGCTGAGCGATAAGCCTGTGTTCTTGGAGGGCATCGGCTGGTGGTCCGAGTCGCCCTGGATCGGCTCGCGGTTCCCCGATGCGGAGTATGCCCGCCGGGCCGCTCAAGCTGCTTACCAGCAGGCGGGGATCAAGGACCCATTGGGGGAGCTCGACCTGGTGGAGGTCGACGACCGGTTCGCCTACAAGGAGTTGCAGCACCTCGAGGCGCTGGGGCTGGCCCGCCCCGGCGAGGCAGGCCAGCTCCTCCTCGAGGGCGCCCTGGGGCGGGACGGCGAGCTGCCGGTGAACCTGAGCGGCGGCTCACTGGGGATGGGCGACCTCGTCGAGGCCGGCGGCCTCGCGCGGGCTTTGGAGATCATCTTGCAGCTCCGGGGCGAGGCCCAGGGCCGGCAGGTGGACGAACCGGAGGTGGGGCTGGCCCAGTCCTGGCGGGGCGTCCCTCACGGCACCGGCGCAGTGGCGATCTTCAGGAGGTGCTAGCCTAGCGCACAGCTCATCATGGCAAGGCTGAGAGAGGTGGCGGTGATCGGCGCGGGGATGACGGTGTTCGCCTCGCGCCTCATGGAAACGGGGAAGGAACTCGCCTGGGAGGCGGCCAAGCAGGCCCTTGATGAGGCGGGCCTCTCGCTGGAGGATGTGGACGCGGTGGTCCTGGGCACGGCACCGGACGCGTTCGACGGGATCCACAAGAAAGGGGAGAACCTTTTAGACGGCGCCGGCGGGGCGAACAGGCCTTATATGAGGGTCTACACCGGCGGGGGGACGGCGGTGATGGCCCCGATCGCCGGCTGGTGGCACGTCGCCTCTGGGCTATTCGACATCGTCCTTGTGGTCTGCGAGGAGAAGATGTCGAGCGCCCGGCCGCACGCCCAGTCGGTCTTCGCCCACATCTGGGACCCCATCCTCGACCGGCCCTTGAAGCCCAATCTGGTCTGGATCTTCGCGATGGAGATGCAGCGCTACATGCACGTATACAACGTGAAGAAGGAGGACATCGCCCTCGTCTCGGTGAAGAACAAGCGGAACGCGGTCGACCACCCCTGCGCGCAGCTCGCCGATCCTAAAATTACAGTGGAGGATGTCTTGAACTCCGAGCCGATGGCCTTGCCCGTCCGCCGATTGGACATCAGCCCGCCCTCCGACGGCGCGAGCGCGCTGGTGCTGGCCAGCCTGGACGTGGCCCGTGAGCTCGTCCCGGACAGGATCGTGACCATCGATGGCGTCGGCTGGTGCATCGACACCACGATGTGGACCAACCGGGACCTTGCTTTTCCTAAATTCTTGGCCCGCGCCGCTCAGCAGGCCTACAGGATGGCCGGGATCAAGGACCCTGCAAAAGAGATCCATGTAGCTGAGCCCTACGACCCCTTCAACTACAAGGAGCTGCAGCACATGGAGGGGCTCTTGTTGTGTGAGCCGGGCGAGGCGGCCAAGCTCACCCGCGAGGGGGTGACCCAGCGCGACGGAAGGCTGCCGGTCTGCCCCAGCGGGGGCCTCCTCGGGGTGGGGAACCCCATCGCGGCCACCCTGGGGATCAAGGTGGGCGAGATCTACTGGCAGCTCGCCCGGAAGGCCGGCAAGCGCCAGGTGAAGAACGACCCCGTGACGGGTGTGGCCCAGGCCTGGGGCGACCTGATGCAGTTCTCCAGCGTGATCGTGCTGCGAAGGAGGTAACAACGATGATCACCGAGCCGCGAGGGAGGAAGCTATCGAAGGAGGAGTTCGCGCAGGTGCCGCACGTGACTGCCCAGCCCAGGGCCAGGTATGCCTGGTCCGCCGGGCCGGCGATGAGCCGCTTCCTGGAGGAGCTCAAACGCGGGAAAATTATTGCCCGGCGG
>CAZCTZ010000045.1:0-10249 GCA_964501855.1 uncultured Thermotogae bacterium
TCCCTGCCCCTGCCCCGACCGCGCCCCTCCAGCAGTCCGAAGACCCGCTCCTCTTCCTCCTCTGCCAGCTTCAGGTCGATCTCGGGCAGGGGGAGGGCTCGCTCCTTGGTGAGGTATCTGGCCGCTTCCGCGCCCGCGATCCTCCCGTAAGCGAGGCATTCAGCGGTGGAGTTCGTCCCCAGGCGGTTCGCCCCGTGGATCGATACGCAGGCCACCTCGCCCGCGGCCCAGAGGTTCTCCACCCGGGTGCGGCCGTCGATATCGGTCTCGACCCCGCCCATGGTGTAGTGGGCCACCGGCCGGACGGGGATCGGCTCGCGGATGGGGTCGATCCCGGCGAAGTGGATCGCCAGCTCCCTGATGAACGGCAGCCGCTCGTTAATCCGCTCCGCGCCGAGGTGGCGCAGGTCGAGCAGGAGGTAGTCGAGCCCGTCGGGGCCGGGGAAGCCCCGCCCTGCCTCGATCTCGGTCATCATCGCCCGGGAGATGATGTCCCGCGGGGCGAGCTCCATCCGCTCGGGGGCATACTTGGCCATGAACCGCTCGCCGTCCTTGTTAATCAAATAACCGCCCTCGCCGCGGGCCGCCTCCGAGACCAGGATGCCCGAGGGCACGAGCCCGGTGGGGTGGAACTGGACGAACTCCATGTCCTCGAGGGGCAGCCCCGCGCGGTAGGCCATCGCCAGCCCATCGCCGGTCACCGACAAGGCGTAGGTGGTGAAGCCGTAGATCCGCCCGGCGCCGCCGGTCGCCAGGATGAGCGCCTTCCCCCGCACGAGGTAGAGCTTCCCGCTAGCAAGGTCGAGCGCCGTCAGCCCGCGGAAGAGACCGTCCTCCACGATCAGCGAGGTGACGAACCACTCATCGTAGCGGGTCCAGCCGCTGTATCTCTGGAGGGTATCGTAGAGGGTCTGCATCTCGAAGAAGCCGGTCTTGTCCGCGGCGTAGGTCGCCCGGGGGAAGCTGTGCCCGCCGAAGGGCCGCTGGTCGATCTTCCCGTCGGGTCGGCGCGACCAGGGCATCCCCCAGTGCTCGAGCTGGAGGATCTCCCGGGGCATCGCCTCCACGAACCGGAAGACCGCATCCTGATCGGCGAGGAAGTCGCTCCCCTTGATGGTGTCCCAGGCGTGCAGCTCGAAGCTGTCGCCCTCATCCGCGCGCAGCACGGCAGCGGTCCCCCCCTCCGCGCCCACGGAGTGGGCCCGCATGAGCTGGACCTTGGAGATCAGGGCCACGTCGAGCTCGCCCTTGGAGGCCCGCAGCGCCTCCAGGGCCGCTCGCAGCCCGGCGAGCCCCGTCCCGAGGATGAGCAGCTCGTGCTCCAGGACCTCGACCAACTCGATAGGGCCTCCCTCCTGAAAGCTAGGCGGATTATAGGCCCCCTCAGGGTGGCCGGACCATGATCCAGATCAGCTCGGGCTTTGATCGGAGCGGGCTCAAACGAGCCCTAGCCCCTGGCCTCCTCCGCCCTGAAGATGGTAAACTTAGAGCATGAGAGGGAAAGGGAAGGGCTCCACCTCCACGCACCCGCACCTCCGGCGGACGAAGATCGTGGCCACGATCGGGCCGGCCTCCGCTTCCAGGGAGACCCTAGCGGGGCTGCTCCAGGCGGGGATGGACGCCGCTCGGCTCAACCTCTCCCACGGCGAGCGGGAATTCCACCGGCGGGTGATCGAGGAGCTGCGGGCCTTAGCCGTCCAGATGGGAAGGCCGCTGGCGATCATCCTGGACACCCGTGGGCCGGAGGTCCGGATCGGCCGGCTGGCCGAGGGGAAGCTCCAGGTGAAGCGTGGCCAGCGGCTCACCCTGAGGTGGGGCGACTTCCTCGGGCTCGTAGCGGAGGGCGAGGTCCCCATCAGCCACGACCTCGCCTCCAAGCTCCGCCCCGGCGCGAGGATCATCGTCGGCGACGGCGAGCTCGAGCTGGAGGTGGTCGCCGTCCGGCCGGGATCGGAGCAGGTGGAGTGCACCGCGCTGAATGATGGCCTCTTAGCCGAGGGGAAGCGGCTGAGCGTGCCGGGGGTGAGCCTGGGGCTGCCGCCCCTGAGCGAGCGCGACCTGGAGGACCTCCAACTCGCCCGTGAGCTCCAGGTGGAGTATGTAGCGGCCTCCTTCGTCCGGTGCGCCGCCGACTTGAGAAAATTACGGGAGGCCATCGGCGATGAGGAGGTGGAGCTTATCGCCAAGGTCGAGACCCGTGAGGCGCTCGAGAACATCGAGGAGATCCTCGAGGCGGCCGACGGGCTGATGGTCGCCCGGGGGGACCTCGGGCTGGCGATCGAGCTGGAGCGGCTCCCCCTGGTGCAGAAGCGCTTGATCCGGCTGGCCAACCGCGCGGGAAAGCCGGTGATCACCGCCACCCAGATGCTGAAGTCGATGGTGGCCTCCCCGCGGCCGACCCGCGCCGAGGTGACGGACGTGGCCAACGCCATCCTCGATGGGACCGATGCGGTGATGCTGTCGGAGGAGACGGCCACGGGGCGCTACCCCGTCGAGGCGGTCTCGATGATGGCCAAGATCGCCATGGCGGTCGAGGAGGACTACCCCTTCCTGCGGGCGCTCCGCCGGCCGGCGCCGACCCCAGCACCGGTGGACGGCTCATCCGCATCCGAGCCAGCGACCATGTCCGTAGCCGAGGCGATCGGCCGAGCGGCGTGTGAGCTAGCCCGGGACCTGGACGCGGTGATCATCACCTCGACCAGATCGGGCTCGACGGCGAAACTCATCGCCAAGCTCCGGCCACCCTCGCCGATCATCGCCGTCACTCCTTCCCCTCGGGTTCAGAACAAACTCGCGCTGGTGTGGGGCGTCCAGCCCCTACTGATGCCCTTCACCGAGGCGACCGACGAGATGGTCCGCCTCGCGGTGGCGACCGCGCGGGAGCGGGGCTGGCTCGAGGCGGGAGAGCGAGCGGTGGTGACCGCGGGGGTGCCCTTCGGCGTCCGGGGGATCACCAACCTGATCAAGGTCGAGGAAGCGGGTGCCGCGGGCTCATGATGTGATGTGATATGAGATGACATGAAAGCCGCGATGGGGATGGAGACGATCGTCATCGCCCTGGGAGGGAACGCGATCCGGGGGACGATCGAGGAGCAGCGAGCGGCGGTCGAGCGCTCATGCGCCCAGATCGCCAGGATCATCGCCGAGGGCTACCGGGTCGTCCTCACCCACGGGAACGGGCCCCAGGTGGGGAACCTCCTCATCCAGCAGGAGGCCGCCGCCCAGCTCGTCCCGCCGATGCCGCTCGACGTCTGCGGGGCGATGACCCAGGGCCAGCTCGGCTACCTCATCCAGCAGAAGCTCCAGGAGGAGCTGGCTGAGCTGGGCCTCCCCCGGCCGGTGGCGACCGTGATCACCCAGGTCCTGGTGGACGAGCGCGACCCGGCCTTCCAGGAGCCGACGAAGCCGATCGGGCCCTTCTACGATGAGGCCCGCGCGGAGGAGCTCCGCCGGCAGGGCTACGTCATCAAGAAGGTGGCAAACAGCGAGCGCGGCTGGCGGCGGGTCGTCCCCTCCCCCGAGCCAGTGGAGATCCTCGAGGAGGCCGCGATCCGGGCGCTCCTCGAGGCCGGCCAGATCGTGATCGCCTGCGGCGGTGGGGGCATCCCCGTGGTCCGCATCCGCAGGGGCGGGGGTGAGGGTGAAGGTGGCCATCTGGAGGGGGTCGCCGCGGTGATCGACAAGGACCTCGCCTCGGCGCTTCTGGCCATCCGCCTGGGCGCGGAGGTCCTCCTCGAGCTCACCGACGTCGAGTTCGTCGCCCTGAATTATGGTACCCCGGAGCAGATAGACCTCCACCGGCTCACCGTCGAGGAGGCCAAGCGCTACCTGAGGGAGGGCCACTTCCCCCCGGGGAGTATGGGACCCAAGGTGGAGGCCGCGATCCGGTTCCTCGAGGGCGGCGGGAGGAGGGCGATCATCACCTCGCTGGAGAGGGGATACTCAGCACTCCTCGGCGAGGCGGGCACGGAGATCATCCCATCCGATCCGAGTTCTAAGTCCGATTATCATCGATCATGAAGATGAAGAGGCGTTTCGGCGAGCTTGAGCTGGAACTCGTGCTTGAAGGCGATCGTGAGAGGGCGGAGCTCCCCGAGCTGAGGGAGCCCCACGCCCTGGCGATCCTCAGGCCCTGGGTGGACGTGAACCAGGTGGGCAGCCTGCTCCTCGCCGAGCTGGAGGGGCGCTTCGGCGCGCGCGAGCTGGGGCGGCTCGCCCGCCCGGGTGAGTTCTTCGACTTCACCCGCTACCGGCCGATGATCTACTTCGACCAGGGTGTGCGCAAGGTGCGGCTGCCGAACATCGAGCTCCGCTACGCGAGGCGGGAGGAGCCGCCGGACTTCCTCTTCCTCCACCTCCTCGAGCCGCACATGCAAGGGGAGGCCTACGTGGAGGGGCTCCTGGAGCTCCTCAGCGCGCTCGGCGTCCGCCGGTATGCCCTCCTAGGGAGCATGTATGACATGGTCCCGCACACCCGCCCGCTCCTGGTGACCGGCGGGGCCCTGGGGGAGGCGGCCGAGCGGGCGCTGGCACGGGCGGGGGTCCAGCCGAGCGACTACCAGGGCCCGACGAGCATCGTCTACCTGCTCAACCAACGGGCTCCGGAGCGGGGGATGGAGAGCCTGTGGTTCATCGTCTCCCTGCCGCATTACGTCCAGGTGGAGGAGGACCACATGGGGGTGGTCCGCCTGCTGGAGGTCCTCTCCTCCCTTTACGACGAGGTCCTCGTCACCGAACAGGCGATCGCCAAGGCCGAGGAGCAGCGCCGGAACCTGGACCGCATCCTCGAGATGAAGCCGGAGCTAAAACCGGTGGTGGCCAAGCTCGAGGCGCTCTACGAGGAGCGGCTCAAGGGCAGGCGGGTCCAGCTCTCACCCGAGGTGGAGCGCTTCCTCCGGGAGATCACCAAGGACCTCGGGAAGGAGGAGCAGGGCCAATAAGGGCCCGGCGGACCTCCTCCAGGCGCTCCAGCCCGGTGATCTCATAGGGGAAGAGGGGCAGCTCGACCAGCCTGAGGTGGCCGTAGCTCCGCCGGAGGAGCTCCAGGTGAGCCCGCTGCTGGCGGGCCTTCCGCTGGAGGAACTCCCCCTTGCGCTTGGCATCAGCTCGGATGACGTTGTTCACGATCAGCCAGGTGAACTTGAGCCCGTATTTCTCGAGCTCGGCGATCGTCCGCCCCAGCTGGCGGACGGCGAGCGCCTCGGGGATGGTGACCATGGCCAGCTCGACCTCCTCCCTGAGGAACCGGAGGTCCTCCTCGGAGAGCGCCTCCCACCCCCGGAGGATCTCCAGCACGGAGCGCCGGCTCCGGGGGCTCACCCGCAGCCGGGAGTAGATCCGCGGGGCCGCCCGGAGGTGCTCACCCAAGAGGGCGGGCATCCTGAGCAGGCCGATCGTCTGGCCCAAAGGGGCGGTGTCCCAGACGAGCTTATCGTAGACGCCGGAGCGGGCCAGCTCCCTGATGTAATCCACCATGAACTCCTCGCCCAGCCCGGGGAGCACCGTGGTGATGAACTCGACGAACTCGTCGTATTCGATGTCAACGAAGCTGGAGAAGACCTCGTAGACCTCCCGCCCGAACTTGCGATCCCAAAGCTCCTTGATCTCCTCCGGGCCGAGCTCAAGCAGGTAAAGCGGGAGCCCCTCCGCCACCTGGAGGGGCTCCCCCGGGGGCCTCCCCGCCTTCGCGGAGCCGATTCCCGGCCCCGGCTCCGGTTCAACCTCGAGCTCGAAGATGTCGGCGAGCGAGGGGGTGGGATCGGTGGAGATCACCAGGGTCCTCAGCCCCTGCTTGGCGTAGTGCAGCGCGGTGGCGCTGGCGCAGGTCGTCTTGCCCACGCCGCCCTTCCCGCCGAACATGATCACCTGTTTGTCCGCGCCTAGGGCCATCCCGATCAGGTGAGCTCGCACCTCGCTCGGCTCGGTCCAGCTTAGCTGGGATAGCATAAAGCATAGCACCAGGGGACCCGGCGGGCAATCCCCTCTCTCGCCTCGCCGCCGGCCCTTCCTTGCTTTATGTCTTCGCCCTTTGCCACCGATCTCACATCTTATTGATTCCCCTGGCCGGGTTGGCCTATCATCGGATGAGGTGATCAGGATGGATCAAGGCCGCAAGCTAGCCTCGGTGAGGATGACCCGTCGTAGGTTCCTCCAGTCATTGGGGTTCGCGGTCGGAGCTGCACTCATGGGGAGGCCGAGCCTGGCCTTAGGCCTGGGCCGGCTCCAGGCTGAACCTGGCACAGCGATGGAGCTGCGCCGGCTGGGCCGCACTGAGCTCATGGTCTCAGCGGTCGGCTTCGGCGGCGGGCCGATCGGCGGCGGTGAGGAGGAGCACGACCCGCTGGCGGTCAAGCTACTCCGGAGGGCGATCGAGCTCGGGGTGAACTTCTTCGACACCGCGCCCACCTACGGCCGGAGCGAGCTGCGGATCGGCCAGGCGATCCAGGGTTATCCCCGCGAGTCGCTGATCATCGCCACCAAGGTGGAGCGGTATGACTCCCGCTCACGGAGGGACTGGCGCGAGCGCCCCTGGAGCAAGGAGACGGCGAAGAGGCTCGTCCGGAGGAGCCTCGAGCGGCTCCAGACCGACTATATCGACCTGGTCCAGCTCCACGCCGTCGGCTCCCTGGACGACCTGGATCAGATCCTGGATGAGGGCGGCGCGCTCGAGGGCCTCCGTGAGCTCCAAGCTCAAGGGCTGGTGAGGTTCATCGGGCTCACCGGCGGCCACAACCCCCTGGAGCTCGAGGTGCTGGTCGAGGCGATAAAGACCGACGAGTTCGACACCGTCCAGCCCTCATACAACATCGAGTTCCAGGAGGCGGCCGCCCCGGGCGGGGTCTTCGCCACCGCTGAGGAGCACGATGTGGGGGTGATCATCAAGAAGCCGCTGGTCGAGCAGCCCCGGCGGGGGAGGAGGTGGCGGAGCCTGATCCCCAAGTATGGCGCAACGAGGCTGCTGAGCTTCGTCCTGGAGGACCCCCGGGTGAGCACCGTCATCCCGGGGATGACCTCGATCGCCCAGGTGGAGGAGGACGTCTCCGTCGGGCTGCAGCGAGGGGCGGCTGAGCTGGGCTGAGCTGAGCTGAGCCCGGTCCACGACCGAGGAGCCCAAGCTGGAGCTGAGTGTGAGTGAGGGTAGGCGGAGCTCGAGCGCCTCAACTGGGGTGTTATCCAGGGCTTTAGTCAGATATTCCCCTGCTGGCTAAAGCTAAACGCCAGGGCAATTGTCTAGCTCGACGTAGACCGTCTCAAAATCGTCGACCAGCTGGTGAAGCCGGGCCTCGCCGGGGAGGGGGAGGAAGTGGGATGGGATGAACAGGTTGCTCCGGCGGTTGAGCCCGAGGAGGAGCTTGAGCTCGGAGACGGTGATCCACCGAGGAATCATGATCGCCGCTAGGCCGCACCGGCCCTGCACTTGTATGTAGATCCACTTCACTGCTGACCCCTCCTCTCCTTGTCTCCTTTCTCTTTCTCTTTCTCCGCCCATCTCGCTCTCAAGCTCCTACGCCTCACATACCTGAGCGTGAGGGGGTCAGTTTCGAGGCCGTTGGAGCCTGGCAGGGCAGATCCGGAGCCATCTGGAAGGAGGGCGGGGAATTGACAATGCCATAGCGGTTTAGTATAGTAAGTCAACCTGACCTTACCTTGCTCAGGAGAGGGCGATGGCGAAGCTGAGGGTCTACGAGGCAGCGAAGGAGATGGGCATCTCGACCCAGGAGATGTTCGCGATCCTCAAGGAGCTAGGGATCGAGAAGAACAATCCCTTCCATACCATAGAGGAGGAAGAGTATCAGGTGATCAAGGAGCTCTTCGCTGCCCAGCCCCAGCCCAAACTCAAACCTAAGCCCAAGGCCGAAGCTGAAGCCGAGGCCGAGGCTAAAGTCAAGGAGGCTCCTGAACCCAAGACCAAGGCCAAGGTCGAGGAGAAGCCCGCTGAGGAGCCCAAGCCCAGGCCGGCAAAGCCTGAGGAGAGGGAGAAGCCGAAAGCCGGGGTCCCCCGCCCGCCGATCGTCGCCGTCCTCGGCCACGTCGATCACGGCAAGACTACCCTCCTGGACTACATCCGCAAGACCCGCGTCGCCCAGAGGGAGGTCGGCGGGATCACCCAGTCGATCGGCGCCTACCAGGTGGAATATGACGGCAAAAAAATAACTTTCATCGACACCCCCGGTCATCGCGCCTTCACCCAGATGCGCCTCCGTGGGGCCCAAGCGACCGACATCGTGATCCTAGTAGTAGCTGCCGACGACGGGGTGATGGCCCAGACGAAGGAGGCAATCGCCCACGCTCGGGCGGCGAATGTCCCCATCATTGTCGCCATCAACAAGATCGACAAGCGGGAGGCCAACCCTGACCGGGTGAAGGAGCAGCTCGCCAAGGAGGGGCTCGTCCCCGAGGAGTGGGGCGGCGAGACAGTCATGGTCCCGATCTCCGCGCTCACCGGCGAGAACGTCGACGACCTTTTGGAGATGATCCTGCTGGTCGCGGAGATGGCCGACCTGCGGGCCGATCCGGCCAAGAAAGCCGAGGGGATCATCATCGAGAGCTACCTCGACCCGGCGAAGGGGCCGGTGGCGACCGTCATCATCCGGGATGGGACGCTCCGTGCGCAGGACATCGTCGTCGCGGGGACGGCCTACGGCCGGATCCGGTCGCTCCTGGACGAGCATGGCCGCCCGATGAAGGAGGCCCCGCCGGGCTCAGCCGCCCAGATCCTCGGCCTCTCGGAGGTCCCGCCCGCGGGGGTCAAGCTCGAGGTGCTCAAGAGCTTAAACGAGGCCCGCGAGCTCGCCGAACGCCGCAAGGAGGAGGAGCGCCAGAGGCGGCTGGAGCGGAGCCGCCTCTCCCCGATGGAGCTCTTCCAGCAGCAGTTGCGCAAGGCCAGGACCCGCACGCTCAAGCTGATCCTGAAGGCCGAGACGGTCGGCGCGCTCGAGGCCCTCCAAGCGGAGTTGCGGCGGATCAAGGTCGAGGGGATCGAGCAGGAGGTCATCCACGCCGGGGTGGGCAACGTCAGCGAGAACGACGTCCTGCTCGCCTCCTCCGCGGAGGGCAGCGCGCTGATCATCGCCTTCGGGGTCGAGGTGGACAAGAAGGCCGCGGAGCTCGCCCAAGCCGAGGGGGTGGCGATCAAGCAGTCCGAGATCATCTACGAGCTGACTGAGGCGATCGAGCGCCTCCTCCAGAGCGCCGTCGCCCCCAAGTTCGAGGAGGTCCGGCTCGGACTGGCCGAGGTGAAGCAGGTCTTCAACATCCCGCGGGTCGGGGTGGTCGCCGGCTGCTACGTGCGCGAAGGGGTGGTGAGCCGGAAGGCCCACGTGCGGGTGCTGCGGAACGGGACGGAGGTCTTCCGCGGGCCGATCCGGAGCCTGCGCCGCTACGACCGCGACGTGGAGCAGGTCGAGCAGGGGAGGGAGTGCGGCCTGCGGATCGAGAACTGGAGCGATGTCCAGGTAGGTGACCTCCTCGAGGTCTTCATCCTGCGGAAGGTCGAGCCCGGCCTCACCCCTCCGGTAAGATCAGGCTCGAGGTAGGCTACCGGACCGGGAGCGAAGCGTCAGCTGGGATCGAATCGAAAGGGATGAGGGTCGGAACGATCAGGATCAAGCTCCACCTCCCCGCTGTCACCACCCTCAAGGAGAAGCGCGCGATCATCAAGGGGCTCATCACCCGGGTGAGAGGCGAATTCAACGTCTCGATCGCCGAGATCGGCGCGCTCGATGACCGCCAGCGGGCGGAGCTCGGCGCGGCGCTGGTCTCCAACGACGGCGGGCTCAACAGCCGGATCCTCGCCAAGCTGGTCGAGCTGATCGAGCGCGACCCTCAGGTGCTGGTCGAGGACTGGGAGATCGAGCTCCTCTGATTCAAAAACAAAAAGAGCATGGGCAAGCGGACGGTGGAGCGCCTCCAGGAGACGATCAAGCGCGAGCTGAGCTTGATCTTCGAGTTCGAGACCCGTGACCCCCGGCTCGCCCTGGTGACGGTCACCGCAGTCAAGCTCTCGGCCAACGGCCGCCATGCCACCGTCCTGCTGGACATCCCCGGCGAATCCCAGCCCGAGGAGGTCCTGGCCCTCTGCGAGCGCGACCGGGGCTTCTTCCGGTCGGAGCTGGCCCGCCGGCTGGACCTGCGCCACACCCCGGAGCTCCACTTCAAGCTGGATGAGGAGCTCCTCCGCGCCCGGCGGATCGACGAGCTCCTCCGAGGCGGCTAGCTTTCAAACCAAATCGCCCTCAACCAGGGAGGA
>CAZCTZ010000046.1:0-10213 GCA_964501855.1 uncultured Thermotogae bacterium
GGGATCTTCTGTAACTCCTCCTCAGCCTCGTGCTTCTCGGAGATGATCTCCTTGACGTAGTCTATGTTCTCATACTTGTCCTTGATCTCGTCCAGGTCGTCCTCGATCTCGTCCTTGTCTGCCTTAATACTTGTAATTGTGTCATTGATCGTGTAGATCTCACCGCCAGGAGCGAGCTTGCTGATATCCAGATCCTGGTCACTTAGCCACTCTGTGACCAAGTATGGATCGGGCCCAGGCCCCTGACCGAGCTGCATCAGCATGAACGGCTTGTACTCGGCCTTCAGCTCGGTTGCGATAGCCTCGAGGTCATCGAGCTCTTCGTTGAGCTCATCGAGGAAGTCATTGAGAGCATTGAGAGCGGCCCTCATCGCATCGAGATCGCTGGCCACGAAGGCCTCTACCAGATCATCAACAAGCCCCTCTACTCTGTTAGTGAAGACGACCTTATTGGTCTTGGCTGCAAGCTCATCGGCTATCGCACTGAGGCTGGAGACCTTATCCCTGATATTCTCCCACTCAGCCTGCGCAGCTAGGACGTCGGGCTTATAGTAGGTTACTCCGCCAGTCTGGACGAAGTCATCAGTGAAGAGGGCCAGGAGAGCGGTGAACGCATCAGCCACATCTGCCCATATGGTCTCATCCTCGAAGTCCTCGACAAGCTTCACTAAGCCTGTGTCTGTCCATCCTCCAATTGCATCCCCGATGGCCTCAATCTTAGCTGCTGGGTCAGTATCGATAAATTCCTTGACCTCTACAGGGATGTCCTCTTCCACTGCCGCGATGTGCTCCTCGAGATACTCGTCTAGGGCATCGAGCTTCTCCTTGATCTCGGCGACCTTGGCCTGGAGCTCGGCCTCCTCGGTCAGGTCGGCTAGCTCGAGCAGCTCCTGGTAGAGGTCAGCCCACCACTCATCCTCCATGTCCTCTAAGCCTTCCTTGGCCTTGATCTTTTCCCTGATCTCCTCCATCTTGGCCTTGACCGCGTGGGCCTCAGCGGCGATGTCGGCGGGGATGATGTCGCACTCGGTCGTGCATGTAGCGTCGCACTTGGTCTCACACTCGGCGATACACTCGACCGTGGATTCGGTGACACAATCGTTGACACAATCAGTTGTACATTCTGCGATACATTCAGTGACGGCAGTTGCGGTGTACTCATTGACACAATCCCTGTATGTATCTACATAGGTATCTACAAAGCAGATCTGGTAGGGATCCTGGGGCTCCATCGTGATTTTGAAATCAAAGGAGCCCTCGACATCCGCCCGGGCTACTACCGACCCAAACGTCGCTGCTAGCATTACTGCTAGCAGGATGGTGAGAACCCTCTTAGACATTCCTCATAACCTCCTTTATGGGAGAGTTTTACTTAGCGGCCTTTGGTGTCTCCCTCTTTGTTTGGGAGGCCCTGCTTGGGCCGTGAACTCTTCCCGCAGTCCTACCACCCCCTCTCTTGCTCTCGCGATTTTTCGAGAAAAGCCCTCTCTTTTCCGCAGAAATCCTGCCTTCCCGCTGAGCTGGCCCTATTATACTCCTGAGGCCGGATGATGTCAACCCCCTTGACCTCCCCTCCCGCGGGGGTAATCCAGATCACATCGCCGCCGACGCGATCCCGGTGATCCCTGCAGGGAAGCCTGAAGGCTGATAGAGCTGCAGCCATGATCGCCCATCTCATAACTCATAACTCAATCTCCGGTTTTGGCCTCGGGCTTCGACCTCCCAGCCCTTATCTCCCTCAGACAGAATCAGGTCACGCGAGCCCCTGACCTTACTTGAGACCGTGCTCGCGGACCAGAGGACGATCCCGATTTGAGACAACGCGAGGCCGAGGATCTCGCTGGCAAGGAAGGCATCCCTTGGAGAGATGAACTCGGCTATTGCCGAACCGACCATGATAATGAGGCCTAAAATGACCAAGATCCCAGCCAGTAATCGCGTTCTCGTTCTAGAGCTCACCCCCACTCTCCTCCCCCTTAAGCTTGGGTAGCGAGGAACTCGGTGAACTCCCGCCGCCGAAGGCCCTCAAGGTCGAGCTCCCCGGTCTTGGGGTCGAGCCGGATCTCCCACTGCTCCATGGTGCGAGCACCGATGATGATGTCCAACTCCTGACCGTCTGCCGGACCGATCTCCTCCACCGGGACGGCATCCGCGAGGAAGGGCAACCCCTCGATCTTCCCTTGAACGAAGCAGAGCTCCTGAATCTCGATGGTCCTCCCTCCCAGGCCGACCCGGGCAGGCGGGACCATCGCCCGCCTCGGCACCCCCCGCACGAGGGCGGAGCGGACGTAGGTGTAGATCGCGCCGGTGTCGAACAACGCCACCGCTGGCTGGCCCTCAATCTCGATCTCCTTGATGATCCGTGCCATCTCGCTCAGTCTCCGGATTCGGCCCCGGGCCTCCCGGCTCCTATCTCCACTTAGGATCGGATCACGCGAGCCCCTGATCTCGCCCGAGACCGTGCTTGTAGAGCGCAGGACGATCTCGGAGGGATGGCCATCGCCTATGTTCACTCCTTCTTCAGGAAGATCCCTATCAATACGAACAAGAGCCCGCCGAAGTAGGCCTGAATGTCCCCCTTGAGCATGGTATAGAGCTGGTAGTTGGTCAGGGTCTCGGGCGTGCCCGCAGCGAAGACCCGCCAGAGGAAGATGGCGATCCCCAGACCCAAAAAGATCCAGGCCAGGATGTTCCTAACCCGGTCTAATCGGCTCATGCTCCTCGTCTGCATCCTGGCCTCTCTGCATGCCAACTCCAAGCTCGGCATCGGGCTCACCGAGTTGAGTATAGCCCCAGCTCAACCGGCATGTCAACGACGGCTTTGCTGCGGTAGCCAGCCCTGCTCTACGACCAACGGTCATCAATCCAATCACATCGTCGCCAGCGCGATCCCGATGATCCCGACGAGGAGCCCCGCCAGGGCGATGATGAAGTTCGCCTGGGCCTGGTCCCGCAGCTGCTGGAGGTCGGACGCACTGGTGCGGGAGATCTGGACCTGGCTCTGGAGGGACTGGATCGCCTGGGCGTTCTGCTGGACCTTGGTTTGAAGGCTCCTCAGCGCGGCTGAGTCCCCGACCCCACCCGTGGCCTTGAGCTGGTCCAGCTCGGTGCCCATCTCCTGCAGGCGGTCGTTGATCTTGTAGATCAGCTCTTGTAACACTTCCATATCCTTCGAGGTGATCAGGTCGGGGTTGTTCTGGAGGAACCTGATCGCCCTCGCCACCAAGGCCGCGGCGGCGTAGCGGGTGAGCGGCTGGTCGCCCTGGAACTGGCCGTTGGGCAGGCCGGTGATGATCCCCCGCTCGGCGAGGAACTGCAGGTCCGCGAGGGCCCAGTGGTCCTGGGGCACATCGGCGAAGAGCACCGCCGAGGTGGCCGCGAGCGCCCCTGCCCCTGACCCTGAGCTTGGGCTCGAACTCGAACTTGGAGGTGAGGGAGCGCCGCCGTCGGCGAGCGAGAGCCCGACCACACCCAGCACCAAGAGCCCACCGATGAGCGCGATCCGCGCCGCCTTCTTCAGAATCGTCGCCTTCACCTTTACCATCAAGGAGATTCACCCCCGAGGTTTGAGTTTGGTTCTAAGCAATGGGCTGAAGCTGAAGCCCCCAACCTCCTCGGGTTTTTTCCTCTCTGGTTGAGCCGGCCCTGCCCGCCTGCCCCTCAAGAAGATGACCGCTCCTTCTTTCCCTTTCCCTTTGTCTTTTTGCTAGCTTGACCTTGCCTCACCTTACCTTCTTTCTTTACCCTCTCAAAGACCTGCTTTCTTTGTAATTAGCCCAGCTCAGCCTCGGAGCACGGCTACCAGTAGGGAGGCGATCACCGCGGCGATGATCGTCACCCAACTGGTGATGACCGCGTAGAATAGCTGGTTGATCCTAGCCTCAAGGCTGTTGAATCTCGACTCGAGTTGGTTGAACCTTGTCTCAACCCGGCTGAATCTCGCCTCGAGCCTCGACTCGAGCTGGTTGAACCTGGCTTCAACCCTCCCCTCAAGCTGGCTGAACCTCGTCTCAATGTGGTTCAGCCGCTCGCTCATCTGCGACAGGGTGCCCTCGATCTTGGCCACCCGCTCCTCAAGCTGGGCCATAGCGGCCGCATTATACCCTTGGGCTTCCGCTGGTGTCAAGGTCAGCCGGATGGGATCGAGCTTTTCCTCCGCCGGGCCGGCGAGGGTATCCCCCGTTACAGATGGGCGCTTCCTCGCTTAAGGCCTAGGGAATGGGCTTTTCCTCACCGCGGAGGGTAGCGGAGGTCACCCTCAGCGGGGACTCAGGGCTGGGACGGCTGGTGCTGGTAATGGAGGGGGCGCAGGGAGCGCTCGGCTCGGCACTATGTTGCCCTAGCTGGGGACCCTTTAGTATCCTTGGCTCGGTGAGTGGAATATGACGAGCAGCAACAGGATCCGATGCCGGTGGGTGGGCTTGCTGGTCTTATCCTTGCTTTTGCTCGGGCTGGTGCTGCTCGGCCTCAGCGGATGCGGTGGCAGTAGCGGCAGCGGCTGCGAGGACGAGGAGGAGTTCTGCCCTATCCCCGAGTCGGCGTCCAATTCCGGATGGATAGCTGGAAGCCCCGCTGCCTCCTCCCGAGCGGTGGCACCCAGACCCAGCTCATCGGGTCAGATCACGGTTGCAGCCTAGCCTAACTTTGAGATGAAGCCAGCGAAGCTGGTCTTGGCCCTGCTGATGCTGGTTGGGTGCTCGGTTTGGCTCTGGCTGGGCTGCGATCTCCTCCCCTTCCTGAGGCCGGGTCCAGGGCCAGGTGCGAATACAGGTTCGAGCTCGAACTTGCTCCCCGAGCCGGTGAAGGGCTCATCCGACGCCCCGGTGGCGATCATCGAGTTCTCGGACTTCTTCTGCCCTTTCTGTGCCAGGTTCGCCCGGGAGACCCTCCCTCAGCTCGAGGAGGAGTATCTCGCCAAGGGGAAGGCCAAGCTGATCTTCCGGAACTTCCCCGTCCACGGAGGCCCCTCCATCTTGGCGGCCGAGGCGGCCGAATGCGCCCATGAGCAGGGGAGGTTCTGGGACTACCATGATGAGCTATACGCCGCTGAGAGGCATATCCCGAGCGAGGGGTATCTGAAGGAGCTTGCCGCAAAGCTGGGCTTAGATGTGGCGAAGTTCAGCGAATGCCTCGACTCGGGAAGATACGCTGGGGAAGTAGCTGACGATCAAGCCGCGGGGAGGGAGCTCGGGGTGAGGGGAACCCCCTGGTTCTTCATCGACGGCCGGGAGATCAGGGGCGCTCAGCCCTATGAGGTCTTCCAGGAAGCGATCGAGGAGGCACTGGCTGCTGAAGGTTAAATTAAAACTAAACCCAAGTCCTGAGCACGGCCACCAGTAGGGAGAGAGAGGCGACCACCGCGGCGATGATCGCCACCCAGCTCGTGATGACCGTATACATTAAGCTGGTTCAGCCTCGACCCGAGCTGGTTGAACCTCGCATCGATTTGATTTGACTGGATCTCGCCTCGATGCGGTTCAGCCGCTCGCTCATCTGCGACAGGGTCCCCTCGATCTTGGCCACCCGCTCCTCAAGCTGGGCTATCTTTTCTCCGTTTATCTTCAGCTCCGGTCCGGCTAGCTACCAGCGCTTGCTCCCGAAGTAGCCGTTCATGAAGCCGAACCGCGACGGCGGCCACACCCTGAGGAATGGCTCCCCGATGAAGTCCTCCCGCTTGACGAAGCCCCAGAAGCGGCTGTCTAAGCTGTTCCGGGAGTTGTCCCCCAGGACGAAGTAGCTCCCCTCGGGGACGGTCCACACCTGGTCGCCCATCTTCCCGGAGTTGTAGTAACACTGCCGTTGGGGATTGGGGTGGCCGGGGTGGTTGAACCGGTCGTCCAGCATCGGCTTCCCATCGACGTATACGACGCAGTCCTTGATCTGGACTGTCTGGCCCCCGACGGCGATCAGCCGCTTGACGTAGCGGATCTTGCTGCCGTCCTTCTCGTGGTGCCAGAAGACGATGATGTCGCCGGGCTTGGGCTCACGGAAGTAGTAGCTGATCTTGTCCACGAAGAAGCTGTCCCCCGGCTCGATCGTGGGGATCATCGACCCCGTGGGGACCCGCATCCGGACCACCACGAAGGTCATCACCAGGTAAGCGAGCAGCCCCGCGACCAGGAGCACCTGGAACCAATCGAGGAGCCACTCGGCCGTCTCGCCGGTCTGGATCCCCAACCGGTTGAGCAGCTTCGCCAGGTAGGGCTTCTTCCGGGGACGTGCAGGTGCAGCGGGCGCTGAAGCAGTCGGTGCGGACATGGGAGCACCTGGGATAGCGGAGGCCTCCGCTTCTACCTCTGCTTTTGCTTTTGCTTCCGCCTCTGCTCCCTCTGGTGGCTGAAGTGGGGATTCCCCTGAGGGGTTGAGGGCTTCTTCCTGTGCTCCTTCCCCCTTCTCTTCCGGCCCTAGTTTGCTCTCCTGTTTATCCCTTTCGGACATCGCGCCGTCTCCTCAAGTAGTAGGGCCTTGCCTGGTGGACGCGGCCCCGCTTGACGATCTCGATCCGCTCGATCTTCGGCGAGTAGAGCGGATAGGTGCGCTCGACCCCGATCCCGGAGGAGATCTTCCGCACGGTGAACATCGCCGAGGTGCCGCTCCCCGACCTCTTCAGGACCAGGCCCTCGAAGACCTGGACCCGCTCGCGGGCCCCGCCGCCCTCGCTGATCCGCTCGTGGACCCGGATGAGGTCGCCCGGGCGGAAGTCGGGTATCTCCTTGGAGCGGAGGAACTCCTCCTGCACCGCCCTGAGAAGCTCGTCCATCGTGGCTCACCCCGATCTCTCACTCACTCTAACTCGATCAGATCTCTCAGATCATCGATCGAATCGATAGGACCCTCACTATACTATGATGGTGAAGCCTTAAAGCTTCCCCCGGAGGCGGTCGAGTATGATCGCCGCCGCCGCACGGACCGAAAGGTGGTTCCACTCGCCGGGGCCCCAGATCGGCTCGAGCAGCAGGTCCAGCCGCTCGATCAAGGAGTCCGCTAGGCCCCAACCCGTCCCGAAGAGAATATACACCGGCTCGGGGTCGAGGTCAACCCGCCGGCGCAGCTCCTCATAGCCTATCCGGGCCACCTTGAGGTGCTCGAGCTTCCGCGCGGAGGTCCCCACAGTGAGCGGCCGGCGGCCCTCCCACCGCTCGATCCTGAGGAGGCTCTCCTCGTAGCTGGGGACGACCTCCACCAGCTCGAGCGCCTCCGCCCGGGTGTGGTCCAGCTCGCTCTCCAGCCAGTAGCGGCGGATCCTGGCGGCGATCCCCTGCTGGGTCGGCAGCGGGGTCACCACGAAGTAGCGCTCCACCCCGTAGGTCTTGGCCGAGCGGGCGATGTCATGGACGTCGAGCCCGGTGAGCGCGGTGGCGGCCACCTCGCCGCGCTTGTTCAAGACGGGGTAGTGTATCAGGCCGATGTAGAGCTTGCCCATGGTCTTTCGTTAGCGAGCGCAGGTTGTCTACCGCGGACCGCGCCGGCGCTTGAGCAGCTCCGGCCGATTCCGAGCGGTCTTCTCCAGGCGCTTCTCCCGCCGGAACCGGGCGATCTCCTCGTGGTGTCCGGAGAGGAGGACCTCGGGGACGCGCAGCCCACGGTAGCTCGCCGGCCGGGTATACACCGGCGCGCCGAGGAGCTCCTCGCTGTGGAAGGCATCATCTCTTACCGACTCGTAGTCACCGACGACGCCGGGGACGAGCCGGCAGACCGCCTCGGCTACGACCGCGGCGGGTAGCTCACCCCCGGAGAGCACGTAATCGCCGATGGAGAGCTCATCGTCTGCGATCCGGAGGACCCGCTCGTCCACCCCCTCATATCGCCCGCAGAGGAGGATCAAACTCCGCTCACCGGCGAGCTGCTTGGCTAGCTCCTGGGTGAAGGGCCGGCCGCTCGCCGAGAGGAGGATCACCCGCGGCTTTATCCCGGGCGGGAGCTCCGCCCGGATGGCCTCCACCCCGCGGAAGAAGGGCTCCGGCTTGAGGACCATCCCCGGCCCGCCGCCGTAGGGCCGGTCGTCCACCTGGCGGTGCTTGTCGAAGACGTAGTCCCGCAGGTTGTGCAGCTCGACCCTGATGAGCCCGCGCTCCTGGGCCGCGCCGAGGACCCCGCTGGAGAAGAAGCCCGCGAGCATCTCGGGGAAGATGGTCAGGATGTCGATCCTGAGCTTGGGCTCCATCTTCATTTATTTATTGTTATTGATTGAGTTCGGGCCATCTAGCCCACCCATCGAGTCCGGGCCATCTGGCCTTCTAGCTCTCGACCACGTCCACGACGGTCTCCTTGTCGAGCCTCCTCCCGACGGCTTCGATCACCCGGCGGATCGACTCGACGGTGTGGCCCCGCCGGCCGAGGAGCCGCCCCAGGTCGGCCTTGGCCACCGAGAGGTAGAAGAGCTCGACCTTGGGCGTGGAGATGTGATCGATCTTGATCTCCTCCGGGCGGTCGACGATGCTCGCTACCAGATACTCGAGGAGCTGCTTGAGTATCATCACGAGCTTACGCTTGGGCTGCCCGGCTCTCGCTCCTCAGCTTCACCTGCCGGCTCGGCCTCAGGTTCAGCTTCTGACTCCGGCGCTTTGGCTTCGGCTTCCTCCTTGGGCTCTTGTTCCTCCACCTGTACTTGCTCGATCTCGGCCTTGGCTTTGCGCTTGCGCTCGAACTTGAGCCGGTGGAGCTCGGCCATCACCCCCTCGCGCGAGAGGAGCCACCGGGCGGTCTCGGTCGGCTGGGCCCCCCGGAGGAGCCAGGTGAGCGCCCGATTGCGGTCGAGCTGGAGGTCCTTCTTCAGGGGGTTGTAGTAGCCTAGATCGTCGAGCACCTTGCTATCGCGGGCCCGCCGAGCGTCCACCACCACGATGCGGTAGCTCGGCTGGTGCCGCTTCCCGATCCGCTTCAGCCTGATCCGCGTCGCCATCGACCAAATCAGTCCTCCTTTTCACAGCCCGGTCTCAATTCAACTCAATCGAGATCGAGGTCGAGATCGAACGATGGGCCGGCGGGCCCCTCCCTCCGCCTCTGCCTCTGCTTCCCTCCTCGCCCCATCTCGAGCTTCCCCAGCTGCTTCATCAGCTTTTGCGCCCCCCTTACCTGCTTCAGCAGCCGATTGACGTCGCTCACGCGGGTCCCGCTCCCACGGGCGATCCGCCGCTTCCGCGAGCCGTCGATGATCCTCGGGTTGCGGCGCTCCTCGGGGGTCATCGACTGGATGATCGCGATGGCCTTGGTCAGCTCCTTCTCCTCCAGCTCCAGCTCGAGCTCCGAGGCGCCCATCCCGGGGAGCTTCTCCAGGAGCCGCCGCAGTGGCCCCATCCGCCGGAGCTGCTGGAGCTGCTCGAGGAAGTCCTCTAGGGTGAACTGGTCCTTCTGGAGGCGCTCCCAGGCCTCCTCTGCCTTCTTCCGGTCGAGGCGGGCCTCGGCCTCCTCGATCAAGCTGAGGATGTCGCCCATCCCCAGGATCCGGCCGGCCAGCCGCTCCGGATGGAATGGCTCGAGGTCGTCGAGCTTCTCCCCGGTGCCGATGAACTTGATCGGCAGCCCGGTCACCTCGGCCATCGAGAGTGCCGCCCCGCCGCGCGCGTCCCCATCCAGCTTGGTGAGGATGAGCCCCGTGAGCCCGACCCGCTCATGGAACGCCTGAGCGATGCTGAGCGCCTCCTGGCCGGTCATCGCATCGGCCACGAGCAGGACCTCCTGGGGCCTGAGCGCCCCCTTCAGCTCCACAAGCTCGGCCATCATCGCCTCGTCGATCTGGAGCCGCCCCGCGGTGTCGATCACCAACAGGTCCACGCCGCTCCGGCGGGCCTCCTCCACGGCCCGCCGGGCGATCCGGACGGGATCGCGATCGCCCTCATCGCCGGTGCCGGTGAAGACCGGGTAGCCGAGCTGGGCTCCGAGTTGCTCGAGCTGCTCCCTCGCCGCCGGCCGGCGGACGTCGGTCGCCACCAGGAGCGGCCGCAGGCCCCTCCGCTGGTGGAGGTAGCGGGCGAGCTTGCCCGCGGTGGTCGTCTTCCCCGACCCCTGGAGGCCGACCAGCATCACCACCGCCGGCTTGGGCTCGAGGGTCAGGTCTGGCTGGCCCTGGCTCACCTCGCCGCCGGCCATCAGCCGGGCCAGCTCCTCGTGGACGATCTTGACCAGCTGCTGGCCCGGAGTGAGGCTCTCGAGGACCTCCGAGGTGAGGGCCTTCTCGCGGACGCGGTCGCACAGCCGCTTGGCGACCTTATAG
>CAZCTZ010000047.1:0-9692 GCA_964501855.1 uncultured Thermotogae bacterium
CCCCCCGGAGGAGGTCCTCCAGCTCCAGGATCACCTTCCGCCGCTCCGGGGGGGTGAGCTGGCCGTAGCCCTCAGCTTTGGCGAAGAGCTCCTCGGCGAGCGGCCCAAGCTCCCCGCTACTCAGCTCGTCGCGGAGGCGGGCGAGCAGCCGCTCCAGCCCGCCGAGGACCACCCGATCCTGGCAGTGGTCGCGCTTCTCCAGCTGGAGGATCCGCCAGAGGCGGCGGAGCCGCTCCATCTCCGCTGCGAGTTGCTCCTTCATCTTAGCCCATCTTATAATGCGCTGATGAGCGGGGCAAGGCAAAGCAACCTGAGGTGATCGTGAGTGCGGATCGTCTTCATCGGCTCGGGCGAGATCGGCGTGCCGACCCTCCGCGCGCTGGCAGAGGCGGAGGAGCATGAGCTTCTGGCGGTGTTCACCCGGCCGGACCGGCCCGCCGGGAGGGGCCTCAGGCCCCGCCCGACGCCGATCAAGCTCGCCGCTGGGGAGCTAAACTTAAAGATCCTCCAGCCGGAGGATATCAACTCCCCCGAGGCGCTGGGGTGGCTGCGGGAGCTGGCCCCCGAGGCGATCGTGGTCGCCGCCTTCGGGCAGATCCTCTCCGGGGAGGTGCTCCGCATCCCCCGGTGGGCGATCAACCTGCATGCTTCGCTCCTGCCGCGCTATCGCGGCGCGGCGCCGATCCAGTGGGCGCTGATCCGCGGCGAGCGGAAGACCGGGGTCACCACCTTCCTGATGGATGAGGGGATGGACACCGGGCCGATCCTCCTCCAGCGGGGGCTCGAGATCACAGAGGAGGACGACGCGGGCACGCTGGAGGGGAAGCTGGCCGCGCTCGGCGCTCAGCTCGTGCTCGAGACCCTCCGGGGGCTGGAGCGTGGCACCCTGGAGCCCCGCCCGCAAGACCACGACCAGGCGACCTACGCCCCGAAGCTGGGGCGCGAGCTGGAGCGGCTCGACTGGTCCCGGCCGGCGCGGGAGCTCTTCAACCTGGTCCGGGCGCTCAGCCCCAAGCCCGGCGCGCACACCCTCTTCCGGGATCGCCGGCTGAAGGTCTACAAAGTGCAGGCCATCGAATCGGAGACCGAGCCCGCGGCCCAGCCGGGGGAGCTCCTCGGGGTGGGGGAGGGCGGGCCGCTGGTCAAGACCGGCGTGGGCCTCCTGGAGCTGCTCGAGGTCCAGCCTGAGGGGAAGCGCCGGATGGGCGGGCTCGACTTCGCCCGCGGCTACCGCATCGAGCGGGGCGAGCGGCTCGGCTAGCTAGCTCTCATCTGTTCCTGCTCCTGCTTCTGCCTCCGCCTCCTCCAGCATCTCCGCGAGGCTCTTCCCTTCCCGCTTGCGAGTGATCTCGACCAGGCCCAACCCGGTGACGTCGATGAAGTCTGCCGTCACCCGGTCTTTGCGGAGCTCCTCCTTGAGGGTCTCGATCACCCGGTCCAGCGCCTTGCGGTCCTTCATGTCGATGAAGTCGACCACGATGATCCCGCTGATCTTGCGCAGCCGGAGCTGCCGGGGGATCTCGCGGGCCGCCTCCAAATTGGTGTTGAGGATCGCCGCCTCCTGGTTGCGGTGGCGGATGTCTCCCCCGGTGTTGACGTCGATCGCGGTGAGGGCCTCGGTCTCCTCGATCACCAGGGTGCCGCCCCCTTCGAGCTTCACCTCCCGCTGGAGGCTCTCCCGGAGCTGGCGCTCCACGTCGTATTGCTCGAAGAGCGGTCGCTTCCCGCGGTAGAGCTCGATCCGGTCCTTATACTCGCTCATCCACAGGTAGTCGAGGAAGGCCAGGATCTCGCGGTAGGCCGCCTCGGAGTTGACGATCACCCGGGAGACGTCCGGCAGGAGCCAGTCGCGGATCGTCCGCTTGATCAGCCCCGGCCCCTCGTAGAGCAGCTTGGGGGCGGTGACCCGCTCGGCGGCCTCCTCGATCCCCTTCCAGGTGCCGAGCAGGAAGTTGAAGTCCCGCTCGAGGTCGCGCTTGGAGGCCCCCCGGGAGGCGGTGCGGGCGATCAGCCCCTCCCCGGGGCGCTTCAGCTCATGGGCGATCTTCTTCAGCCGCTGGATCTCCTCCTCGTCCTCGATCCGCCGGGAGATGCCCAAGCGGCCGTCGAGCGGGAGGAAGACCCAGTAGCGGCCGGGCAGCGCGATCCGCGTCGTCCCCTGGGGGTTCTTCGAGCCGATCCCCTCGCGCTTCACCTGGACGATCAGCCGCTGGCCGGGCCGGAGGATCTTCTGGATGGGGACCTCCTCGCCGCGGCGGTAGCCGTATCTCGCGAGCAGTTGGTCATTCAATTCCTTCTGGGAGAGGAAGAGGTTTTGCCCCTCGCCGACGTCGATGAAGGCCGAGCCGAGCCCGCCGAGCACGTCCTGGACCACCCCGACGTAGATGTTCCCCACGGTGCGCTCATGCTCGGGGCCCTCGTAGAAGATCTCCATCAGGCGGCCATCCTCCAGGATGGCGACCCGCTTCTCCTCCGAGAGGGCGTCGATCAGGATGAGCTTCCTTGGGGATCGCTTCGCCTTCTGGCCCTTCGTCTTCGCCCTCACCCTCATCCTCGGTGCCATTCCCTTCAGCTTAATCTCCTCACCATCTTTTGATCGGTCAGGTTCGCGAGGAGCTCCACCAGGGGCACCCCCAGCTTGGGGTGGACCAGCTCGGGTGCCAGCTCGACCAGCGGCACCAGGACGAACCGCCGCCGATGGAGTTCCGGGTGGGGGAGCACCAGTCCACGGTCAGGGTCATCCAGGACCAGCTCGCCGTAGAGCAGGAGGTCGAGATCGATCTCACGTGGGCCCCACCGGCCGCGGTCCACCCGGCCGAGCGCTCGCTCGATCCGCTTGCACAGATCGAGGAGCTCCTGGGGGCTCAGGGTGGTCTCGAGCTCGACGACGGTGTTGATGAACCACCGCTGGTGGTGGACCCCCACCGGCTCGGTCTCGTAGAGCGAGGCCCGCCGGAGGAGCTCAACCTGGGGCGCCTCCCCGAGGAGGGCGATCGCCCGGGCGATCTGCTCCTCTCGAGCGCCCACGTTGGAGCCCAGCCCGATGAAGGCCCTTACAGCTCGGGCTCCCTCTACCCTTCCTTCTCCTTCTCCCTCTCTGACGGGATATCTATCGCTTCCCTGGTTCGTTCTCGAATCACCTCAGCGCCGAGCCACTCCACTGCCGCGCCCGGCGACAGCGGCGGGTGGAGCTTCCGCACGCGAACCTGAGCCCGCTCCACCCGGTCGAACTTGGCGAGGATCTCCTCAGCGATGGCCCGAGCGAAGCTCTCGATGAGCTTGAAGCTTGAGCGCTCGCTCAGGGCCTGAACCTCACGGATGATCTCCTCCTGGTCTACCGTGGCCGCGAGCTCATCCTCCGGGCCGGCCAGCTTCACCCCGAGCTCGATATCCACGGCGAAGAGCTGGCCGCGCTCGCGCTCCTCGGGGTGCCAGCCATGATGGCCGAAGAGCTGCAAGCCCCGGATCAAGAGCGTCGAGGTCAGCGGTCCTCCCATCCTAACTCGGTGCCCTCTAGCAGCTACCCGGCACCTAGCTTAGTATATTGAGAAGTAGCAGAGGGGAGCAAGGCCCAAGCTCAAGCCCAAGCCGAAGCGAGGTGAGGCGGGATCGGGATAGGGTGGGGATGCGCGGCACTTGCGGGCAGGGCAGATTTGGGCTATGCTCTTTGGCGCCAGATGATCGTGGATTTACCCTCAAAATGCAGAGGTCATCATGGAGTCCGCTAAGCTGAGGGAGCTCTTCCTGCGCTACTTCGAGGAGCGCGGACACAGGGTGGTGCCCTCCTCCCCGCTCGTCCCCGAGGACGACCCGACGTTGCTCTTTACCAACGCGGGGATGGTCCAGTTCAAGGACGTCTTTCTGGGGCTGGAGGAGCGGCCTTACAAGCGGGCAGTCACGGTGCAGAAGTGCCTCCGCGTATCAGGGAAGCACAACGACCTCGAGCAGGTCGGCCCCTCCCCCAGGCACCACACCTTCTTCGAGATGCTGGGCAACTTCTCCTTCGGGGACTACTTCAAGGAGGAGGCCATAAAGTTCGCCTGGGAGTTCCTCACCGAGGTGCTGGCCCTCCCGAAGGAGCGGTTCCACTTCACGGTCTACAAGGACGACGACGAGAGCTACAAGCTCTGGCAGCTCATCGCGGGCGCACCCCCTGCCAAGATCCATAGGATGGGCGAGAAGAGCAACTTCTGGATGATGGGCGATACCGGCCCTTGCGGGCCGAACACCGAGCTCGTCTGGGACCGCGGCCCGGAGCACTGCACCTGCGGGCGACCTGACTGCTCACCGGCGCTGGACAACGACTGCGACCGCTGGTGGGAGGTCTGGAACCTCGTCTTCATGCAGTATGAGCAGCATCCAGATGGCTCCCGGACGGAACTACCGAAGCCCGGCGTCGACACCGGGATGGGCTTCGAGCGGCTGGTGGCCATCCTCCAAGGCGTGGAGACGAACTACGATACGGACCTCTTCCGGCCGATCATGCAAAAGATCAGGGAACTGCTCGGTCACGATGAGCAGAGGATGCGCGAGGAGATCGTAGCTTACCGCGTGCTAGCCGACCACTCCCGGGCTACCACCTTCCTTTTAGCCGATGGGGTCCTCCCGGGGAACGAGGGCCGCCCCTATGTGCTGCGGATGATCATGCGGCGGGCGATCCGGTTCGGACGGAAGCTCGGCCTGGAGGGTCCTTTCCTTGGGGAGCTGGCCAAGGTCGTGATCGAGCTTATGGGCGACCACTACACCGAGCTGCAGGAGCGGCGCGACTTCATCCTGAGGGCGATCCGGCAAGAGGAGGAGCGGTTCGCCCGGACGCTCTCCGCTGGACTGGAGCGCTTAGGAGAACTGATCAGCAGAGTTAAGCGTGAGGGGAGGGCCGAGATCCCCGGGGTCGAGGTCTTCCGGCTCTATGACACCTACGGCTTCCCGCCCGACCTGACCCAGGACGTGGCCGCCGAGCACGGCCTCACCATCGACCGCACGGGCTTCGAGCGGGAGATGGAGCGACAGAAGGAGCGGTCCCGGGTAATCACCGTTCAAGATCAGATGAGCGTTACTGAAAAAGCCCATGTTATTAAATGGCCTGCGGATTTGGAGAAAGACTTCGACTTCATCGGGTATGAGCATTTTGAGGGAGAATCAAACCTCATCCTCATCCTACGTGAGGGGAAGGAGGAGATAAAGTCCCTTTGCCAGGGGGAGAAGGGGCAGCTTGTTTTTAAAGAGACCCCGTTTTATGCCGAAGCAGGAGGCCAGGTCGCCGATACCGGCTGGATCATCGGACTGAACGGCAAAGCCAAGGTCATCAGCGTTCAAAAAGGTCCTATTGAGGTCTTTCTACACGAAGTTGAGGTTATCGAGGGCGAGCTGCGACAGGGCGACCGCTGTCATCTCCAGGTCGACGTCGACCGCCGCAGGAGGATCATGCGGCACCACACCGCGACGCACCTGCTCCATGCCGCGCTGCGCAAGGTCTTGGGCTACAAGCAGGGCATCCAGGCCGGCTCGTTGGTCGCCCCGGAAGAGCTCAGGTTCGACTTCACCCACCTCGCCCCGCTCTCATCCGAGGAGCTAGCCGAGGTCGAGGAGCTGGTGAACCAGGCGGTGCTGGAGGACCTCCCGGTCACGATCACCTACGAACCTTTGGAGGAGGCCAAAGCTAAGGGCGCGATCGCCCTCTTCATGGAGGATTACCAGGGTAAGGAGAGGGTCCGGGTGGTCACGATCGGCGACCCTGAAAAGCCTTTCTCCCGTGAACTCTGCGGGGGGACCCACGTCCGGCGGACGGGCGAGCTCGGCCTGGTGAAGATCACCTCCGAGGAGGGGGTCGCCGCCGGGGTGCGGCGGATCAGGGCGGTGGCCGGGACAGAGGCGCTGCGCTACCTGCGCGAGAAGGAAGCGTTGACACGCCAAGCCGCGGCGCTGCTCGAGAGCCCTGAGGGTGAACTGTTGAAGAAGCTGGAAGGCCTCATCGCGGAGCACAAGCAAACATTGAAGGAGCTGGAGCGGATGGAGATGGAGCTGCTCATGATGAAGCGCGACGAGCTGCTCGCGCTCTCGCAAGAGCTGGACGAGATGCAGGTGCTCGCAGCGCGGGTCGATCTTGCGCCCGAGGCGCTGAAGCGGCTGGCCGACCTATTGGAGGAGAAATTGGGGCGGGGGGTCGTCCTGCTCGGCAGCGGAGCGGATGATCGAGCAGTGCTAGTCTGTAAGGTGAGCGGGGAGCTGACGGACAGGCTGCGGGCCGGCGAGATCATCAAGGCGGTAGCGAAGCACGTCGGCGGCGGAGGGGGCGGCTCGCCGCGGTTCGCCCAAGGGGGCGGGCCCCGGCCGGAGCGGCTCCCCCAGGCCCTAGAAGAGGGAGTCCATCTCATCAAGCAGATGGTCCAGCGATCGAGCGGGTAAGGTAAGCAAACAAGGAGGTGATCCAGGTGGCGGAGGAGCCTGGGAGGGAGAGGGGAAGGGCGGAGCCGGAGATAGAGATGGAGGAGATCGGCAAGGTGACGCACTACTTCTCGAAGATCAGCGTCGGGGCGGTCGAGCTCACCGGCACGCTCAAGGTCGGCGACAGGATCAAGTTCAAGGGGGCCACCACCGATTTCGAACAGGTGGTCGAGTCGATGCAGATCGAGGGCCAGAACGTCGAGGAAGCCGGCCCGGGGGACGCCGTCGGGCTCAAGGTGAAGGAGCGCGTCCGCGAGGGGGATACCGTCTACAAGCTCGGGCCTTGACCTCGAGCTTTGAGGAAATCCTCGATGGCCCGGCTCACCTCCCGGGGCCGCTCCAGCATCACCATATGTCCTGCCCCCTCGATGATGTGCAGGGTCGCATCCGGGATGTGATCCCGTAGGTATTCTGAATACTTCACCGGGGTCAGGCGGTCCTCCCGCCCGCAGATGATCAGGGCTGGCACCCTGATCTGATCCAGCTTCCCCATCACGTCGAAGCCATCGCAGGTCAGGAGGTCCCGCTGCAGGGCCCGCTGGCCGTTCGCCCGCATCCGCTCCCGCGCCTTCGCGACCAGCTCGGGCGGGGCATCCCCGCTGAAGGCCCATTCCAGGAGGAGATCGACCGCCTTCGTGAAATCATCTTCCACTAGCTTCAGGAGCTCCGGGAGCACCCGCAGCCGCGCGCCGGTCCCGATAAGGCCGATCCCGCCGAGCCTCTCCGGGTGGCGGAGGGCCACGTTCAGGACCACCGCGCCGCCGAGGGAGTGGCCGACCAGGAAGGTATCGGGCGAGAGCCGCTCCAGCACGGCGAGCACGTCCTGGGTGTAGACCTCCAGCCCGTCGCCCTCCCTGAAGGTGCTCCGGCCGTGGCCACTCAGGTCTATGGCGGCTACGGAGAACCCCTCCCGGAGCTCCTTCACCTGGTAGCTCCAGATGGTATGGTCCCCGCCGGAGCCGTGCACCAGCAGGATGTCCTGAGCGCCGCGGCCGCTCAGAGCGAAGTAGAGCTCCCCGCCGTCGATCTCGATGGTCGGCATCCCCTTTATTATAGAGTGAGAGGCAGGATAAGGGAAAGGGGCGCTGCTTGAGTCGAGCCGGGGCATCGCCTCTCAAGTCGAGCTCAAATAGCGCCCCTAAGGAATTGAGTATCTGCCTAGCGACCCGCGCTATCTAGCGCCTACTCCTCGGGCTCGCCCGGCCAGGGGCCGACCACGCCGGGGGCTGCCCACTCCATGGTGAGCAGCTCGTGGTATGAAGCCCGAGTGCCCTCAGGTATGCGCAAGGCCCCCTTGCGGTCGTAGATCGGGCCGGTGAAGGGGTCGAAGACCATCTGGGGGTCGCGCATCTGCTCGAGCCGGATGAAGACGAGATCCCAGACGGAGACCTCCCCGAGGAGTGGATCATTTACCTTGACGGCCTTGAGCTTGTCCTCGAAGATAGGGTTGATCGGCATCCCCGGCTTCGCGCCTAGCTCCACAGCGCCCTCGCGCAGAAGACCCCACCAGTCCACGTCTTCTAGGTTCTCCGGGGTGTAGAGCCCGGCGTAGACCTTGGCGAGGAAGTCGAGGTAGAAGGCCTCCCAGTGGACGAGCTGCCCTGAGACCACCCAGTCAGGTGCGAACCGATACATCGGCGAGTAGTGGGAGAATGAGGGCAGGCCATGCTCCGCGGCGACCGTGACCACCGTCGGTGAGTCCTCGGTGAATGCCAAAACGTCTACGCCCTCGGCGATCAGGCTCTCAGCAGCTTCTTTTGCCGCGGCGGGGTCATACCACTTGTAGATCCACCTCACGTGGACAGTAGCCTCGGGGTTCACCTCGCGGACGCCCAGGGTGAAGGCGTTGATGTGCCTCTTCAGCTCCGGTATGGGGTAGGCCCCCACGTAGCCGATCTTCCCGGTCTTGGTGAGCGCGCCGGCCATAAGGCCATTTAAGTAGTAGACCTGGTAGAAGTCGGCCATGTAGGTAGCCATGTTCTTCCAGCGCTTGAACCCCGAGCAGTGAGCAAAAATTATCTCGGGGTAGCGCTGAGCTGCTGCCAGGGTCCCGTCCATAAACCCAAAAGAGGTGGTGAAGACGACCTGGACGCCCTCCTCCCGGATGAGCCGATCTATATACGTCTCGACCTCGCCTTCAGGGACGGACTCCACATACACGGTCTCAAGCCAAGGGAAGGTCTCCTCGGCGATCTTCCTCGCTTGGTCGTGGGCGTGCGTCCAGCCGTAGTCGCCTATCGGCCCGACGTAGATCCAGCCGGCCTTGAGGGTCTCAAGTGCGGCCTCGGTCCCGCTGCCGATCGAACTCAACCCCAGACCCGCGCACAGGAGCGCCAAAAGACCAAAGAGCCAGAACCTCCGGACCATCCTCATCGATCAAGCACCTCCAGGATCTTGGATTCGATCTGATCAAACTCGATCTGGCTATGGAAATCGGTGAATCCTGCAGATCTACCACCTTCTTTCTTTTCTTTCTGCCAGTTGTTGAATCATCCCCTCCTATATGGCTGGCCCAGGGCCGCGGGCATCGCGAGCCCTCGGCGGACTCTGGCCGAGGCGAGGGTTAAGACGAGGATGGCAACCACATAGGGCATCGCTTGGAGGAACTCCGGTGCTACGTGCGGCTGGAGCCGGTAGGAGAGGTGATACAAGGCCCCGAAGAAGTAAGCGCCCCCCAATCCCAAAAGCGGGTTCCAGAAGGCGAAGATGGTGAGCGCGATCACGATCCAGCCCATCCCGGCGGTCATCCCCTCCGTCCAGGCCGGCCGGTAGACGATCGACAGATAGCCCCCCGCGAGGCCCGCCAGCAGCCCCCCGAGGAGCACGCACAGGTAGCGGACCCGCCAGACGTTGACCCCCAGGGCGTCGGCCGCGGCGGGGTTCTCGCCCACGGAGCGGATCGTGATCCCCACCCTGGTCTTGAAGAGCACGACCCACATCAGGAAGGCCAGCACGATAGCGAAGTAGACGAGCCAGTTCTGCTCGACGAAGAGGATCGGTCCCAGGTAGGGGATCCGGGCCAGCCCCGGGACGGTGACGCTCGGCAGCTTGGCCGGCAGCGGCTCTCCGGCCCAGCCTCGGCCCAAAAGCCCCGCCAGGCCCAGCCCGAGCATGGTGAGCGCCAGCCCGGAGACGACCTGGTTCGCCCGCAAGGTAATGCTCCAGAAGGCATGGACCAGCGAAGCCAGCCCGCCGGCGACCGTCGCCGCCAGGAGCCCCAGCCAGGGGTCCGCGGTCAGGTAGGTGGT
>CAZCTZ010000048.1:0-9670 GCA_964501855.1 uncultured Thermotogae bacterium
ACGCTGATGTCCGCTTCGCGCTTGACCGCCGCGACGGCGGAGGTCGCCAGCTCCGGCAGCGAGGTCCCCACGGCGACCAGCGACAACCCGATGATCCCCTCGCTCACCCCGATCGCCCGGGCGATCGCGACCGCGGAGCGGACCAGGAGCTGCGCGCCGAGGAGTAGCCCGCCCAGCCCAAAGACTACCAGCAGGGCGTTGCGAAGGATAGCCTTGGAGCCGGCAGGGGCGGGGGCCTCTCCAGCTCCAGTTCCGGCTCCAGCTCCGGCCTGCTTGAGCCCCCTAGGTCGCTTTGCCCCCTGTGAGTCCGTGCCGTCCACCTCTTGGAGTTTGGCGCCCCGGATGCTGTAGAGGATGAAGGCGAGCAGCCCGCTGAAGAGGAGGCCCCCCTCCACCCGCCCGATGGAGAGGTCCCACGCCAGCCCCCACAAGAGGAAGCTCGCGGCGAGCATCATCGGGACCTCCTTGCGGATCAGCCCTTGCTCGACCCGCAGCGGCCGCAGGAGGGCCGCTAGGCCCAGGATCAAGCCGACGTTGGCGATGTTGCTCCCGACGATGTTCCCCACCGCGAGGGCCTCGCTCCTGCGGACGGCGGCGATCAGGCTCACTACCAGCTCGGGAGCCGAGGTCCCGAAGGCGACCACGGTGAGCCCGATGATCACCGGCCTGATCCTGAAGGCGCGGGCGAGCTCCGCTGCGCCCCTCACCAAGCCCTCCGCGCCGAAATAGAGTGCGAAAAGGCCGACAACGAAGAGCAGCCCCTGCAATAGGACGCTGTCCATCCCCTTTCTCTTCTCCCTTTTGACCGACAAAACAAGCAAGAGCGAGGGATAGAGAAGCCCGCCAGGGGAATTATAAAAGGGGGCTCATAGGGGGGCAAATGCCGCAAGGTTCGTAAAAAAAGCAGGGGCGCCGGGTGGTCTCTACCCACCCGGCGCCCCTTCAAGCTCACTTGGCCTAGCTTGGCAGCCTACTCCTTGTAGACGAGCCAGTCGCGGAAAGACATGGAGGCATCGAGGACGACACCCTTGACGTTCTTCTGGCAGATGGCCAGGTGCTGGGAGTTGTTCGACCAGAGAGGGATCAGGACCGCGGACTCGGCCAGGAGCCGCTGGGCCTCCTCATACAGCGCGGTCCGCTCAGCGACATCGGTGGTCAGCTTCGCGCCCTCGAGCAGCTCGACGAACTTGGCGTAGACCTCCTTGTCGTAGTCCGAGGTGGCCTTGTTCAGGAAGGTCCCGAGAGCTTCAGGTGATTCGGTGAGCCACGGCGCGAGGAAGTTGTCTGGATCGATGAAGTCGGGATACCAACCTAAGAGGAAGAAGCCGAGCGTGCCCTCGCTCATCCGCTCGATGTAGGTGCCCCACTCGAGGACGCCGACATCGACCTGGATCAGACCGGTCTCCTCCAGATTGGCCTTCAGGACTGCTGCCACGTCGGCCTCCTCAGTGCCGTAGTGCTTCGGGGTATACCAGAGGGTGATCTTCAGCGGGTTGTCCTCGGAGTAGCCCGCCTCTCTCAGGAGCTCCTTGGCCTTCTCCAGGTCGCGCTTGGGGAAGGCATCGATGTGGCTCCACAGCCCCGGCGGGACCATGCTGTAGAGCGGCAGGTTGAGCCCCAGGAAGACCTTCTCTGAGAGTTCATCCCTATTGACGGCATAAGCGATAGCCCGCCTCACCAGCACGTTATCAAACGGCGGATAGGTCACGTCGAAGACGATATACCTGACGGAGAGGCTCACCTCGCCCTTGATCACCTGGAGGCCGAGCTCCTCGGCCTTCTTCTCGAGGTCGATGATGTCCGCCGGGAGGAAGGTCCGGAAGCCGCAGTCCACCTCGCCGGCCTCCACCGCAGCTCGCAGCGCAGCAGCGTCGGCGTAGAAGGCCTCGATCACCCTGGAGGTCTTGGGCGGCTCGCCCCAGTAGCCCTCGTAGGCCTCGTAGACCGTCCGCTCCTCAGGGATATACTCGATCAGCTTGTAGGGGCCGGTCCCAGCGTAAGTTCCGACAGCGAACTCATCCGCCGGTGTGGAAGCTGGGCTGAGGGCCAAGGAAGGTGCGATGGTATCCACCAGCCTCGCCATGAAGGTAGCATCGGGCGACTTGATCTTGACGATCATCAGGTAGGGATCGAAGACCTCCGCCTCGAGGAAGGCCGCGAGCTCCTCCGGGGTGGGGCTCACGCTAAGCTCGGTCTTGAGCGACGCCGGCGGGCAGGCGATCCACTGGATCATCCCGATGAGCCCTACGCCGCCTTCAGGCCCGTTCAGGTAGATGTTCCTCGCCAGGGACCAGGCCATCGTCTTGCAGTTGAATTCCGTCCCGTCAGTGTAGGTGACGCCCTTCCTCAGGTGGAAGATGTAGACCGTCCCATCTTCAGAGACCTCCCAGCTCTCAGCCAAGGACGGCGAGGGGACTGTCTCATAGGGCTTCAAGGTGACCAACGCGTTGCTCGTCTGCTGGAGGGTGTGCCAGGTCCAATAGTCATAGGAATTAGCCGGCGAGATCTCCGTGATCCTGTCTGTGGTCCCGATGATGAGGACCTCCTCCTGAGTGAGGGCCCCTAAGGAGAGGACCAAGGCCAACACCCCAACCAACCCCAAAGTTCCAACCAGCTTTACTTTGAGCATTCGCACCTCCTGGTGGTGTTAGATTTTTTACCTTGGTTCCTGTTTTTTCTCCCCCTTTCACCCCCCTTCCTTTGGCCCAAGATTTTAGCATAAATCGGGCTTGAGGTCAAACCCTCTTCCTGCGGCGCTTGGGATTGAGCAGGTCGCTGATCCCCTCGCCGATCATCCCGAAGCCCAGAGAGAGGAAGATGATCATCAGCCCGGGGAAGGTGATCAACCACCAATCACCGGACTGGAGGAACTGCTGACCCTTGTGGATGTCGAAGCCCCAGTCGGGCGTCGGCGGGGGGATCCCGAAGCCCAAGAAAGCCAGTCCGGCCTCGGTGAGGATCGCATCCGCTATGCAGAAGGAGGAGACGGCCATCATCGAGTTGATCGTGTTCGGGGCGATGTGCCGGAGCAATATCCGCATATCCCGCGCGCCGAGGGCCCTGGCTGCCTCGACGAACTCTTCCGACTTGAGCTGGAGGACCTGGCCGCGGACGACCCTGAAGTAGGTGGGGATGTAGATCACGAAGATCGAGAGGATGATGTTGAGCACCCCGGGGCCGAGCATCGCGATGATGATGATCGCCAGGATCATCGAGGGGAACGAGTAGATGGAGTCCATCAGGAGCGATAGCACCCGATCTAAGAGGCCACCGTAGTAGCCGGAGATCCAGCCGATGAGCGAGCCGATCGAGAGGGCGATCACCGTGGAGGCGACCGCTACCGTGAGGGGGATCCTCCCCCCGTGGATGATCCGGCTCAGCACGTCCCGTCCGAGGTGATCGGTCCCCATCGGGTGCTTCAGGCTCGGCGGCTGGCGCGGCTCCATCATGTCCTTGGTGGGGTGGTAAGGCGCGATGAAAGAGGCGAATACGGTGATCACAACGAAGATACCGACGATCACCGAGCCGGCGAAGAGCAGGTAGTGCTTCCTGATCGGGAGCTTCCTGAAGATCCACCTGAAGATAGCCGCGAAGGTCATCTCACTTCAGTTCAGTATCTCACCCTGGGGTCCAAAAAGGAGTAGATGACGTCCACGATCAAATTTACGGTCGAGATCAGGACGGCGATCCATACGACCGCCCCCTGGATCGCGTAGTAGTCCCGGGCCTCGATGCTCCGCACCAGATACCGAGCGATCCCTGGCCAGGAGAAGGTCGTCTCCGTCAGGATAGCTCCGGCCATCAGCAGCGCGAACTGCAGGCCCATCACGGTCACGATCGGGATCAAGGCGTTCCGCAGGGCGTGCTTGTAGTTGACCGCCCGCTCCGTGAGCCCCTTGGACCGTGCCGTCGTGACGTATTCCTTGTCGATCACCTCCAGCATCGATGAGCGGCTGATCCGCCCGATGAAGCCCGAGAGGACCAGCCCCAGGACGAAGGCCGGCATCGCCAGGTGCTTTAAAGCGTCGATAAGGAGGCCCAGGTCCTTCTTCAGGATGGCGTCGAGCACGTAAAACTTGGTGATCGGCCGGAAGAAGGCCCCGATCTTGGGGTCGAGCCGCCCTGCGACTGGGAGCACCTTCAGCTTCACCGCGAAGATGATCTGGAGCATCAGCCCCAGCCAGAAGATCGGTGTGGCGAACGACCCGATGTTGAAGATCCTGATCCCGTGGTCCACCGGCCGGTCGCTGCGGATCGCGGCGAAGGTCCCCGTCGTGAGCCCGATGAGGATGGCGATCGCCATCCCGAAGACCGCCAGCTCCAGGGTGGCGGGGAACCTAGCAAGGATGTCCTCCAGGACGGGCTTTCCCGTCCTGGTCGACTTGCCGAAGTCCCCGCGGAAGATGTTGCCCAGGTAGTGGAAGTATTGGGCATACAGGGGCTTATCCAGGCCGAGCTTCACCCGGTATTCCTCGATCCTCTCCGGGGGGATGTTATGCCCGCCGAGCATCGCCAGGACCGGATCGCCGGGCATGACCCTGAGGGCGAAGAAGACGAACGTCAGCAGGATCAGGATCATCGGCGGGGTGACCGCCAGCCTGGTAGCGATGTATTTGCCGACACCGCCCAAGGATGCTCACCTCATTTTCACTGCTGCTTCTATCGCAAGGCGATTATAAATCAGCTCCCCCCCGGGAACAACTCCGTCTCGGGGTGGAATAAGACCCAGGCGAACCAGTAAGCCGAGGTGGTCGGGAGCTCCTCCAGCTTCGGCTTCGGCTCAAGCGAGGCCAGCGGCCCGCGGAGCGGCTCCCCCTCCAGGGTCCACACGGTCCCGGTCTGCCGGTCGACCAGCTTATCCCCTTGCAGCTCGAACTCCAGCTCCAAGACTCGCGCAAGCTGTGGCCCTAGCTCTAACCGCCGCTTGAAGGCCCTCACCTCCCCATCGAGGGTGAGGACCACCAGGACCTCCTCCTCTCCCACCTTATCATTCAGCAGCCGAGCCCCCTTGAGCGCTCTCCTGAGATAGGCCTTCGCGGCGCCAGCGCCATCGTTATCGAGGCTCACCCCTACTATCCGCCGCTTGGACGGGAGGCCCCTGAGCTCGAGCCGATCCACGTCGACGCCGTAGCCGACCCACCGGCGGAGCTCATACTCAGCGTAGGGATACTCCTCATACCGCTGGTGGGAGGCGTGGTAGACCTTTCCACCCACCCCCCAGCGGATCCGCTCCGGCCGGGCGAGCACCCGCCCGCCGGGGTGGGCCCGCTTCCACTCCCCCCAGGGGACGATAGCCGCTGGCAGCCGCTCGAGCGGCGCCGCGATCCCCACCAGCGGGCCGGCGAGTGCCTCCCCGGTGAAGCTCTGCCAGAGGGTCCCCGTCTGGCGGTCGTAGAGCAGGAGGTTAGCGTTGTAGAGCCGCCCGGAGGCGCCGAACTCCAGCGGCTCATTCCAGATGGTCGGCCGGACGTAAGCTACCCCCGCGCCGGTGAGCGGGCAGTAGACCACCACCGCGGGTGTCTCACCGAACTGGTCGTTCAAGACCTGGTGCCAGGCCATGATCTTCAGCGGGTAGGCCTTGACGTAGCGGCCGGAGCGGACGCTGAGCACCAGGTCGCCGTCGCCGAGCCACTCATCGGCCTCATGGACCAGCTCGAACCGAGGCTCCTCTATCTGGGGAATGCAGTCGATCCCCCTGGTGCAGGCGAGCACCCACCTCATCTGGTCGAGCCTCCGGAGGTGCTTGACCCGGCCGAGGTCGAGTTCTAATCGGAGCTCCCGCAGCTCGGACTCGGTCAAGTATCTCGAGCCGAGAGGGCCGCGGGCGATCGCCTCCGGCGGAGCTGCACCTGGCTCGGGGTGGAGGGCCGCGATCAGCTCGAGGAGCCCCGGGCTTCCGAAGTAGCTCTGCCAGAGGTGGTAGCCGCCCCAGCCGAGGCCGAAGGCCGCAGCCAGCCCGAAGCCCAGGAGGGCGATGAGCGCCGCTGGCCGACGAGGGCGGGGGTGCATCTTGAACCAAAAAGATCAGAACGGGAGGAAGTCGGTGTCGTCCTCGATCTTGGCCACCGCGTGTGCGATCAGCTTGGCGGCGTTCTCCAGGTCGTGGAGGCTCACCAGCTCGCAGGGCGAGTGCATGTAGCGGTTGGGGATGCAGACCAGGGCGGTGGCCACCCCCGCTCGGGTGAGCTGGATCACGTTGGCGTCGGTCCCGGTCCCGCCGGGGGTGCCCTCCACCTGGTAGGGGATCTTCAGCTCCTCGGCCGTCTCCACCAGGAGCTCGAAGAGCTTCCGGTTGATGTTCGCCCCGCGGGAGATGATCGGCCCCTTGCCGACCTTGAGCTCGCCGACCTGCTTCTTCTCCTTGTCCATCCCGGGGGTGTCGGTGGCGAAGCCCACGTCGGCGGCGATCCCCACCTTGGGGTCGATCCCGAAGGCCGAGGTGCGCGCGCCTCGCAGGCCGACCTCCTCCTGGACGGTGGCCACGGCGTAGACCGCGGCCTTCGGCTTGAGTTCAGCCAGGAGCCGCGCGGCCTCCAGCACCACGAAGGCCCCCGACTTGTCGTCGAACCCCCGGGAGATGACCAGCCCGTTACGCAGCTCCTCGAAGCCGTAGGCCAGGACCACCGGGTCGCCGATGCTCACCAGCTCCTCCGCTTCCTTCTTGTCCTTCGCGCCGATGTCGATCCAGAGGTCCTCCATCTGGACGACCTTCTTGCGGGCGTCGTCCCGCAGGAGGTGGATCGGCTTGCGGCCGATCACCCCACTGATCCGGCCGGACTTGGTCTTGATCCAGACGCGCTGGCCCGGGAGCACCTGGGGGTCCCAGCCGCCGATCCCCCGGAAGTATAGGTAGCCGTTCTCGTCGATGTAGGTGATCATGAAGCCGATCTCGTCAGTGTGGCCGGCGAGCATCACCCGCGGGGAGCCGCCCTCGTTCACCACGGCGAAGCTGTTCCCGTGGACATCGACCCAGGTCCGGTCGGCAAACCTTGCGGCCTCCTCGCGCCAGACTCGGGAAGCCTCCTCCTCGAAGCCCGAGGGGCTGATCGTCTCCATATACCGCTTGAGGAATTCGAGCGACCGCTGGTCCATCGGCCCCATCCCTCCCCTCTTCTTTTAATTTAATTTATCCTGATCAGAGCACCCGCGGCACCTCGAAGTAGTCATCCCGGCGCTTGGGCGCGTTCCGGAGGGCCTCCTCCGGGGGGAGCGACTCCCCAGGTGCGTCCTCCCGGAAGACGCTCCCGGCCTCGATGACGTGCTTCATCGGCTCGACCCCCTCGGTGTCGAGCTCCTCCAGCTTGCGGAAGTATTCCAGCACGCGGCCGAGTTGCTCCCGGAAGAGCTCGATCTCATCCTCGGTGAGCTTCAGCTTGGCCAGCTTGGCGATGTGGAGGACCTCCTCCCGGCTGATCATCTTCTCTTCTTATCTTATTATCCTTGTCCCTCCCTTGGGCCTATTTTATCCCTGAGGTTAGAACCTTGCCAGCTCGAACCGCTCGCCGAACCGCCGCTTGAACTCCCCGACCAGGGGGTGCTCCGGGTCCTCCTCGATCAGGCGGAAGGCCTCCTCCCGGGCGCGCTTCATCAGCTCGAGGTCCCGCAGGAGGTCCGCCGCCTTGAAGGTGGTGTCCAGGCCGTGCTGAGCCAGGCCCATGAGCTCCCCCGGGCCGCGGATCAGGAGGTCCTCCTCGGCGATCCGGAAGCCGTCGTCCAGGTCGCGGAAGGCGGCCAGCCGCCGCTTCGCCTCCTCGGTCTTGGGCGAGGCGATCGCAAAGCACACTGCTTCCTGGCCGGCGCGGCCGATCCGCCCCCGCAGTTGATGGAGCTGGGCCAGCCCGAACCGCTCCGCGTGCTCGATCACCATCACCGAGGCGTCGGGGACGTCGATCCCCACCTCGATGATCGTGGTCGCCACCAGGGCGTCCAGCTCCCTCGCCCGCAATTGCTCCATCACCCGGCGCTTCTCCCGCTCGCCCATCCGGCCGTGGAGGAGCCCCAGCCGGAAGCCCCTCAAGGGGCCGCGGGAGAGCTCCTCGAACATCTGGGTCGCCGCTCGCAGCTCCAGCTCCTCGGATTCCTCGACCAGCGGGTAGACGATGTAAGCCTGCTCGCCCGCGGCGAGCCGCTTGCGCACGATGGCGTAGACCTCCTCGCGGCGCTCCTCCGCCACCCAGTAGGTCTTGATCCGCCGCGGGCGGGGCAGCTCGTCCAGGATGGAGATGTCGAACTGGCCGTAGAGCGTGAGGGTGACCGTGCGTGGGATCGGGGTGGCGCTCATCACGAGTATGTCGACGTTCTTCCCCTTGCGCTCGAGCTGGGCCCGCTGGATCACCCCGAACCGGTGCTGCTCGTCGATCACCGCCAGGCCGAGCCGGCGGAAGCGCACCTCATCCTGGATGAGCGCGTGGGTGCCGATGACGAGGTCGAGCTCGCCCTGGGCGATCAGCCGCCTCAGGGCCGCCTTCTCCCGCTCGGGGAGGCTCCCGATGAGCAGTCCCACCCGGAGGGGCCAGCCCGCCCGCCGGACCAGCTCCCCTATGACGTGGTAGTGCTGCTGGGCCAGGATCTCCGTCGGGGCCATCAGCGCCGCCTGGTAGCCGCTGGCATGGGCGATAAGGCAGGCGATCAGCGCGACGACGGTCTTCCCGGAGCCGACCTCCCCCTGGAGGAGCCGGTTCATCGGCCGCGGCGCGGCCAGATCTTGCCGGATCTCCTCGACGGCGCGCCGCTGGGCCCCGGTCAGCTCGAACGGCAAGCCGGCGATGAACCCCTCCAAGAGGTCATCGTCGATCTCGAGAATGTTCCCCTGCTGCGCCCGCGTCCGCCGGCGCTCGAGCGCCACCCCGATCTGGAAGAGGAAGAGCTCCTCGAAGGCCAGCGTGGTCCGCGCCCGCTCGAACTCCTCCATGCTCTGGGGGAAGTGGATCTTGAAGAAGGCCTCCCGCCGGGGGAGCAGGCCATGCCGCTCGCGGACCTCCTCGGGGAGGAGCTCCTCGATCTGGTCCTGGTAGAGCGCGAGGTTCTCCCGGATCAGCCGCATCAGCATCGGCTGGGTCAGCCCCTCCGTCAGGGGGTAGATCGGGACGAGCCGCCCGGTGAGGAAGTTCTCGTCGGCGGGCTCCCAGACCGGGCTGGCGAGCTGGATCTCACCCCAGGTGCGCTCGACCTCGCCCCAGAGGGCGATCCGCTCCCCCGGGCGGAGCTGCTTCCTCAGCCAGGGCTGGTTGAAGAAGACCGCGTAGGCGATCCCGGTGCTATCCTGCACCGCGACCTTGAGGATCTCGAGGTCCCCCCGCGGGCGGATGACGTCGACCGCGCGGATGAGCCCGCGGATGGTGGCCCGCTCGCCGTGGCGCAGGGAAGCGATCCGCTTGATGCGCGAGCGGTCCTCGATCCGCCGGGGAAAGTAGAGCAGCAGGTCCTCGATCGTGCGGATGCCGAGCTTGGCGAGGAGCTTCTCCCGCTGGGTGCCGACGCCCTTGGCGTAGCGCACCGGCGCCTGGAGATCCCCCGCTTTGGGGAAGGCGCCCGATGGGGGCTGCGGCTGGGACTCCCCAGCACCGGCAGCGACGGTGGCGGTGGTGGTGACGGTGACAGCGGTAGTGGCGCCCACCCCCCGGAGGAGGTCCTCCAGCTCCAGGATCACCTTCCGCCGCTCCGGGGGGGT
>CAZCTZ010000049.1:0-9513 GCA_964501855.1 uncultured Thermotogae bacterium
TCCCCTCCCTCTACCCTACTTGGGCGCCGGCGGCTTCTTCTTTTTCATGCCGCCGTGCTGGCGGAAGGTCCGCGTCGGGGCGAACTCCCCCAGCTTGTGGCCGACCATCTGCTCGGTGATGTAGACCGGCACGTGCGTCCGGCCGTTGTGGACCTTGATGGTGAGGCCGACCATCTCAGGGATGATCGTCGAGGCCCGCGACCAGGTCTTGATCTCGCTGATCTCACCGCGCTTGAACTTCTCGATCTTCTCCAGGAGGTGATCCGCCACGAAGGGCCCTTTCTTCAGCGACCTCGGCATGGTCTAGCTCACCTCACCTCCGCCTCCTCTTGGCATCCCGTGCGCGCACCACGATCAGCTTATCGCTCGGCTTGCCCTTCTTCCGGGTGGGCACGCCCTTGGCCAGCTTCCCCCAGGGTGAGACCGGCGGCCGGCCCGGATGCCCGCGGCCCTCGCCGCCGCCGTGGGGATGGTCCACGGGGTTCATCGCCACCCCGCGGACCTTGGGCCGTCGGCGCAGGTGGCGGACCCGCCCGGCCTTCCCGTGGACGACGTTCTTGTGGTCGGGATTGCTCACGATCCCCACGGTGGCCATGCACTCCCCGTCGAAGAGGCGGATCTCGCCCGAGGGGAGCCGCAGCCGGACCCACTTGCCCTCCATGCCCATCACCTGGGCGGCGGTCCCCGCCGCGCGGGCGACCTTCCCCTTGCTCCCGGGGTAGAGCTCGACGTTGTGCACGAAGGTCCCCAAGGGGATCTTCTTCAATGGGAGGGCGTTCCCCGGCCGGGGCTCGGCCTCCTCACCGGCCATGATCGTCTGGCCGATCTCAAGCTCCAGGGGCGCGATGATGTAGCGCTTCTCCCCGTCGGCATACTGGACGAGGTTGATCCAGGCCGACCGGTTGGGGTCATACTCCTTGGTGAGGACCTTGGCCGGGATGCCCACCTTATCCCGGGCGAAGTCGATCAGCCGGTAGAGCCGGCGATGGCTGCCGCCGCCCCGCCCGCGGACGGTGATCCGCCCCTGGTTGTTCCGCCCCGCCTTCTCCTTCAGCGGGACGAGCAGGCTCTTCTCCGGCTCGACCTTGGACAGCTCGCTGTAGTCGGGCCACTCCGCGTGGCGGCGGCCCGGCGTCACCGGCTTGAACTTCTTCGTGCCCATCTTGGTCTCCTTCTTTCTTTGCTCTCTTTTACCGGTAGATCTCGATCCGGTCGCCCTCGGCCAGGCGGACGAACGCCTTCTTCCATGAGGGGGTCCGCCCCTGCTCCCAGTAGCGCCTCTTGCGGGGCTTCCCCGGCATCCGCGCCGTCCGCACGTCGATCACCTTCACCTTGAAGAGCTCCTCCACCGCTTGCTTGATCTGGGGCTTGGTCGCCTGCGGATGCACCTTGAACACGTAGGTGTTCGCCTCCTCCTGGAGGCGCCAGCTCTTCTCACTGATGATCGGCTCGATGAGGATATCCTCCGGATGAAGCTTCATCGGCAGACCCTCTCCTCCAGCTCGCGCAGTGCGGCTTGGGTGATGAGGAGGTGCTCATATTTTAACAAATCATAGACGTTCGCACCAGTGGCGGGGAGGCACTCCACCCAGGGGAGGTTGCTGAAGGTCTTGCGCACGGGGATGGTGTTCTCCTCCCTGGAGACGAGGATGAGCAGCTTCCCCTGGTCTCCCTCATTCTCACTCTCACTCTTACTTCTACTCTCACTCTTACTCCCATCGAAGCCCCACCGCTCGAGGAGCTTGAGCCCCTCCTTGGTCTTTGGCTGGGGGAACTCCAGCCGGTCGGCCAGGTGGAGCTGGCCCTCGCGGAGCTTGGCGGTGAGGGCCATCCTCAAGCCCTTCCGGCGCATCTTCTTGGGGAGCTTGATCGAGAAGTCGCGCGGCTTCGGCCCGAAGACCACCCCGCCGCCCCGCCACAGCGGCGAGCGGATGCTCCCGTGGCGGGCGCGGCCGGTGCCCTTCTGCCGCCAGGGCTTCCGCCCGCCGCCGCGGACCTCCCCGCGGGTCTTGGTCGAGGCCGTCCCCTGACGGAGCTTGGCCAACTGATACCGGACCACCCGGTGGAGCAGGTCGGTGTCGATCCGCTCCTCGAAGAGGCAGTCGCTCACCTCGACCTCTTCCGGGGGCTCGCCGGAGAGCTTGTATAGCTTCAAGATCGCCATGCCGTGATCCCTCACTTATCCTTGCTTTGCTTTAACTTGACCGCGCCGCTCTCATTTTGCGCTTCGCTGCCCCTGCCGCTCATCCTTCTTGAGCTCCAAAAGACCGCCCCTCGCTCCCGGCACGGCCCCCTTCACCACGAGGAGGTGCCGCTCGCGGTCCACCTTGAGCACCTGGAGGCCCCTGATCGTGACCCGCTTATCGCCCATGTGGCCGGCCATCTTCTTCCCCTTGAAGACCTTACCGGTGGCGCGCATCGTCCCGATCGAGCCCGGCCGCCGGTGGGAGACCTTCCCGTGGCCGTGGGACCTGGGCCAGCCGGAGAAGCCCCAGCGCTTCACCACGCCCTGGAAGCCCTTCCCCTTGCTCCTCCCCGTGACGACGATCTTCTCGCCCTCCTGGAAGATCTCTACGCCCAGCTCCTGGCCGACCTGGAACTCCTCGGGGTTCGGGACCCGGAACTCCCGCAGGAAGCGGCGCGGCTCGACCCCGGCCTTCTCGAAGTGCCCCCGCAGGGGCTTCGTCAGCCTGTGCTCCTTCACCTTGCCGTAGCCGAGCTGGATCGCGCCATAGCCGTCCTTCTCGGGCGTCTTGATCTGGACGACCACCGAGGGCTCAGCGCGGATCACCGTCGCCGGGACCGCGCGCCCCTCCTCGTCGAAGAGCTGGACCATGCCGAGCTTCTCGCCCAGGATCCCCAGCGCCATCGATGGCTCGCGCATCGCACCTCCTCGATGAAGACGGGCCACTAGAGCTTGACCTCAATGTCGATGCCCGTAGGCAGCTCGATGTCCATCAGGGCGTTGATCGTCTCCGATGTGGGCTCCTTGATGTCGATCAGCCGCTTGTGGATCCGCAGCTCGAAGTGCTCCATCGACTTCTTGTCGACGTGCGGCGACCGGAGGACCGTGTAGCGGCGGATCTCCGTCGGCAGGGGGATCGGCCCGGAGATCTTCGCCCGGGTCTCCTGGGCCACCTTGACGATCCGCCGCAGGGCCTCATCCACGAGCTCGTGATCGTAGCCCTTCACCCTGATCCTGATCTTCTCCCGTGCCATCTTCTCTCCTCCCCCTTACCCTTACCTCTACCTCCCCTTGAGCACCTCTTCCTTCCGGGCGGCCGGCACCAGCTCGTAGCGGGCGAACTTCAGGGAGTAGACCGCCCGCCCCTGGGTGAGCGACCGGAGCTTCGTAGCATACCCGAAGGTCTCCGCCAGCGGCAACTCCGCCAGGATGAGCTGGGCGTTGCCGCGGCTTGAGATCCCCTTGATCTCGCCCCGGCGGGCCTTGATGTCGTCGACCACCTCGCCTAGATACTCGCTGGGGCAGATGATCTCCGCCTCCATGATCGGCTCGAGCAGCTCGACCCGTCCCTCCCGGAAGGCCCGCCGGAGGGCCCGCTGAGCCGCGGTGCGGAAGGCCAGCTCGGAGGAGTCCACCTCGTGGTAGCTCCCGCCGAGCAGGATCGCCTTGATGTCGGTGATCGGGTAGCCGCCGAGCGGCCCGGAGGCGAGCGCCTCCTCCAGACCGGCCTTCACCGCGGGGATGAACTCCTGGGGGATCGCACCCCCGCGGAGCTGCTCCTCGAAGGCGAAGCCTCCGCCGCGGGGGAGCGGCTCGAACCGGATCACCACGTGGGCGTATTGGCCGCGGCCGCCGGTCTGCTTGATGAACTTCTCCTCGATGGTGATCGGCTCGACCAGCGTCTCCTTGTAGGCCACCTCGGGGCGGCCGACGTTGGCCTCCACCTTGAAGTCCCGCAGCAGCCGGTGGATCAGCACTTCAAGGTGCAATTCGCCCATCCCGGAGATGATCGTCTGCTTGGTCTCCGGGTCGAGCCGGAACCGGAAGGTCGGGTCCTCCTGGGCCAGCTTGTGGAGCGCCTCGGTGAGGCGCTTCTCCTCGGCTTCGTTCTTGGGCTCGATCGCCGCGGAGATCACCGGCTCGGGGAACTCGATCCTCTCCAGGATGATCGGGTCGTCGGGGTCGCAGATCGTATCGCCCGTCGAGAGCTCCTTCGGGCCGACGACCGCGACGATGTTCCCCGCGCCGACCGCTTCGACCTCGGTCCGCTTGTTCGCGTGCATGTGGAAGATCCGGGCGATCCGCTCCTTCTTCCCCCGGGTGGCGTTCAGGACGTAGCTGCCCGAGCGGAGCATCCCCGAGTAGACCCGGATGAAGACCAGCCGCCCGGTGTATTCATCGGTCATCACCTTGAAGGCCAGCGCGGCGAGCGGCTCGCTGGGGTCAGGCCGGCGGAGCTTCTCACCCCAGCGGCGGTCGCCGTCTTGCCCCTCCCACCAGAGGCCCTTCACCGGCGGGATATCTAGCGGGGAGGGCAAATAATCTACGATCGCGTCCAGGAGCGGCTGGATGCCGATGTTCCGGAAGGCCGCCCCGCCGAGCACCGGGACGTAGCCGTGCTCCAGGCAGGCCTTCCGGATCGCCCGCTTGATCTCCGCCTCGGTGAGCTCCTCCCCCTCGAGGAACTTGACGATCAGCTCGTCATCGAGCTCGGCCAGCCGCTCCAGGAGGTGCTCGCGGAAGGCCTCCGCCCGGGCGCGCTCCTCCTGGGGGACCTCCAGGTATTCGTAGCGCTCACCCCGGCTCGCCTGGTCCCAGACGATCAGCTTCATCTTGACCAGGTCGATCATCCCCTTGAGTTCAGGTCCGCTGCCGCAGGGGATCTGCAAGGGGAGGGGGACCGCGCCGAGCCGCTCATGGATCATCTCGATCGTCTTCTCATACTCGGCGCCGACGCGGTCGAGCTTGTTGATGAAGGCCAGCCGGGGGACGCCGTATTTGTCAGCTTGGCGCCAGACCTTCTCGGATTGGGACTCGACCATCTCCACCCCGGAGAAGATGACGATCGCGCCGTCGAGGACCCTCAGGCTCCGCTCGACCTCGGCGGTGAAGTCCACATGGCCCGGGGTGTCGATGATGTTGATCCGGTGACCCCGCCAGAAGCAGGTAGTCGCGGCGGAGGTGATCGTGATCCCCCGCTCGCGCTCCTCCTCCATCCAGTCCATCTCGGTGGTGCCCTCGTCGACCTCGCCGAGCTTGTGCGTCCGGCCGGTGTAATACAGAATACGCTCGGTCGTGGTGGTCTTCCCCGCGTCGATATGGGCGATGAACCCGATGTTGCGGATCTTCCGGATGTCGTAGAGTATGACCTTTTCCGTGGAATTGTTCGCGTCCATGGCGGGATCACCTGGCTCGGCGGGCGCTCACCACCGGTAGTGGGCGAAGGGGCGGTTGGCCTCAGCCATGCGGTGGGATTCGAGCTTCCTCTCGTAGGCCTTGCCCTCACCCCTGCTCGCGGCGATCAGCTCCGCAGCGAGCCGCTCGACCATCGTCCGCTCGCTGCGCTCGCGAGCCGCGTTGACGATCCACCGGAGGGCCAGCGTCCGCTGGCGGTCCTCCGGGACCTCGTAGGGCACCTGGTAGGCCGCCCCGCCGACCCGCCGCGAGCGGGTCTCCAGCTTGGGCATGCAGTTGCTCAGGGCTTTGTAGAAGACCTCCAGCGGGGGCTGGCCGGTCTTCTTCTCGATCAGATCGAAGGCCTCATAGACGATCCACCGCGCGACGGTCTTCTTGCCGTCGCGCATCACGTAGTTGATCAGCTTCTCCACCAGCCGGCTCCCGTAGCGTAGGTCGGGCTCGACCATCCGCCCGGGGATGATCTGCTCGAGCTGTTGAGCCAGAGCTTGGACTTGAGGGCTCAGCTTAACCTTGGTAGCGGTAGCCATCTCATATCACTCTCGCTCTCAACTGCGCTTCGCCCCATACTTGGAGCGCGACTGCCGCCGCCCTTCCACCCCGGCGGCGTCGAGCGCTCCGCGGATGATGTGATAGCGCACCCCTGGCAGGTCCTTCACCCGCCCGCCGCGGACCAGCACCATCGAGTGCTCCTGGAGGTTGTGCCCCTCGCCCGGGATGTAGGCCGTGATGTGCTCGCCATTGGATAGGCGGACTCGGGCGACCTTCCGCAGGGCGGAGTTGGGCTTCTTCGGCGTCCGGGTGAAGACCCGGGTGCAGACGCCGCGCTTCTGGGGGGAGCCCCCCAGTGCGACGGACTTGCTCTTCTCCTGGACCTTCTTCCGCCCTTCGCGGACCAGTTGGTTAATCGTCGGCATAAAAAACCTCCCTCCAGATCGAAGCCTGAAACCCCGATAGCTAGGGGATGATCACAGGGCTTTTGGCGCTAGATGTCTTTGTCTTACGGAAATTATAGGGGATGGGACATCCCCTGTCAAGAAACAAGCTCGCGCCCGCGGCTTACTACGTGATGCTCGCTACTTGGAGCCCGCTTGCTTGGCCTCCCCTTCCCCTTTCTCCTCCTTCTCCTCCTCTTCCTCTTCCTCTTCCTCTTCCTTTTCCTTTAGGGGCAGCCCCCGGACGGCGGTCCCCGCGGGTATCTTCCGCCCGAGGATCACGTTCGGCTTGAGCCCCTCGAGCCGGTCGACCTCGCCGCGGAGGGCGGCCTCGGCCAGCACCGTCGTCGTCCGCTGGAAGGAGGCCGCGGACAGGAAGGACTTCGTCTCCAGGGCGGCCTTGGAGATCCTCAGGAGGACCCGCTCGCCCACGGGTAGCCGCCACTCCTTGATCCGGACCCGCTCCGGCCCCTCGCCCCGGTCGACGACGACCTCCTCGACGCCGGCCTCGACCAGCTTCCCGAGGAGCGCCTCGGTGAGCTCGGTCCCCTTTGGGGCGATGAGCTGCCCGTCCGGGGTGAGCGCATCCTCCGCCAGCGCAAGACCTACTAGCTCCTCCCGGCTGCGGCGGATCTCGCGGTTCTCCCGGAGGAGCCGCTCGCGGACCTCATTGAACTCCTCCAGGATGACGAGCTGGTTGGGGAAGAAGTCCGAATCGCCAGGGTCGTCGATCCGGACGTTGTTCAGCATCTGCTTGATCACCAGCTCGATATGCTTGTCATTGATGTCGACGCCTTGGCTCTTGTAGACCTTGTGGATCTCGGTCAGGAGGTATTCCCTGGTCTTCTCCACCCCGGCGACCTTGAGCAGGTAGTGCGGGGAGGTGACCCCCTTGGAGACGAGGTCGCCGCCGCGGACCTTATCGCCGACGCGGACGACCGGCGGGCTGGCGATCTCCACCGCGGCCTCGTAGTGGAAGTGGATCTCGGCCAGGCCCTCCCGGTCCCGCTCGCGGACCTCGTCGACCACCACGGTCCGGTCGAGCGGCATGTTCCTCAAGGTGAAGAGCCGCTCGCCGGCGCGGACCTGCTCGCCCTCCCGCTTGAGTAGCTCCAGGTCCGGCGTGAGGGGGAGCTCCTTGCCCTCCCCCGGCTGGTAGACGATCACCCGGCCGTCCTGGACGATCACCTGGCCGGCCCGCTCGGCCTTGATCGCGAAGGGGATCGAGCGCGTGGAGAGCTTATCCCCCGCGCGGACGCGGTCGCCCACCTCGACCTGCCGCCGCGCGCCGTAGGGGATGCGATGGGGGACGCGCTCGCCCCGCTCGCCCTTGATGATCACCACCCGCTCGCCGTCCCCGCGGACCTCCTCGACCACGCCGTCGAGCTGGGCGACGGCCGCCTCCTCGTTGAACTTCTCGGTGAGCGGCGTCCCTTCCTCGACCCGCTGGCCGGTCTGGACCACCACCTTGATCCCCTCGGGCACCTGGTAGATCCGGTCGCCGTCGGCCTCGTTGATGATGAGGAGCTTCCGCTGGCCGTCCCGCTCGATGAGCTGGACCGTCCCGCTCGCGGGGCTCCCCGTGGCGATCAGGTCCCTGAGGAGGACCTCCTCGCCGGGCTTCACCCGGCAGAGGCTCGCCGGGACGGTCACCTGGCGCTCCTCGCCGCGGATCCGGACCAGCTCACGCCCGCCGCGAGTGGGCTCGATCGCCACCACGTTCCCGCTGATCGGCGCGACGGCCCCCTCGGCGCTCCGGAGGGCCTTGCGCGCCTCGAAGAGCTCCTCGGCGCGCGGCAGACCCTGGGTGATGTCGATCCCCGCGACGCCGCCGGTGTGGAAGGTCCGCATGGTGAGCTGGGTGCCCGGCTCACCGATCGATTGCGCAGCGATCACGCCCACGGCGGTGCCGAGCTCGACCAGCCGGTGGTTCGAGAGGTCCAAGCCGTAGCAGAGCTGGCAGACGCCCCGGCGGGTCTGGCAGGTCATCGGCGAGCGGACGACGATGTTCGGGCGGACCGTCACCTCCTCGACCTTGCTCTGGCGGAGGCGCTCGGCCAAATAATCGTTGATCAGTTCGTCCTGCTTGACGATCACGAAGCCGGTCTCGGGGTCGCGCACGTCCTCGACGCTCTTGGTGCCCACCACCCGCTCGAGGAACCGCGGATCGGAGGTCTTGACGGTGAACCTGAGGTTGGCCAGCTCCCTGGCCTTCTCCCGGCCGATCAGCTCGCCCTTCTCCAGGAGGACCTTCCCGTCGTAGGTGATCGTCTGGGCGGCGACCCGCCCGTAGATCCGCTCCTCGATCGTCTCCATCACCTCGCCGCGGTCGTAGTAGAGCGGGTCGATCTCGATCCCGCCCGCCGTGCCGCAGTCATACTCCTTGACGATCAGCTCCTCGGTGGCGTCGACCAGCCTCCGGGTGAGATAGCCCGAGTCGGCGGTCTTGAGCGCGGTGTCCGCGGTCCCCTTCCGGCCGCCGTGGGTGGAGATGAAGTATTCGATCACGTTGAGCCCCTCGCGGAAGTTCGACTTCACCGGCATCTCGATGATCCGCCCCGTGGGGTCGGCCATCGGGCCGCGCATCCCCGAGAGCTGGGTCACCTGGGTGGCGCTCCCGCGCGCGCCGGAGCGGACGATCCCCCAGACGGGATTGAACGGGTATTTCGAGAAGTTGCGCATCGTCACCTCGCGGACCCGATCGACCGCTTCCCGCCAGACGCGGATCACCGCCTCGCGGCGCTCCTCGGCGGTCGCCAGCCCGCGCTCGTATTGCTCGTTGATCCGCTGGACCCGCTCCATCGATTCTTTCAGGATCTCCTCCTTCTCCGGCGGGATGAGGCAGTCGGTGATCGAGATGGTGAGCCCCGACTTGGTGGCGAAGTAGAAGCCCAGGTCCTTGAGGTCATCGAGCAGCTTCACCGTCCGCTCGAGCCCATGCCGGTGGTAGCACTCCATGATCAGCTGCTCGACCTCGCGTGCGTTGAAGACCTTCTTGTAGTCCCGCAGATCCTCGGGGAGGAGGAGGTTGAACTTGACCCGCCCGAGGGTGGTCTCGATCAGCTTCCCATCGACGCGGATCTTCACCGGGGCGTGCAGGTCGATGATCCCCTCCTCCCAGGCGCGCTCGGCCTCCCGCACCGAGGAGAAGGCCTTCCCCTTCCCCTTGCCGTCGGGGTCCTCTATCGTGAGGTAGTA
>CAZCTZ010000050.1:0-9474 GCA_964501855.1 uncultured Thermotogae bacterium
CCGGCGGCCTCCGCCGGCGGATCGAGCGCCATCTAGCTATCGCCTCCGGGAAGAGGAAGAGGGGCCCAAAGCATTGGCATATCGATTATCTGCTAGAGCTCGGCCGGCTCGAGCGGATCTGGCTCCTCCCCGATGCTGCTAGTCCCGAGAAGATGAGGACGAGGATGAGCGAGTGCGAGCTGGTCCGCCAGCTGGTGGCGCTCGGCGCCCAGCCTGCCGTCCGGGGCTTCGGGGCGAGCGACTCGCCCTGCGAGACCCACCTGCTCGAGCTCCCCTCCGAGCTCGAGCTTGACCGGCTCATTTCCCACCTTGAGAGCTTGAAACAACATGGATGAAGGGCAGTAAGGCGATCCTGCTCACCGGCGGGACGGGCTTCCTCGGGAGGCACCTCGCGCCCGGGCTGGCGAGGTGGGCCGCGGGGAGGGGCTATCGGCTCCGGGCCCTCGTCCGCCCGCCGCTCGAGCGACCAGCGGTGCGACGACTGGGAGGGCTTGGGTTCGAGCTCTTCGTAGGGGACCTGCGCCACCTGAGGGGGAGCGAGCTCACCCAGGCTGCAGAAGGAGCCGAGATCATCGTCCACCTCGTGGGCCTCCTCGAGGGTCACCGCGATGAACTCCTAGAGGTGAATTACCGCGGGACGGTGCAGCTCCTCGAGGCGGCCCGGGCGGTCGGCACGAGGAGGCTCATCCACCTGAGCAGCCTGGGCGCCTCGCCGAACCCGAGGTTCCCCTATGCGCACTCCATCTGGCTGGCGGAGGAGGAGGTGCGCCGCTCCGGCCTCGAATTCGTGATCTTCCGACCGGCGGTGCTCGTCGGCCCGGGGGAGCCCTTCCTCGGCGGGCTGATCCGGATGGCCCGAAGCAGGCTCTGGCCCTGCCTCCTCTTGCCGGGGAGCAAGGCGGCCTTCCAGCCGCTCTGGGTCGAGGACCTGGCAAGGTGCATCCTCCGAGCGCTGGATCTGGAGGCAGAGAGGGAGAGCGATCACCTCATCGGCCGGACGGTCGAGCTCGGCGGTCCCGGCGTTTTCACCTTGGATGAGCTCGCCGCGCTGGTCCTGACCGAGCTGGGCGTGAGGAAGCCGATCGTCCACCTGCCGCGGCGGGCACTCCGCCTCCTGGAGCGGCTCTCGAGAAGGTTGCACCTCCAGGCGCCCTGGACCGCGACCCACCTCCTGGGGAAGGGCAACCTCGCCGGAGACGAGTTCGAGCGGGTCTGCGGGTGGCAGCCGCGCCCCCTGGAGGGGCTGCTCCCCGAGCTCATCGGCATCAGCGGCGGCGGGTGATTTGCCCACCGGGCTTAAATTTTAGTATCTTTAGGCTCGAGGTGACCTTCCAATCATGGAGATGGAGCGAGAGCTCAAGGAAGGGGACGTGGTCCAGGGAGAGGTGGTCGCCCTCAAGCCCTACGGGGCCTTCGTGGAGCTACCCAACGGCGAGATCGGCATGATCCACATCTCCGAGGTCGCCGACGAATACGTCGAGGAGATCTCGAGCTACCTTGCAGTAGGCGATCAAGTGATGGTCAAGGTGGTGGGGCGGAACGAGGAGGGCAAGCCCAACCTCTCCTTGAGACGGCTCTCCAAGGAGGAGATCGAAGCAGCCCGCTTCTCCGACGAGGTGGAGCGAGTCCGACTGGCGCTAGAGCGGGGGAACGGCAGCCTCCGCGCGCGGCTCTCCCGCCGGGAGCAGCCGGCGCGGCTCCAGCGGGAGAAGGCCCTGCGGAGCTGGATTGCGGAGGTCCGGCGGGAGCTAGCCCGCCTGGAGGGGCGCCACTTCGGGCGCTACCGCCTCCCCCGCCGCCAGCCCAGGAGGGACCGGGAGCAGCGGGGTCAGCGACAGCGATGAAGATGAGGCGATGATCGAGATCAGATTCCACGGCCGCGGCGGCCAGGGCGCGGTGGTCGCCTCGGAGATCCTAGCTTCGGCCTTCTTCAAGGAGGGCAAGTTCGTCCAGTCGTTCCCGACCTTCGGGGTGGAGCGGCGGGGCGCGCCGGTGGCGGCCTTCATCCGGGTGGACGACCAGCCGATCCTCCTGCGGTGCGAGATCTACCAGCCGGATCACATCGTGGTGCTCGACCCCACGCTGATCTTGGCGGTCGATGTGACCGCCGGGTTGAAAGATGGCGGCTGGATCATCGTCAACAGCGACCGCCGGCCGGAGGAGCTCGAGCTGCCCGAGCGGTTCAAGGTCGCTACGGTCGATGCCAACCGCATCGCGGTGAAGCACCGCCTGGGCAGCCCGACCAACCCGATCGTCAACACCGCGATCTTGGGCGCCTTCGCCAGGATCACCAGGCTGGTGGGGCTCGATCCGCTGCTCGAGGCGGTCCGCGAGGCCGTCCCCCTCCAGAAGGAGGCGAACGTAGCTGCGGCGAGGGAGGCCTACGAGGAGGCGATCGCAATTGGGCGCTAACGCCAGCGAGGGCGAGCGAGCTCAGCTCGAGCTCGAGGTGCCCAAGCGGCCGGACGAGCCGGTGGTCTTCCGCTCGGAGAAGGAGATGCCGCCGATGGCTGTCTCCCTGGGGACGACCCTTGTCAACAAGACCGGGAGCTGGCGCTATCTCCGACCGGTCTACAACCCGAAGCTGCCCCCCTGCAACCGCGCCTGCCCCGTAGGGAACGACATCCAGGGCTTCATCGCCCTCATCCTGAAGGGGAAATTCCGTGAGGCCTGGGAGTTACTACGGTTGACAAATCCCTTCCCAGGGATCACCGGGCGGGTCTGCCACCATCCCTGCGAGCTGGGCTGCAACCGCCGGCAGTTCGACGAGCCGGTCGCCATCCGCCTGCTGGAACGCTTGGCCGCTGATGAGGGCTACCGGGGGGACTTCCGCGAGCCGGTAATCGAAAAGCGCGCAGAGCGTGTCGCGATCGTCGGCTCAGGGCCAGCGGGGCTCTCCTGCGCCCACTTCTTAGCCCTCAAGGGCTACCGGGTGACCGTTTTTGAAGCAGAGGCCAAACCAGGAGGGATGCTCCGGCTGGGCATCCCGGAGTATCGCCTCCCGCGGGAGGTGCTCGATCGTGAGATTTCCCTTGTCGAGGCGCTCGGGGTGGAGATCCGGACCGGTGTCCGCATCGAGAGCCTAGAAGAGCTGGAGGGGTTCGACGCAATCTTCCTCGCCACGGGGTTGACAAGGAGCCGTGAGCTGAAGATCCCTGGGATCACGGCGGAGGGCGTCCTCCAGGGGCTGGAATTCCTGAAAAAGGTAAACCTAGGCGAGTCGGTAAGGCTAGGCAAGAGGGTAGCAGTGATCGGCGGGATGAACACGGCGATAGAGGCGGCGCGCGTCGCCCTCCGCCTCGGGGCGCGACCGACGGTGATCTACCGGCGGACGCGGGCGGAGATGCCGGCGATCGCCGATGAGATAGAGGCTGCGGAGGAAGAAGGAATCGAGTTCCGCTTCCTGGAGGCGCCGGTGGAAGTGATTACAGCAGATGGAAGGATACACGGCGTGCGGCTGGTGAAGATGGAGCTCGGCGAACCGGATGAATCGGGCCGACAGCGGCCGGTGCCCATCCCCGGCTCGGAGTTCGAGCTGGAGGTGGATAATCTGATCCTGGCCGTCGGCGAGGAGGCCGACCTCTCCTTCCTGCCGGAGGGCGTCAAGTTTAATAAGCTGGAGGAGGGGCGCATCCTCAGGCTGGAGGGTGCGGGCCTGAAGGCCCCTGTCTTCGCCGGCGGGGACCTCGCCACCGGCGCGGGCACCGTCGTCGACGCGATCGCCTCCGGTCGGCGGGCAGCTGAAGCGATCGATTACCTATTTAGGAAGGTTGAGGAGGGGCCCAAGAGGAGGCCCAAGACGGTTCCCTTTACCAAGATCAATACGGACTATTTCGAGCATCGGCCGCGGATCAAGGGCCCAGTCCTGCCGGTCTCTGAAAGGATCAAAAGCTTCAAGGAGGTCGAGCTGGGCCTCACCCCTGAGGAGGGCCGCCGCGAGGCCGAGCGGTGCTTCTCCTGCGGCCGGTGCAACCAGTGCGATAACTGCCTCGCGTTCTGCCCCGACGTGGCGATCTCCCGCCACGGCGATGAGTATGAGATAGACTACGATTACTGCAAGGGCTGCGGGATCTGTGCCCACGAGTGCCCCAGGTGGGTGATCGACCTGGTCGAGGAGGGGAAATAACACGTGATCGAGCCCGGCAGGAAGGTGATCACCGGCAACCATGCTGTCTCCTACGGCGCGGCGCTCGCCCGCGCCCAGGTGATCGCCGCCTACCCGATCACACCTCAGACGCAGATCGTCGAGCTTCTGGCCGACTTCTGCGCCGAGGGGGTCCTCGATGCCAAGTTCATCAAGGTCGAGTCGGAGCACTCCGCGATGGCCGCCTGCATCGGCGCCTCCGCCACCGGCGCACGGGCCTTCACCGCCACCTCGGCTCACGGGCTGGCGCTGATGCACGAGATGCTCCACTGGGCTGCGGGTGCCCGGCTTCCGATCGTCATGGCCAACGTCAACCGAGCGATGGGCGCGCCCTGGTCGATCTGGACCGATCAGAACGACTCCCTCTCCCAGCGGGATGTCGGCTGGCTCCAGTTCTACTGCGAGTCGAACCAGGAGGCGCTCGACACCGTCATCCAGGCGTATAAGGTGGCGGAAAAGGTTTCGCTCCCCGCGATGCTGGTGCTGGACGCCTTCTTCCTATCGCACACCAGCGAGCCGGTCGAGATCCCCCCGCAGGAGCTGGTCGATCAATACCTTCCGCCGTATCGGCCGCCGCTCTCGCTCGACGTGGAGGACCCGCGGGCCTTCGGGGGGATCACCATGCCGAGCGAATACATGGAGCTGCGCTACAAGATCCAGCGGGCGATGGAGGAGGCGCTCGAGGTGGCCCGCGCGGCCGACCTGGAGTATCGGGAGGTGTTCGGCCGCGGCTACGGCCTGGTGGAGCCCTTCATGCTCGAGGACGCCGAGCTGGCCCTGGTGACCTCGGGGACGGTGACTTCCACCGCGCGGCTGGTCGTCCGGGAGCTGCGTTCCCAGGGCCTACCGGTCGGCCTCCTCAAGATCCGCCTCTTCCGGCCGTTCCCCACCGAGGAGGTCCGCCGCCACCTCGCCCAGGTGGAGAAGATCGCGGTGATCGACCGGAACATCGGCTTCGGCCACGGGGGCATCTTCGCCCAGGAGGTCAAATCAGCGCTGTATAACCTGGGGCTCGATGGCGGCCCCCGCCCGGCGGTCTTCGGCTTCATCGCCGGGCTGGGCGGACGAGACCTCACCCCGGAGCTGATCAAGGAGATCATCGACTACACCCGGGAGCGCGACCGCCCCGAGAGCGAGCTGATCTGGAAGGGGGTGAAGCTCTGATCCGATGGGCACCGACCTGCACGAGCTCCGGGAGGAGAGCAGCCCCTTCCCCATCCGCGGGACCATGCCCTCGCGGGAGCTGCTGCTGCCGGGACATGTCGCCTGCCCGGGGTGCGGCGCCGCCCTGGCGATGCGCTACGTCTTGAAGGCGCTGGGGGAGCGGACGATCGTCGTCCTGCCCGCCTGCTGCTGGACGATCATCGCCGGGGCGTTCCCCTACTCGGCATTGAAGGTGCCGGTCTTCCACACCGCATTCGAGACGGCCGCCTCGGCCGCTTCAGGTGTCCGCGCCGCGCTGGAGGTGACCGGCCAGGAGGACGTGACGGTGCTCGCCTGGGCCGGCGACGGCGGCACCTTCGACATCGGGCTGCAGGCGCTCTCCGGCGCCGCCGAGCGGAACGACGATATCCTCTACGTCTGCTACGACAACGAGGCCTACATGAACACCGGTATCCAGCGGAGCTCGGCCACGCCGTTGAAGGCCTGGACGACCACCACCCCGGAGAAGCATCCCAAAGATGAACCGAAGAAGGACATGATGGCGATCATGGCCGCCCATCGGATCCCCTACGCCGCGACGGCCTCGCCGGCCTACCCCGAGGACCTGGTGCGGAAGGTGAAGAGGGCGAAGGCCACCCGGGGGACGAAGTTCATCCACATCATCTGCCCCTGCCCGCCGGGGTGGAAGGCGAGCTCGGAGCTCTCGGTGAAGCTGGCCCGGCTCGCCGTCCAGACGAAGGTCTTCCCGCTCTATGAGGTCGAAGATGGCGTAAAATACACGATCAACCTCGAGCCGGAGGGCCTGCCCGTTAAAGAATACCTGAGATTGCAAGGGCGCTTCCGCCACCTCACCGAGGAGGATATCGAGCTCATCCAGAGGACCGTCGACCTCGAGTGGGAGCGCTTGGTGGCTAAGGCTCGAGATTCCAGGTAGGATAGGATAAGAAGTGGAGATAGGAGGGGGCAAGCGAGATGGCAGAGCAAGTTAGGAAGCTCACGATCCCGGACCTGTATGCGATGCGCGACCGCGGGGAGAAGCTCACCTTCCTCACGGCCTACGACTACCCGACGGCGCTGCTCGAGGACCGGGCCGGGATCGACCTCATCCTGGTGGGTGACTCGGTGGCGATGACCGTCCTCGGGTATGATACGACGCTGCCGATGACGATGGACGAGATGCTGGTCTTCACCAAGGCGGTCACGCGGGCGGCCAAGCGGGCCTTCGTCATCGGCGATATGCCCTACATGTCCTATCAAGCCTCAACGGAGGAGGCGATCCGCAACGCCGGGCGGTTCATGGCCGAGGCCGGCACCGACGCGATCAAGCTCGAGGGCGGCCGGAGGATGGCCGACAAGGTGGAGGCGATCGTCAAGGCCGGCATCCCGGTGATGGGCCACATCGGCCTCACACCCCAGTCCTACACCCAGCTGGGGGGCTTCCGCGCCCAGGGGCGGGACGCGACCACCGCGAAGAACCTCATCGAGGATGCCCTAGCATTGCAGGATGCCGGCGCCTTCGCCATCCTCCTGGAGTGCATCCCCGCCAAGGTGGCCGAGATCATCTACGATAAGCTCGACATCCTGGTGCTGAGCTTGGGCTCCGGGCCGGCCGCCGACGGCCAGATGATGATCGTCCACGACATGCTCGGGCTGTTCGAGAAGTTCGTCCCCAAGTTCGTCAAGCGGTATGTGAACCTAAGCGAGCAGATCCTGGGCGCCCTCCGGGAGTTCATCGCCGACGTGAAGGAGGGCCGCTTCCCCGAGGAGGAGCACCTCTACAACATCCCCGAGGAGGAGTTCGCCAAGCTCCAGGCGATGCTGGGGTAGATGTCCAAATCCCGAATCATCGCTAACAGATGGATTTACACCGGCAAGCTGCTTAAATTAGAACTGCTCCAGGTGCGAGGGCCGGATGGGCGGGCCCGCGAGCGGGAGGTAGTCAGACATCCCGGCGCGGTGGCGATCGTCCCCCTGCTCGAAGAAGGTGATCAAAGGAAGGTCATCCTAGTGCGGCAATACCGCGCGCCGCTAGATAGGGAGCTGCTGGAGATCCCCGCGGGGACCCTGGAGCCGGGCGAGTCCCCCCTGGAGTGCGCCAAGCGCGAATTGGCTGAAGAGACGGGCTACCACGCCCGGAGGTGGGAGAAGCTGGCCGAGTTCTACACCACGCCGGGCTTCTGCGACGAACGGCTCCATCTTTACCTCGCCCGCGGGCTCGAGCCGCTTGGAGGGAATCGGCCAGATGAGGGCGAATTCCTCCGGGTCGAGGAGATCCCCCTGGAGAGGCTGGAGGAGATGCTCTCGAGCGGCGAGCTGGAGGACGCCAAGACGCTGATCGGGCTCGCGCTCCTAGCTCGCTTGCTCAAGCTGTAATCCGCCTCATCGCTTGAAGAGGTTCCGCAGGAGGAATAGGACGTTAGCGGGGCGTTCGGCCAGCCGCCGCATGTAGAAGGGATACCACTCCGTCCCGTAGGAGACGTAGATCCGCACGCGGTAGCCCTCATCCGCCAGGCGCTGCTGGAGCTCCCGCCGGATGCCGTAGAGCATCTGGAATTCGAACTCGTCCTCACCGATCCCCCAGCGGCGGACCAGCTCCTTGGCATAGCGGATCATCCGCTCGTCGTGGGTGGCGATCGCCGCGTAGGCCCCCTTGGCGCGGGCCTCCGGCGCGAGGAGCATCTCCATCAGTTTTCTATAGCTCCGGTCGACCTCGCGCTTCCACTGGTAGGCGATACTAGCCGGCTCGCGGTAGGCCCCCTTGCATAGGCGGACGTTCGCGCCGAGCTCGATCAGCCGCACGAGGTCCCGCTCGCTCCGGCGGAGGTTCGCCTGGAGCGCCACCCCCACGTTATCATACCGGGAGCGGAGCTCCTCGTAGATGGCGAGCGTCCGGTCGGTATACTCGGAGCCCTCCATGTCGATCTGCACCAGGTTGTTCAGCTCCCCGGCCTTGGCGACGATCCGCTCGACGTTCTCCCGGCAGAGCTCGGGATCGATGTCCAGTCCCATCTGGGTGAGCTTGAGCGAGACCTCGGAGCGGAGCCCCAGCTCGGCGATCCGCTCGAGCAGCTCGAGGTATTCCTGAGCGGCGGCGCGGGCTTCCTCGGCGTCGGTGACGTTCTCCCCCAGGTGGTCGAGGGTGGCGAGCAGCCCCCGCTGGTTGAGCTCCCTCACCACCTGGAGGGCCTCCTCTTGGGTCTCACCGGCGATGAACCGCCGCGCAGCCCGCCGGGCGAACTCATGCCTCATGATCCACTCCTGGAGCCGGCGGTTGCGCGAGAGGTGGAGGAAGATCGCCCTCAGCATCTCGTCGTTTGTGTCCGTAGCTCCACCAGGCCCGCCTTGGCCAGAAGCTCAAAGTAGCCCCTCAGGAGGTCCAGCGCACGCTCGCCGGTCTCGAGCTCCACCAGCTCGGCGATCTCGGCTAGCGAGCGGCGCCCGTCGGCCCAGAAGAGCCCCAGGAGGGGCAGGATGTAAGCTTTGTCTTTATAGCGCTTCTGCAGCCGCCACCAGCGGTCGCGCTCCTCCTGGGGGAGCCGCCGCAACCAGGGCTTGAGCTGGAAGGGCGGCCCCCGGAAGAGCCGCCTCGGGATGAGCCTCGCCGCCTCTTCTTCTGCTTTTGACCCCTCTTTTCGGCCTTGAGATGGCCGCTCGAGCTCCAAATCGAGCTCGAGTTCGACCCCCCCTCTTGGCGATGAAGGCCCGCGCCCGCTCGATCTCCCGCCCGGCAAAGTGGGAGAGCTCCTCCTGGAGCTCGGCCAGCTCCGGGCCGAGCTCCGCCAATGCCGCTAGGGAGGCGAGCGCTTCCCTGCCCCGCCCCGCAAGCTGCCTCGCCTGGCGGAGGAGCAGCCCCGCCCGGGCGCGCACCTCTTCGGAATCAGAGGCGGCTTCGAGCGCCCCCTGGACCCCCTCCCGGAGGAGCCCGAGCACCTCCCCCTCACTGCGGTAGAGGAGCAAGGCGGCGAGCCAGCGGGCCTCCTCCTCGCCCGCGGAGGCGACAAAATAAGCGAAGCTCGCGGCCAGACAGCCCGCCAGGTGGAGCATCCGGGGGTCGACCTTGTCCGGGGTATCCAGACTGGTGTGGTAGAACCTGTCAGGCCACTGGATGAGCATGACCGTGGGCACGCCCACGGTCATGCTCATCCAGTGGCCTGACAGGTTCTACC
>CAZCTZ010000051.1:0-9246 GCA_964501855.1 uncultured Thermotogae bacterium
AGCTGGAGCGGGCCCTCCAGGCGGTCCGGGAGGCCAAGGAGCGCTACCAGCGCATCCGGCTCGACGACCGCAGCAGGATCTACAATACCGAGCTGGTCCAGGCGCTCGAGCTCGGCTACATGCTCGACGTAGCGGAGGTGATCGTCGCCTCGGCGTTGGCGCGTGAGGAGTCGAGAGGCGCGCACGCCCGGCGGGACTTCCCCCAGCGGGACGACGAGAGGTGGCTCAAGCACACGCTGGCCTACTTCACACCTGAGGGGCCCCACCTGGAATACAAGCCGGTGAGGATTACCGCCTGGGAGCCGGTGGAGAGGAAATACTGATTGGAAAATGAAGAAGCGGAAGAACGACCTCGGGCTCTGGGGCTGGCTCGGCGGCGGCCGCTGGGGCCTTGAGCGCTACCTCTATAGCGCTCAGCGGCTGAGCGGGGTGCTCCTCCTGCTTTACCTTGTCACGCACGTGATCGTCTCGGGCTTCCGGGTGAACGAGCCCCTGTGGACGGAGATCATGGGCGCGCTCGACCGCCCTTGGGTCCATGTGCTGGAGTTCCTGCTGCTCGTGGTGGTGGCCTTCCACGGGTTCAACGGGCTGCGGCTGGTCCTGGCCGAGCTGGGCCTCTCCCTGGGGCGGATGCGCCGGCCGGTCTACCCCTACAGGACCTCGCTGGTGCGGCAGCGGCCGCTCACCCTGGCGTTGATGCTGATGGCGGTGGCCTTCATCGTGATCATCTCCATCGAGTTCTTCGCCCTGCCGGAGTGAGCCCGCGCTATTTAGCGCGAGGTGGCAGATGATGTGGATCAGGGAGTCGGGCTGGTGGCTGGGGTTCCTCATAGCGGGCTTAGTGGGCTTCGCCTTCCTGGCGATCCACCTGGGGGTCTTCCACCTCCCGGGGCTCCTCTCCGGGCGGCCGGGCAGCGAGGTCCTCTCCTTCCCCGCGGCGATGGAACGGGCGAGGAGCCCCTCCACCGCCGCGAGCTACATCGTCCTGCTCGGGGCGCTGCTCTACCACGGGTTCTACGGGCTGCGGGGGCTGCTGCTGGAGCTCTTCCCGGGGAGGGCGGCCAGGCGGGCGATCACCTGGGGAGCGGCGCTGATCGGTATGGCGGTCTTCGCCTACGGGACCTACACCACAGCGGTTGCCGCCCGGCTCGCAGGCGGCTGAAACCAAACCAAGGCCATGGCAAAGCCTGAAGGGAAGCCGAAGCCGAAGCTGAAGCTGGAGACGGTGACCTTCAAGGTCCTCCGCTACGATCCCGAGCGGGCCGATCGGGCCCGGTTCGCGAGCTACCAGGTCCCGGTGAGGGAGGGGATGACCGTCCTCGACGGGCTGATCTACATCAAGGAGGAGCTGGACGGGAGCCTGACCTATCGGGCCTCCTGCCGGATGGGGATCTGCGGCTCCTGCGGGATGGTCATCCAGGGGAGACCTCGCCTCGCCTGCCAGACCCAGATCCTCGAGCTGGAGAGCGAGGTCATCCAGATCGAGCCCCTCCCTAACTATCCCAACATTAAAGATCTTGTGCCGGACCTGGAGCCCCTCTTCGCCAAGCACCGCCAGGTGAGGCCCTACCTCATCCGCCAGGACACCAAGGAGCAGGAGGGCCCCACCGGGGAGTATCTCCAGTCGCCGGAGGAGCTCGAGAGATTCCTCCAGCTCTCCTACTGTATCAAGTGCGGGCTGTGCCTGTCAGCCTGCCCCACCGTGGCCACCGACCCTGAATTTTTGGGTCCGCAGGCGCTCGCGCAGGCCTACCGGTTCCTGGTCGACTCACGCGATGAGGGCCCTGCCGAGCGGATAGCCGCGGTCGATACGGAGCACGGCTGCTGGCGGTGCCACTTCGCCGGGGCCTGCACCGAGGTGTGCCCCAAGGGGGTCGACCCCGCTCAGGCGATCCAGCTCCTCAAGCGGAAGGTGATCGCCTACTCCTTGGGCTTCGGCCGGAGGAAGCGCGCCGCGCCAATCTCGCCGCTCCGCCCCCGGCCGGGCATCCCCAAGCCGCCGAAGCGGACGGTTGAGCCCGGAGCTTAACTCAAGAGCCAAGATAAGAAGAGCTAGCCGGGTCCAGAACCCACCCCCGAGGGCTTTTGGCTTGGAGCTTGGAAATCACGTCCGGCCCCCTAAAGCGGGGAGCAATCTCAAGCTGGGCTTCATTAAAGAAAAGAAAAGATATGCTGAGACCGATGCCGTTGCCGTCCCCAACTGCTTGTGCTATCATGGACGTGAGAGACGGATGGGCCGCATCCTGGAGCTATTCGGCGAGCTCGGCCAGCGGACCCTGGTGATGGGGATCGTGAACGTCACCCCCGATTCCTTCTCCGATGGAGGTCTCTACCTCCAGCGGGAGCGGGCCATCGCCCACGCGCTGGAGCTGGTCGAGCAGGGCGCGGACATCATCGACGTTGGCGGGGAGTCCACCCGCCCCGGGGCGGAGCCGGTCCCCCTCGAGGAGGAGCTCCGGCGGGTGATCCCGGTGGTCGAGGGCATCAGGAAGGAATCGGATGTGTGCATATCCGTGGACACCTACAAGGCGGAGGTGGCCGAGGCGGCCCTCGCGGCCGGGGCGGACATGGTGAACGACGTCTCGGCGCTGAGGTTCGATGGGAGGATGGCAGAGGTCATCGCGAGGTGGCAGGCGCCCGTGGTCCTGATGCACATGCGGGGTGAGCCGCGGACGATGCAGCAGAACCCCCACTACGAGGACGTGATCTCGGAGATAGCCGAGTTCCTCCGGGAGCGGATCGCCGCGGCGGTCGCGGCGGGGATCCCCCGCGAGCGGATCATCATCGACCCGGGGATCGGCTTCGGCAAGCGCCTGGAGCACAACCTGGAGATCTTCCGGCGGCTCGGCGAGCTCAAGGCCAAGGTCCAGGGCCAGCCGCTCCTCATCGGGCCCTCGCGTAAGTCCTTCATCGGGGAGCTGACTGGCCTGCCGGTGGAGGAGCGACTAGAGGGGACGATCGCCAGCGTGGTCGCGGCGATCCTCGGCGGGGCGGACATCGTCAGGGTCCACGACGTGGGCCAGGTGAAGCGGGCCGTCTTGGTAGCAGATGCAATCCTGCGAGGTGATTAAAGATGGAGATGAAGCTCAACCTGAGCCGGCTGAGAGGCGCCCCGGGGAGGGCCTTCCCCATCTCGGGGCAGGTTACCCTGGAGAGGATCGAGCAGCGGGGGTTCACCATGGCCTACAAGACCGAGATCCGCTTCCGCGGGGAGGCCCGCTACTGGCCGGAGCCGGAGAGGGTCTACCTCACCTTGGAGCTCCAAGCCGAGGTGGAGCGCGAGTGCAGCCGCTGCCTCCGCCGCTTCACCGTCTCCGTGGCGAGGAGGGAGCAGGTGGTCCTCGGCGAGGAGCGGGAGTTCAGCCTGGAGCAGGACCTCTTCGTCTACGATGACGACGCGGAGGAGCTGGACCTCCTGCCGTATCTGCAGAGCCTCATCACCAGCTCGCTCGGGTCGAAGCCGCTCTGCCGGCCGGATTGCCGCGGGCTCTGCCCCGACTGCGGCGCCAACCTCAACGAGGAGGAGCACCGCCCCGACTGCCCCACGCTCCAGCGGGAGGTAGACCCCAGACTGGCGATACTCAAGGAGCTGCTATGAGAGTCCTGGGGATCGATCCCGGATTGGCCCACTGCGGCTGGGGGGTCGTCGAGGACCACGATAGTGCTGGCGGGGGTGAGGGCTACCACCTCGTCGAAGCCGGGGTGATCGCCACCCCCGCGGACCTGCCCGTCCCCCAGCGGCTCAAGGCCATCTACGAGGGGGTGCGGGAGTTGATCGCCCGGTTCCAGCCGGATGCGCTGGCGGTGGAGGAGCTATACTTCGCGCGGAACAGCAAGACGGCGATGGCGGTGGCTCAAGCCCGCGGGGTGATCCTCCTCGCCGGCGCGGAGCTGCCCACCTCGAGCTACACCCCGCTCGAGGTGAAGCTCCAGATCACCGGGTTCGGCCGGGCGGGGAAGTGGCAGGTCCAGGGGATGGTCGCCCGGCTGCTGGGGCTCGATCAGCTGCCCAAGCCCGACCATGCCGCCGACGCGCTGGCCATCGCCCTCTGCCACCTTCTGCGGAGGCGATCCTATGTCCATGCCCAGGCTCCTGTTCCCGCAGAGCGAGGAGGATAAGCCCAAGCCAGGGCCGGGTGAGCGGCTCCTGCTGATCGATGCCGGCTCGCTCATCTACCCCGCTTACCACGTGATGCGGGAGCTCGCCACCAGCGGGGGCTTCCCCACCGGGGCGATCTACGGCTTCCTCAGGATGCTGCGGGGGCTCCTGCGGGAGTATCCCTCCCGGTATGTCATGGTGGCCTTCGACTCCCGCGGGGAGACGGTCCGCCACCGCGAGTTTAGGGAGTATAAGGCCCAGCGGCCGGCGATGGACGACGAGCTGGCGGTCCAACTGCCCAAGATCCGCGAGCTGCTCGAGGCCTGGGGGGTGCCCTACATCGCCAGGGAGGGCTACGAGGCCGACGACCTCATCGCCACCCTGGTCGAGCTGGCCAGGGCCAACCCCAAGTTCACCGAGGTGCTCATCGTCTCGGGCGATAAGGACCTAATGCAACTGGTCGATGATAGGACCAAGGTGCTCAAGCCCGCCCGCCCGCCGCGCCAGGAGGTCGAGCTGCTCGACCGCGCCGGAGTGGAGCGCTACCTGGGCGTCCCGCCCGAGCGGGTCCCGGACTACCTCGCCCTCGTCGGCGACAAGGTGGACAACGTCCCGGGGGTCCCCGGGGTGGGCGAGAAGACCGCCCGGGAGCTGCTCAGCCGATACGGCTCCCTGGAGGAGCTGCTGGAGAGGGCCGAGGAGGTCCCGAGCGCCCGCGTCCGCAAGGCGCTCATCGAGCACCGCGAGGAGGCGCTCCTGAGCCGCGAGCTGGTCAAGCTCCGCCGGGCGGAGCTCGAGCTCACGCCCGAGGAGCTCCCCGAGCGGTGCCGCCTCGGCCAGCCCAACCTAGACCGGCTCAAGGCGCTCCTGGAGGAGCTGGAATTCCGCTCCATCCTCAGGGAGCTGGGCCTACTCCAGCGGGCTGAGAGCGAGGGCGAATACCACGTGGTCCTCACCGAGGAGGAGCTAGAGCGGGTGCTCGATGAGCTAGATCAAGCGGAGGAGATCTCCCTCGATCTGGAGACGACCAGCCAGGATGGGATGCAGGCCGAGATCGTGGGGATCGCACTGGCGGTGCGGCCATATGAGGCCTACTACATCCCCGTAGGGCACGACTACCCCGGCGCGCCCCGCCAGCTCGAGCTCGAGCGCGTCCTGGAAAGATTGAGGCCCTTCCTCGAGGACGAGCGGAAGAGGATCATCGGGCAGAACCTCAAATACGACAGCAAGGTCCTCCGCCGGTATGGGATCGCCCTCCGGGGGATCGCCTTCGACTCCATGCTCGCGGCTTACCTTCTGGACCCCACCTCCCGGAAGGACCTCCCCGAGCTGGCCGCGCGCTACCTCAAGCGGGAGATGATCAGCTACAAGGAGCTGTCGCAGGAGGAGATGCAGAAGGTGCCGATCGAGGAGGCGGCCCGCTACGCCGGCGAGGACGCCGAGATCGTCCACCGGCTGAAGGGGCCGATGCTCGCTGAGCTCAAGGAGAAAGAACTCTATGAGCTCTTCACCCAGGTCGAGCTCCCCCTGATCGACGTCCTGGTGGAGATGGAGCTCAACGGGATCCTGCTCGACCCTCATATCCTTGAGGAGCAGGCCAAGGAGATCGAGGTCCTCCTAGATGGCCTCCGCCGGGAGATCTTCCGCCTCGCGGGGGAGGAGTTCAACCCCAACTCGCCGAAGCAGGTGGCCCACATCCTCTACGAGAAGCTGAAGCTGCCCGTGCTGAAGAAGACCAAGACCGGGCCCTCCACCGACTCCCTGGTGCTCAAGGAGCTGGCCCTCCAGCATCCCCTCCCCGAGAAGATCCTAGCCTACCGCGAATTGGAAAAACTGCTCAACACCTACATCAAGAAGCTGCCGGAATACATCAACCCCAAGACCGGGAGGATCCATACATCGTTCAACCAGTCGGTGACCGCCACGGGGAGACTGAGCTCGTCGGATCCCAACCTACAGAACATACCGATCAGGACGGAGCTCGGCGGCCAGATCCGGAAGGCCTTCATCGCCCCTCCGGGGAGGAAGCTGCTGGCGGCGGACTATTCCCAGATCGAGCTGAGGATGCTGGCCCACCTCTCCGGGGATGAGGGCCTGATCGAGGCCTTCAACCGGGATGAGGACCTCCACACCAAGACGGCTGCGGAGATCTTCGAGGTCCCCAAGGACAGGGTGACCCCCGAGCAGCGGGAGATCGCCAAGCGGGTCAACTACGCCACGGTCTACGGGGTGAGCGCCTACCGCCTCTCGAGGGAGCTCGGGATCCCTCACAAGGAGGCCCAGCGCTACATCGACAAGTATTTCGAGCGCTACCCCCAGGTGAAGCGCTTCATCGAGGAGCAGATCCGCAAGGCCGAGGAGCAGGGCTACGTCACCACGATCCTCAACCGGAGGAGATACCTCCCGCACATCCGCAGCCGGGACCACAACCTGCGCAGCTACGACCAGCGGAACGCGATCAACGCCCCGATCCAGGGGAGTGCAGCCGATTTGATGAAATTAGCTATGCTTAAGATCTATGAGAAGATAAAATCTGGCGAGCTCGAGGCCGACATGCTCCTGCAGATCCACGACGAGCTCTTGTTCGAGCTCGATGAGGAGGAGGTCGACCGCGCCGCGCCCATAATCAAGGAAGCGATGGAGCGGGTGATGGACCTTCAGGTGCCGCTCAAGGTCGACGTAAAAGTGGGGGACAACTGGGGCGAGGTCTGATTGGACGTATTTGCTAAGAATAGCTTTTCACACAATCCTCCCTAGAGGACCGGATTTGATTTAATTCTTTCTTAAAATAGAAAATTTGATAGGGTGATTCAGTGAAAAAGGTAGTCAAGATCAAGCTCTTCTAGATTAGACTAGAGGAGGATAAACTTCAGAAGGATGAGGCGGAGCTTAATGATTTCTTGGAGGGCAAGTTAGTAAGGAACATCACTCCTTCTCTAATCCAAGATCCTAGAGGGGTTTATTGAGTATCTTGATTGAATATGAAGAAACAGAGGAGGAAGCCGCACGCAAAACCGAGAAATTTACTAAAGCTGAAAGGGAAGCTCCCGAAGCTTTAAGACACTGGAGAAAGAAGAAAGCAACAAGTCTAGGAATACCAGCATACATGATCTTTCATGATAAGACTTTAAAAGATCTTGTCAAAGTGAAGCCTATAAGTGTTGAGGAGCTTCGGCGCATTCCAGGAATAGGTCATAAGAAGGCGGAAGAGTATGGCTCAGAAGTTGTTGAAATCTTGAAGCGGCACTTTGAGAAAGTGAAGATGGCTCAAGACGTACCCGGAGCCCATAATCATACTGTTGTTCCTACAAGATCAATAAAGTATTGCCCATATTGTAGGAAGGAAGTCCAACGAAAGAAGTATATAGTTCTGGCCGCAAATGTTCAATTTGTGTCGAATGTGGGTATATAATTGGTGAACATCACTGAAGATTGGCCATGGCTCTCCAAAATGGCCCACAGCGCAAGGGAAGCCGCCGAGTAGCCAGAGCTGAGGATGAGGAAGATCCCGCGGCGGTTCCTGGCCCTCTGCGCGGTCGACTTCTCCGCCAGGGTGAGCTACAACATGGCCCGGATGCCGGTCCTGCCGTTGTTCGCTGCAGCCCTGGGGGGCAGGGCCGGTGCTGGTGGGCCTGATCGTCGCTGCCTCGACGATCACCGGGATCTTCCTTAAGGCCCCGGCGGGGGCGATCTCCGATCACCTCGGCCGGAAGAGGATCCTCTTGGTCGGCGCGGCGGTCTTCGGGACGATCGCCGACGCCGGCCAGGCGCTCGGGCCGATCCTCATCGGGGGACTACTCGAGCTTGCCGGCTACCTGCCGGCGTTCGCCCTCCTCGGGGGCCTCCTGCTAGCTTGGACGGCCATCTTCGCCCTCAAGGCGAGATGAGCTAGAGCTAAGCTAGGACCACACTTGCGGATTCACCCCTTGAGGCCCTATCATTCACCCCAAGTGGGCCCAATCAGGAAGAGAACAGCCTGCGCGCTCATGCAGCAGATTATCGCGACGTTGGTGGAGACGGTGGGGAAGCTGGGCTACCCCGGGATCGTGGCCCTAATGTTCCTGGAGAGCTCGTTCTTCCCCTTCCCCAGCGAGGTGGTCATCCCCCCGGCGGGGTATCTGGCCAGCCAGGGGCGGATGAGCCTGCCGGCGGTGATCCTCCTGGGCACCCTGGGTTCGCTCCTGGGCGCGCTGTTCAACTACTGGCTCTCGCTCAAGCTGGGCCGGCCACTCCTCCTGCGGCTCGGCAGATACCTGGGTCTGACCCCGAGGAGATACGCCAAGGCCGAGAGCTACTTCAGGCAGCACGGGGAGATCAGCACCTTCGCAGGGCGGCTCATCCCCGGCCTGCGGCAATACATCTCCTTGCCCGCGGGCCTGGCGCGGATGCACCTGGGCCGGTTCGCGCTGTTCACCGCGCTCGGCGCGGGCATCTGGGTGAGCGTGCTCGCCTGGCTGGGCTACCTCATCGGGGAGAAGGAGGAACTGCTCCAGCGCTCGCTCCACCAGGTCACGATCTACCTGGCGATCTTCCTGGCGATCGTCGTCTTGGTGTATGCCTGGTGGCGGTGGCGTCAGCACCGACGCCATCGCTGGCGTCGGTGAGGCTCCCAAGTTGCGGATCGCCCCTTAAGCTCGGTAAGATCAGGGTTGAGCTGTGATGGCCCAGGCCAAGGATAAGAAGCCGAGCCCGAGCTACCTCAGCCTGAGCGAGGCGGAGTTCGAGGAGCGGATCGAAAAGCTCTATAAGATCTTGGAGAGCTGTGCCCTCTGCGCCCGCCGCTGCGGGGTGGACCGCACCCGAGGCGAGGTGGGCTTCTGCCGGTCAGGGATGCAGCTCAAGGTCTCCTCGTTCTTCCCCCACTTCGGCGAGGAGCCGCCGCTGCGGGGCACCCACGGCTCGGGGACGATCTTCCTGAGCCACTGCAACCTCCGGTGCGTCTACTGCCAGAACTGGGAGATCAGCCACCTGGAGGAGGGCGACCTCCTGACCGAGGAGGAGCTGGCCCAGGCGATGCTCCACCTCCAGCGGCTGGGCTGTCACAACATCAACTTCGTCACCCCGACGCACTTCGCCCCGCAGCTCATCAAGGCGGTCAAGCTGGCTGCCGAGAGGGGCCTTGAGATCCCGATCGTCTGGAACTGCGG
>CAZCTZ010000052.1:0-9183 GCA_964501855.1 uncultured Thermotogae bacterium
GGAGTTCCCCGGGCCGATGGAGGGCTTCAGCGCGCCGCTGCTCCAGGTGATCTTCTGGTTCGAGCTATGAATGAGAAAGCCCCCACCTCGCTGCGCGGGGGCCGGAAGGAATGCCTAAGAGAGTTCTCAAGCCGGAGGATATCCTGATCCGGCTTGAGGGGCGAGAGCAGGTGAGCTTGGGGGAGGAGAAGGGGATCACCCAGGGTGGGGCAACCCGGCGGTGATCCGGATTACGTTCATTTGGCCTCAGCCCCGGCCCCAACCCCGACTCCAAGCTCCTGGAGGGCCTGCTCGAGCTGCTCCCGGGTGGGCGCGCCGTGGTGCCAGCGGTAGTCCCCCTCCATGAAGGAGACGCCCTTGCCGATCACGTTCCGGCAGATGATGATCTTCGGCTGGCCCCGCTCCTCGGCTATGGCCTCCTCGAAGGCGGCGATGATCTGCTCATAGTCGTGGCCGTCGATCTCCCAGGTCCGCCAGCCGAAGGCCCGCCACTTCTCCGCTAGGGGGTCGAGCCCGAGGATCTCCTCGGTATTGCCGTCGATCTGGCTGTAGTTGCGGTCCAGGATGGCGATCAGGTTGTCCAGCCGGTGCTGGCGGGCGAAGAGGGCCGCCTCCCAGGTCTGCCCCTCCTGGCACTCGGCGTCGCTGATCGAGCAGTAGATCCTGTAGCTCGCCCGGTCGAGCTTCGCCGCGAAGGCCATCCCCGCGGCGACGGAGAGCCCGTTCCCTAGGGAGCCGGAGGAGAGCTCCACCCCGGGGGTGCCCCGCGCGGTCGAGGGGTGCCCCTGGAGGAGCGCGCCCAGCCTGCGGAACCTCTTCAATTCATCCTTGGGGAAGTAGCCCTTATCGGCCAGGATCGCGTAGAGGATCGGGCAGGTGTGGCCGTTGGATAGGAGGAAGCGGTCGCGCTCGGGCCAGGTGGGATTCCGGGGATCGTCCCGCAGGAAGCGGTAGTGGAGCACCACCATCACGTCGGCCATCCCCAGCGCCCCGCCGGGGTGGCCGGAGTCGGCCTCGTAGACCATCTTGAGGACCTCGGCGCGGAGCTCGTTCGCCTTACGCTTCAGCTCCTCGATGGAGAGCTCCTTTTGAGCCCAGCTCACCGCCTGCCCGCCTCCTTGGCTGCGATCGCCTCCTTGGCCGCGGCGGCGATCCGCTCGGGCGTGAGCCCGTAGTGCTCGACCAGCTCCTCCGCTTGGCCGGACTGGCCGAATTGATCCCGGATGCCGACCCGCCGCAGCGGGACCGGGTGGTGCTCGGCCAGGACCTCGGCGATCGCCCCACCGAGCCCGCCGAGGATCGAGTGCTCCTCGGCGGTCACCGCCGCGCCAGTCTTGGCCGCACTCGATACGATCGTCTCCACATCGAGCGGCTTGATCGTGGAGACGTTGATCACCTCGGCTTCGATCCCCTCCTCGGCCAGCAGCTCCGCGGCCGCCAGCGCCTGGTAGAGCATCAGCCCGCAGGCGAAGAGCGAGACGTCCTTCCCCGAGCGGATCAGCCTCGCCCGGCCGAGCTCGAACTCCACCCCTCCCTCGAAGACCACCGGGAAGGAGGCCCGTGCCAATCGGACGAAGACCGGCCCCTCATCGTAGCTGGCGACGAAGCGGGTGACCGCGCGGGTCTCCTCCGCGTCGGCGGGGACGATCACCGTCATGTTGGGCAGCGCGCGGAAGACCGCGATGTCGGACACCGTCTGGTGGGAGGCCCCGTCCGGCCCGACGGTGATCCCCCCGTGAGTGGCGACGATCCTCACCGGGACCTTGGGGTAGGCGATCACCTGGCGGATCTGCTCGAAGGCCTTCTCGGTGAAGATCACGAAGGTGCTGGCGAAGGGCCGCTTACCGGCCATCGCCAGCCCGGCGGCCACGCCGAACATGTTCGCTTCGGCTACCCCGGCGTCTATGAACCTCTCGGGGAACCTCTCCGCGAAGAGCTTGGTGTAGGTCGAACCGGCGAGGTCGCCGGTGAGCACGACGATCCGCTCATCCTGCTCGCCCAGCTCGGCCAGCGTCTCCCCGTAGGCCTTGCGCAGGCTGGCCTTCTTTACCTCGACTGCACGCTCTGCCATCTCGGCCTCTTCCCCGCCCCGCCCTTTTTAGGGAAATCTTACGCCAGCTCCCCCGGGAAGTCAACACCCCCGGCTTGCGGATACGATACGATATGATGGGGAGGTGGGGTATGGATATCATCCCTTTGGCTTCCACCCTATCTCCCATCTTGCAAGCCAAGCTGGGCCCTCAATCCAAAGGCCCGGTTGAGAACCTTGACAACCGAAGCGGCCTGGGCTATGATCTTATTCGGGTAGTGCCGAGGTGGCGGAACTGGCAGACGCGCTGTCTTGAGGGGGCAGTGGCCTTCGGGCCGTGCGGGTTCGACTCCCGCCCTCGGCACCAATCCTTTTTAGGAGCGATGTGGTGAGGATCGTCCTGGACACCCTCGGTGGCGACAACCCCCCTGAGGAGATCATCACCGGTGGGATCGAAGCCGCGAAGGAGCTGGGGGTGGAGGTCGCCCTCGCGGGCCCGCGCGAGCTGATCGAGAAGGCCCTCGCAGCCGCAGGTCGCTCGGCTGAGCGAATCTCCATCCCTATCACCATCATCGAGGCCCAGGAGGCCATCACCATGGAGGACTCCCCCACGGAGGCGATCCGCAGGAAGCGCAGCTCCTCGCTCATCCAGGGGATCCTCGCGGTGAAGGAGGGCAAAGCGGACGGGTTCGTCTCGCCGGGGAACACCGGCGCGGTGATGGCCGCCGCGACGCTGGAGCTGGGTCGCCTCGCGGGGATCGACCGCCCCGCGCTCGCGGTGCTCATCCCGGCCCTGGACGGCCGTCGATTCCTGCTGCTCGATGTCGGCGCGAACGCGGACTGCTCCCCACTCAACCTGAAGCAGTTCGCCATCATGGGCCAGGTCTACATGCGGGAGGTCTTCGGGATCGACCACCCCAAGGTGGGCTTGCTCAACATCGGGACGGAGCGGGGCAAGGGGAGCGAGCTCGCCCGCAAGACCTACCCGCTGCTCGAGGAGCTGGAGGGCTTCGTCGGCAACGTCGAGAGCAACCGGATCCTCCAGGGCGGGGTCGACGTGGTCGTCTGCGACGGCTTCGTCGGCAACGTCCTCCTCAAGGGGCTCGAGGGCAGCTCCCATGCCCTGCTGAAGCTGATCAAGCGGACCATCCAGCGGAGCCTACCGGCGAAGCTCGGGGCCTTCCTCTTGAGCCCGGCCCTCCAGCGGGTCAAGGAGGAGCTCGACGCGGCACACTACGGCGGCGCCCCACTCCTCGGCGTCCGCGGGGTGGTGATCGTCGCCCACGGCCACTCCGACGCCGAGGCGATCAAGAATGCCATCCGGGTGGCCAAATCTGCGGTGGAGAACGAGCTCCCACGGAGGATCGAGGAGGGGATCGCCCGCCTCGCGCCCAAGGTCACCTGGTTCCAGACCCTCCGCCGCAAGCGGGAGCGGGAGAGGAAGGAAAAGGAAAGAGGGGAGGGGCAGGGGTCTTGATCTTGATCTCGGCCGGGTCATCCTATATAACTAGCTAGCCTGGTCAGTCATCAGTTGGAGGTCGGGGCATCCAGACCAGACAAGAGGCAGGGCACATCGAAGTGGAGCAAGGAGGGGAGGTATGGGATGGTTGAGGACGAGATCGCCCAGCGGGTGAAGAAGATCATCGAGGAGCAGCTCATGGTCGATGAGAGTGAGATCACCGATGATGCCACCTTCATCGAGGATTTGGGGGCCGACTCGCTCGACGTAGTGGAGATGATCATGGAGCTGGAGGACGAGTTCGGGATCGAGATCCCCGACGAGGAGGCCGAGAAGCTCACCACCGTGGGCGAGGCGATCGAGTATATCCGCCGGCTGGTGGAGGAGAAGAAGGCGGAGCAGCAGTAGATACTGCGGACTCATAACATATAACACAAAAAGCATGGGCCTGCGCGAGTTGGGCTCCTTCCTGCTGGCCATCGGTGGGCTGCTGGTCCTCGTCGGGCTGGGGTTGGTGCTCTTCCCCCGGGGGCTGGGCTGGCTGGGGCACCTCCCTGGCGACCTGCAGTTCAAGCTGGGAGAGCACGGCCGGCTCTACATCCCCCTGGGGACCTCCCTCCTGATCAGCCTCGTCCTGTCCTTGGCTCTCTCGCTGGGCCTCTACCTCCTCCGGCTGCTCGGCCGCTAAGGCGGTAGATAAAGTAGATATAAAATACCACAGAGTCAACCGAGATGCTGGTTTTGGGGATCGATGAGGCCGGGCGGGGAGCGGTGATCGGCCCGCTGGTCCTCGCGGGGGTCCTGATCGAGGCGCCAGATGCTGCGGCTGCCAACTCTCAACTGAGGGCCCTCGGGGTGGCGGACTCCAAGCGGCTCACCCGGGAGGCCCGCGCGGCGCTAGCGCCCAAGATCAGGGAGCTCGTCGCCGAGATCGAGGTGCTCACCATCGAGCCGGCGCAGCTCGAACGTAACCTGACTCAGATCGAGCTCGAGGCCGCTGCGCGCCTGATCGCCGCTCTGAGGCCCCATCTCGTCTACCTCGATGTCCCGGCCCCTCCCCGAGGGGTCGCCGGGTATCTGGCGCAGCTGCGGTCTCAGCTTTTCCAGCTTGCAGGCAACATGAGTCTGCGGCACTGCCGCATCATCGGCGAGAACCGCGCCGACGCCCGCTACCCCATCGTGAGCGCGGCCTCGATCATCGCCAAGGTGGAGCGCGACCGGGCCATCCTGGAGCTGCATGAGGAGTATGGCGACTTCGGCTGGGGTTATCCCAGCGAGCCGAAGACCCGCCGGTTCCTCCGGGAGTGGCAAGAGCGGCACGGGAGTTTCCCCGGGTGCGTCCGCACTCGCTGGCGGACAGTGCGCGCGATAGAACAGACGCGATAGAGTAGAGACTACATCTCACAGCTCTCACTGAAGCAAAAATCGCAGCAGATGCTCTAAGTTCGCAACTGGTGGCGGCGCTAGAGCCGCCCGGAGCGGAGGATCGCCAGGGCGAGTCCCAGTCCAAGCAACGCAGCCAGGGCGAGCCCCAGGAGGCCGAGGAGCGAGAGCCCCCAGAGCTTCGGCCCGACTTCCAAGCCCATCATCACCGCTGAGCTGACGATCAGCGCGGCGATGACCAGGGCGAGCGAGAGCCGATTGCCCACGCGGTCGACATGGAGGAGGAGCCGCTCGAACCCCACCTGCTCGAACTGGAGCCGGAGCTCCCCCCGGCGGAGCTTCCCCAGGAGCAGGCGCAGCTCCATGGGGAGCTCGCGCGCCAGCCGGGCTCCCTCCTCCACGGTCAGTGCCCATCTTCGCAGCTCCCGCTGGGGCGCCAGCCGGCGCAGCAGGAGCCGCTGGATGTAGGGCTTCGCCAGGGTGATCATGTCCAGCTCGGGGTAGAGCAACCGCCCGACGCCCTCCTCGATCACCAGCGCCTTGGCCATCATCACCAGGCTCGCGGGGAGTCGCACCCGGTGCTCCCGAAAGAGCGTCAGGGCTTCATCGAGCAACTGGCCGACATCGAGCTGGGCCAGCGGGACCCGATAATACCGATCGATGAAGTCGGTCAGGTCGCGCCGCAGGCTCCCCAGGTCGGTCCGCTCATCGAGGCTCCCCAGCTCGCCCAGGGCGCGGATGAGCCGGTCGATGTCCTTCTGGACCACCCCGACGAGCAGCTCGCCGAGCTGCCGTTGGAGCGGTTCATCCAGCCGGCCGACCATCCCGTAGTCCACCGGCGCGAGGACGTTCCCCTCCAGCACCAGGACGTTGCCGGGGTGGGGGTCGGCGTGGAAGAAGCCGTGCTCGAAGACCTGCTTCAGGATCAGGTTGGCGCCGTTGAGCGCGATCTGGCGGCGGTCGAGCCCCGCCCGCTCAAGCCCCTCCAGGTCGGTGATCTTGATCCCCTCGATCCACTCCATCGTCAGGACCTCGCGGGTGGTCAGCTCCCAGAAGACCCCAGGGATGTGGACCGTCTCATCGCCGGCGAAGTTCCGCCGGAAGAGCTCGATGTTCCGCCCCTCGCGGATGAAGTCCAGTTCGTGGCGCAAGGTCTTGGCAAATTCGCGGACCGCGCCCACAGGATCATAGAGCTCGCTCTCAGGGACGTAGCGGGCGATGAGCCCGGCCAACTCCTCTAGGACGATCAAGTCAGCGCGGATCACCTCACGGATCCCGGGCCGCTGGACCTTCACCGCGACCTCCTCGCCGCTTTTGGTCCGAGCGCGATGCACCTGGGCGAGCGAGGCCGCCGCGAGCGGTTTTTCATCGAATTCGGAGAAGAGCCGCTCCAGCGGCCGGCCGAGCTGCTCCTCGAGCTTCCTTCGCACCTCGGTGAAGGGGAACGGCGCGGCCTCGTCCTGGAGCTTGGCCAGCTCGGCGGCATACTCCGGCGGGATGAGGTCCGGCCGCAGGCTGAGCAGCTGGCCGAGCTTGATGAAGGTCGGGCCGAGCTCCTCGAAGGCCAGCCGGAGCCGCTCCGGCCGGGAGAGCTCCTCAATCTGGCGGAGCTTCCCCGGGAGGGGAAGCCGGGTGATGAGGGGGTGGCGCAGCCTGAGGCTCCCGAGCAAGTCCCCGAAGCCATACTTGGCTAGGACAGCGAGGATCTGTCGTGAGCGCCGCAGGCCCCACCAGGCCCGCGGGAGGTGGGAGAGGCGCATCCTCTTGGGTGCCGCTCTAAGCCCTATAATGTTTTATTGCTTCTCCTTCTCGGCTTCGGCCAATCTCCTCTCCAGGGCCTCGAGCCGCTCCTCGATCCTGGCTAGATCGGCCTTCGTCAGGAGGCCCAGCTCGGCTATCGCCCCCTCCACGGCGGCCTTGACCCGCTTGGTCAGCTCCTCCTGGGCGCGCTTGGCCCCCTTGAGCAGCTCATCGACGGCCATCTTCCGCTCTTTTTGGGCTAGCTCACCCCGGCGGATCAGCTCGTCGACGAGCTCCTTGGCCTTTTCGCGGGTGAGTTCGACCGCCCCGAGCCCGAGGAGCATCCCCCGCTTGACTAGATCGAGCATCCCTTGCTGCACCTCCTCATGGTCACCTTGGGGTTTCCAATCCCAGTTCCAGTTCCATTTCCAATTCCAGTTTAGCCCCTCACCCCCGGGTGGGCAACCGGCTAGCTCATGATGACGCTCCCGGCGGCCTTGTAGAGCCGGTCGAAGATCGCCAGCCCGAGGCCCTCCCTCCGCGGCGGGGCGAGCACCAGGATGTAGCTGACCCCTTCTTGGTCGAGCGCCCGCAGGGTGGCGAAGAGCCCACGGGCCATCCCCTCGAGGTCCGCCAGCGAGCCCAAGCTCCGCAGGAGCGCCCCCGCGGCGGCCGCGGCGGGTGCCACCTCCTCGAGGTGCTCCTCAGGGGCGAGCAGCCCCACCCGCTCACCGCGGTCGCTCAGCTCCTCGAGGAGCTTCACCATCTTAGGGAGGGCCTCAGGGCCGTCGAAGAGCAGCAGCTTCGCCCGGGGGGCGTAGTGCCGGCGGAGGAGCCCCGGCGAGGGGAGCGGCTCCGCGGGGGTCTCCCCTTCCCCTTCAACCTCAACACCAGCACCAGTAGTGGTGGCAGCGGCCAGCTCGACCGGCCCGAGCACCTCCTCCAGGGCCTCGCGGCTCACCCCGCCGGGGCGGAGGATCCTCGGCCTCCTTGGATTAGAGAGGTCCAAAACGGTCGACTCCACCCCGACTTCGGTCGGGCCGCCGTCGAGCACCAAATCGATCTTACCTCCTAGGTCCTGGAGGACGTGCTCAGCCCGGGTGGGGCTCGGTCGGCCAAATAAGTTAGCCGAGGGGGCCGCGACCGGCCCCGCACGAGCGATCAGCGCCAGTGCGACCGGGTGGGCCGGCATCCGCACCCCCACCGTGGGGAGCCCGGCGGTGACCAGGCTCGGGACCCGCTCGGACTTGGGCAGGACCAGGGTGAGCGGCCCTGGCCAGAACCGTCGGATGAGCTCCCGCGCCTCGGGGGGGACCTCCCCAGCCACCACCTCCAGCTCCCCCTCCCGGGAGATGTGGACGATGATGGGGTCGTTGGCCGGTCGGCCCTTCACCTCGAAGATCCTGCGCACTGCCGCTGCCGATAGGGCATCGGCTCCAAGGCCGTAGACCGTCTCCGTGGGGAAGGCGACCAGCCCGCCGGCGCGGAGGACCTCGGCCGCTCGGGCGATCTTCTCGGGCTCCGGGGAGCAGGGATCAACCCGCAGGATGGCCGTCATAAGCTCCAGTTCGGCAGGTTGCCCTCCCTGACTGCCTTATCTCGGTCACCTCCCGAGCTCCTCCCTGGCCAGGCGGAAGCCCAGCTCGAAGGCTCGCAGGTCGAGCTCGAGGAAGTGAGCCGCGACGCGGGCCTCGAGCGCCGTGCGAGCCTCCTCAGGGGTGACCACGCCCGTGAGCCCCACCAGGGCTCCGAACATGACCATGTTGGCCACGAGGGGATTGCCCAGTTCCTCCCGGGCGAGCCGGTGGGCGGGGACAGGGTAGTGGCGACGGCCGTCCCCGGGGGAGGGCTCGACCAAGCCGGAGTCGAAGAGGACCAGCCCCTCGGGCGAGGTCTGCGGGAGGTAGCGCTCGTAGCCCTCCTGGGACATGGCTACCAGGATGTCGGCCTCCTCCACCTTGGGGTAAGCGATCCACTCCTCGGAGATGACCACCTCTGAGGTCGAGGCCGAGCCGCGGGCCTCCGCGCCGTAGGCGGCGCTCTGGGCGGCCCACCTCCCGCCGAGGATCGCGGCATGGCCCAAGAGCTCGCCTAGGAGGACGATCCCCTGGCCGCCGAAGCCGCAGAACCTCACTCGCGCCCGGATTGAATTTCGATCCCGTTTGCTCATGCTCGCGCTCAGCTCGCCTTACTTAATTTGTTTGATTTTGATTACCGGGTTTGCATTAAGCACTCACGACGAACTCGCCTATGGGAGTGCTCTCTTCCTTAAACTCCCGATCTCGATATAGCCCCACCGGGAGATACCGCTCTCGGAGATGCTCCATCAGCGCCTCCGGCCCGCCGAGCCTGTTCCGCCGGCCATACTCCGTGGGGCAGGGGGAGATGACCTCGATGAAGGCGAACCCGGGGTGCTCGAGCGCCCGCATGATCGACCGCTGGAGCTGGCGCACATGGAGGACGGTGTAGCGAGCGACGTAGCTCGCCCCCGCGGCCGCGACCAGCTTGCACAAGTCGAAGGGCCGCTCGCGGCAACCCCTGGGGGTGGTGGAGGTCCGCGCCCCCGGGGGCG
>CAZCTZ010000053.1:0-9096 GCA_964501855.1 uncultured Thermotogae bacterium
TTCCAGTAGATCGTCCCCTCCTCGAACTGGCCGTTCTCCAGCCGCCGGCCGGCGGGCTGACCGGTGAGCAGCTCGATCCCCTCGTCCAAATTCTTAATGGCCCAGATGTGGAACCTCCCCTCCTTGACGGCCTCGATCACCTCCCGGGAGAGCATGAGGTTCTCCACGTTGCCCTCGGGGATGATCACCCCCTGCTCGCCGCTTAGCCCTTTGAGCTTGCAGGTCTTGTAGAAGCCCTCGATCTTCTCGTTGACCCCGCCGATCGGCTGGACCTCGCCCTTCTGGTCGATCGAGCCGGTGACCGCGATCCCCTGCTTGAGCGGGACCCCGGAGAGCGCCGAGATCAGGGCATAGGCCTCGGTGGAGGAGGCGCTGTCGCCGTCGACGGGAGAGTAGCTCTGCTCGAAGGTGAGGTTGGCCGAGAGGCTCAGCGGCTTATCGTAGGCGAACTTCTCGCCGAGCCAGCCCTTCAGGATCAGGAGGCCCTTGGTGTGGATCTTCCCGGAGAGCTCGGCCTCCCGCTCGATATTGACGACCCCATCTTTGCCGGCGAAGACGGTCGCGGTGATCCGCGTCGGCCGGCCGAAGCTGAAGTCCCCCAGGTTATAGACCGAGAGGCCGTTCACCTGGCCCACCTTCGCCCCTTCCACCTCGACCCGCAGCTCACCCCGAGCGATCATCTCCTGGATCTTCTCCTCGATCAGGTTGCTCCGGTAGTGCTTCCTCTGGATCGCCCGCTCGACGTGCTCCGCCGTGACGTATTCCGAGCCGTCCTGCTCGGCGCAGTAGCTCGCCTCGCGGATGATCGCCATGATGTCGGAGAACCTCGCCGAGAGCTTCTTCTGGTCGCCGGTGAGCTCTGCGGCATACTCCACGACGCGGGCTACCCCGCTCCGGTCGAAGTCCCGCAGGCCGCGCTCGAGCACCCGCGCACGGATGAAGGGGCCGAACTGCTTGATGTATCTCTCATCCCAGTCCATCTCCGAGTCGAACTCGCTCTTGATCTTGAAGAACTCCTGGAAGTCCTCGTCGAAGGCCTGCAGGAGGTCGTAGATCTCCCGGCTGCCGACGATGATCAGCTTGACGTTCATGGGGATCGGCTCGGGCTTGAGCCCCTCGGTGATCGCGTAGCCGAGGGTCGCGGCGGGGTCCTCGATCGCGATCTGGCCCGACTTCAAGGCCACCTTGAGCGCCTCCCAGGAGAGCGGGTAGCGGAAGAGGTTGTCCGCGCTCAGCACGAGATACCCGCCGTTGGCGCGGTGGAGCGAGCCCGGCCGGATCTGGGTGAAGTCGGCGACCATCACCCCCTGGTGGACCCGCCGCTCCACCCGCCCGAACAAATTGGGATAGGTGGCGTTGTTCTCCACCACCACCGGCGCGCCCTCGGTCTTGGAGTTGTCCACCAGGACGTTGACGGTGTAGCGCTTGAACCGCTCGCGGGCCTCCCGATCGGGGACCTCCTCGAGGAAGGCCGGCAGGTTCGCCAGGATGTCCTGCTTGACCCCCTCGAGGAACTCCACCACCCGGGGGTGATCCCGGTAGGCCTCCTTGAGGACGTTCACCTTGGGCTCGATGGCGAAGGCCGCCACACGGCGGTTGAGCTCCTCCAGCCGGCGGGCGCGCTCCTCCTCGAGCTGGCCGGTCTGGCGGATCGCCTCCTCGATCTTGGCCTTGATCTCCTCGCCGCGGCGCTCAAGGACGGCGCGCTCCTCGGGGGTGAGCTGCTTGAATTGCTCGTCGGTCATCGGCTGGCCGGCGATCAGCGGGATGGTGTTGATCCCGATCGGGGTCCGCTGGAGGAGGAAGCCCCGCGTGCGGGCCTCCTCCTTCAACCTGGCGAAGAGCTCGTTCTTGCGGCGGTTGATCTCATCATCGATCTTGCGCTTCTGCTCCTGATACTCCTCGCTCCCCAGGGCCGTCGGCAGGTCCCGCCGGACCAGCTCGATCAGCTTGCCCATGTCCGCGCGGAGCTGGCTCCCCATCCCCGGCGGGAGGAGGAGGTAGCGGGGCGAGTAGGGGTCCTCGAAGTTGTGCACGTAGCAGATGTCCGGCGGGCGGGGCTCCTCCGCGCTGATCCGCTCGAGGAAGGCCTGGACGATCGACATCTTCCCCGTGCCGGGGCCGCCGGCGACGTAGATGTTGTATCGGCTGTCCTTGATCCCCAGGCCGCACTCCAGCGCCTCGATCGCCCGCTCCTGGCCGATCACCTCGCCGCGCTTGAGCGGCTCGATCTCGGCCGTGGTCTCAAAGTCGAACAGCTCAGGGTCGCAGCGCCTCCGCAGCTCCTCCGGGCGAAGCTCACGCAAGACTCTCCCCTCCCTTCCCTCCTGTCTTTCTTTCCTTTTATTTATCTTTCCTTTCCCCTTTATCCCTTATCCCTCGCTCAGCTCAGGGCTCAGGAAGATACGCAAAATGGGCTCGAGCTTGAGGTATCAAACAGAGGATAGCCGATAGGAATGGAAAGGGGCAACCCCATCGAATGCAGGCATCCGCTTCGGTGGGGCTGCCCTCCGCTCTCTCTCCCTACCTTACCTTAACCTTAGCTTAGGGCCGGACCCGGTCGGTGCTAGACTAGACCAGATCAGACCACCTGCACCACCAGCAGGCCCTTGGGGATCGGTATCTTGAACCTGGGGGAGAAGCTCTGCACATACCCCCGGATCTCATACAGCCCGGGCTGGGCGTCCCCCGGGACGACCACCTCGATCTTGACCGTGATCTGATCCCCGGGGAGGAAGCCCTGGACCCAGAGCCACTGGTTCGCCGAACGCTTGAAGGCCGCGCCGGCGTTCTCCCGCGCGAGGAGCCGCCAGCCCTCCGGCAGCTCCGCCGCCAAGCCGAGCCCGCTCACCTCGGTGTGGACCTCGATCCGGACCGTCACCTCGAAGCTGTCCCCGGGGAGGACCCTATTGGGCTCGATCGGGGTCGAGAGCTCCCCTCGGACGGCGACGGGGGCCTCCTCGACCTCGATCATCCCCGTGGCTATGGCTATAGCCCCATCGTCGTCGGTGACCCGGAGTGCGACCTGGTAGCTCCCGCCGTGGTCGTAGAGCCACTCGGCTAGGGGCGAGCCCGAGGCGAGGTCCCAGACCCCATCGCCGTCGAAGTCCCACTCGAACCTAACGAGCTCGCCGTCAGGGTCGGTGGAGCCCGAGGCGTCGAAGGTCACCACGTCGTTGATCGTCGGCTCCGATGGAGCGTAGGTGAAGCTCGGCTGCGGCGGTCGATTGCTGCTCGCGTGGAGCGTCAGCGCCGTCAAGGCCATAAGCATGAGCACGAGCCCCACCGAGTATCCCAGATGCCTCAATAACAACCCGCCTGAGCCCGATCTCGATCTCGGCTTCAACCTATCGAACCCTCCTTACGGCAGTGGTTCATAGACCGGGGTGTCGGTCAGCCAGTAGGCGACCAGCTCCTCTATCGTCTGCAGGTCGATCACCTTCCCGCCGGTGTAGGGGACGACCTTCCCTTGGAGCCACCAGGCGACGGCTAGCTGGATCTGCTCGAAGGTGATCAGGTCCCCCAGCCGGATGTCGAACTGGTCCTTCTGGGTGTCCCACCGGGAGATCACCCAGCTGATCGGCAACCGATCGGTCAGCTCCACCTCGCTCTCCCCCAGCACCGGCAGCTCGAACCTCGGCGAGGCGCTGCTGATGGTCCCCCTGATGGTGTAGACGCCCAGCTCCGCATCCGGCGGCACGGTCACCTCGTAGATGACCGTCTTGGTCGTGCCCGGCGAGAGCTTCTCCAGGAAGAGCCACTGGGCCTCCCGCTCGTGGTAGGTGCCCCCGGCGTTCTCCACCAGCTTGAGCTTGAACCCCTCGGGGAGGTTCTCATCGAGCCCAAGGCCGTTGATGGGCATCTTGACCTCGATCTTGACCGCCACCTGGAAGGTCTGTCCGGGGAGGGTCTTATCGACGTGGAGGAAGGTGTTGATCGTCCGAGTGACCACCACCGGCTCGACCACCTTTAGCTCCTTGCTCACCTGGGAGGTGGCGCCATCGTCGTCGGTCACGCGGAGGGCTACAAGGTAGGTCCCGCTCCGGTCGAAGGCCTTCTCCACCTTGGGCTCCTCCGTCCGGAGCTCGTAGGTGCCGTCGCCGTCGAGGTCCCACTCATAGCTTATGATCTCGCCGTCGGGGTCGTGAGAGCCCGAGGCATCGAAGACCGCCAGTTGGCCGATCCCCGGCTGCTCCGGCACCACGGTGAGCATGGCCACCGGCGGGACGTTGGCCACCTGGATCTTCACCGCCTTCGTGCCGGTTGCGCCCTCGTTGTCCTTCACGGTGAGCCGGACGGTGTAGAGCCCGTCGTCGGCGTAGCGGTGGGTGGGGTTGCGCTCGGTGGAGGTGGTCCCGTCGCCGAAGTCCCACGCCCAGCTTGTGATCACCCCGTCGGGGTCCCGCGAGAGGTCGACGAAGCGGACCACATCCTGGGTGGTCGGCTCCGAGGGCTCCCAGGCGAAGTCGGCCTGGGGCGGGCGGTTCGGCCCCCTCACGGTGATCGTCTGCGGGGGCAGCTCCAGCTCCACCCGCCGGCCGCGGAAGTCGAGGAAGGAGATCCCGGTCGGGCGCTCCTCGATGGCGAGGACCACGGGCCGCTCCACCACGGTGGAGCAGCTGATCTCGATCTTGGTGCTCCAGCTCTCGCCCACCTTGAGCTCCTCGATGGACCACTCCAGCAGGGTGAGCCCCTCCGTGCTGGTGACCTCAGTCGGAGGGTTGACCAGCGCCCCCTCGTAGTTGAACCCCGGAGAGAGGACTTGGGTGATCACGACCTCGGAGCCGATCACATCCTGATGGAGGTTGGCGAAGAGGTCTTGGAGGACCTCCGGGGAGAACCCCTTGTAGAACTTGCCGCCGGTCGCCTCAGCCACCTCGGCCAGGATGGCCTCCAAGGGGTAGCGCCCCACGCCGATGGTGAAGATCTTGATCCCGCTACCGGCCGCACTCCACGCCTGTGGGAGAGGGTCGCGGCCGACGTTGCTCCGGCCGTCGACGAGGGCGACCTCCGCCCAGATGGCCTCCTCACGGCCCTCCTCGAGCAGCAGCCCGGTAGCCCGGGCGAGCCCCTCGCCGAAGGCCGTCTTGCCCTCATTTACTAGGGCGGCCAGGGCGTCGAGGACCGCCCCCTTATCGTAGGTCAGGCCGACGTCCACGGTGGCCTCCCCCGCGAAGGAGACCAGTGCCACACGGTCCTCCCGGCCGAGCCGCCCCAGGATCTTCCGGCCGATCTCCCTTATGGCCGCGAGATCGGAGGTGGCCGACCGATCGACCACCAGCACCAAGTCCAGTGGGAACCGCTCACTCCGGAGGGCTCGCAGGGTCAGGGTGACGGTGGCCCGCTCGGGCGCTACCCCTGAACCCTTGTAGTAGATCAGGGTGGGGGAGACCATCTCCTCAGCCCCGATGTAGGAGGGAGAGGAAGAGGGAGAGGTGGGAGGAGAAGGGCTCTCCCCGGCCCAAGATGGGGCCCAGCCGGCTCCCCCGAGGCCTCCGATGAGCAGTGCGACGATGATAGCCCAAGCCGTGCCTCTCACTAGTGCTAGACCTGCCATGCCTCCTACCTCCTTTTTGCTCATTTTTTCTTTTCTCGTCCTCGCCTTCTTGCTCAACCCCTGCCTTTGCCTTCGCCCTTCTACCCCGCTCTGTCTGAATTTTAGCCGCCCCTGTTGGGATCGGCAGGTGTTCCCAGGGGCCGGTCCACAGGGGTGTCGGTGAGCCAGTAGGCGATGAGGAGTTTGATCGTCTCGAAGTCGATCAGCTTGCCGCAGGTGCCAGGGACCGGCTCGTCCTCCAGCCAGAAGGCGATCGCGGCCTGGATCTGCTCGAAGGTGATCTTGCTGGAGAGGGTGGCGTCGATCGTGTTGGTCTCGACGTCGAGGTAGGCGATCGCGACGGGGATGGAGAGGCACTTGGCGATTATGACCTCGTTCTCACCACCTACGGCCAGCTCGAAGGACGGGTTGGCGCTGTTGACCAGCCCACTAAGCTGGAAGATGTTCGCCTTGCACTCCTCCCCGCCGAGGCAGTAGACCTTGCCTGGAGGGACGGTCACCTCATAGGTGATGATCTTGGTCGTCCCCGCGGGGATCTTCTCGGGGAAGGCCCACTGGATCTGGCTCTCCTTGAAGATCCCGCCGGCGCTGCTGATCGGCTTGACCTGCCAGCCCATGGGGAGCTCCTCATCGAGCCCCAGGCCGTAGAGGTCCTTGTGGGCCTCGATCGTCACCACTACCCGGAAGATGTTCCCCCGGTAGGCCTCCAGGTAGAGCTGATGGAACGGGAACGGGGTGAGGATCTTCCGGGTGACGGTAACCGCCCGGTCGGCGGACTCCTCCTCGGGGAGGGGCTCATCGATAGGGATGCATTTGAGGAAGTGGGCGATGATCTCCTTGAGGATCTCCAGGTCGATCAGAGCCCCGCAGGTGCCGGGGACCGGCTCGTCCTCCAGCCAGAAGGCGATCGCCCGTTGGAGTTGATCTGCGGTCACATCGTTGGGAAGGGTGAGGTCGACCGTATCGGTCTCGGGATCAAGGTGGGCGATGGCCACCAGCGGCGGGAGGCACTTATCGACCTTGAGGCAGGATTCGCCCCCGACCTCCTTGTGGAAGGCCGGCGCGGCGCTGTCGATCCAGCCGGTGATGCACTCCTCCACCGGGAGCGGGCCGCTCACCAGCTCCTCGGGGACGGTCACATCATAGACCACCCTGATCGTCTCCCCCGCGCGGATCGTCCTCGCCCAGATCCACTGGACTTGGGCGCGCTTGAAGGCCGCCCCGGCGTTGTCCACCGGGGTGATCTCCCACCCGCTGGGGAGGTCCTCATCGAGCCCCAGGCCCTCGATCTCCGTGGTGGTCCGGATCTCGACGATCACACGGAAGGTCGAGGAGGGGAGGGCTACCGGGGTGGAGATGGTCCGCACCGCCTCGATGACGGCCTCGACGACGGTGATCGGCCTGGTGAGGGTGGCGGTCGCGCCCCGGTCGTCGGTCACCGTGAGGGTGACGGTGTAGGTCCCCGGGGCGGTGTAAACATGGGTGACGGTGACCCCGGTCCCGGTCGTCCCATCGCCGAAGTCCCACTCGTAGGAGACGATCGTCCCATCGGGGTCGGTGGAACCGGAGGCGTCGAAGGTCACTTCCTGGCCCACGTAGGGCGACACCGGGGAGAAGACGAAGCTCGGCTGAGGGGGGATGTTGGTCGTGGCGATGATCGTGATCGGCTGGTAGGGATCGATGCTGGTGTAGACCGGCGACTCGACGGTCCCGGTGACCAGGTCCCACCCCTCGATCCCGCTGATGAAGTTCGGGGTGATGGTAATGGAGAACTCCGCCGGGAGCCCGCCGATGGCCACCCCGTCGGTGTGCTCAGGGAGCCACTGCCAGTGCATGAAGGCCGTCGGGGGGGTGAACTCATACCTGTCCCGGGCGTTCGGATCGTCCCGCACCAGGATCGTCGCCTCCGGTGGGAGCCCATCGAAGGTGAACTCCACCTCGCCGCCGGTGCCGTTGTTCGGCTGGTCGTGGATGATTACCAGGCTCAGCTCGCCGGTGAGGGTATCCCGGTAGAGGAAGAGGATGCTGCGGTTCTGGACCTCGAGGCCGGTGTGGGCCTCATCGTTGTAGTAGTCGTAGAACTCCACTACCGAGCCGGCCCGCTCGAGCGGCGGGAGCGGGTAGGTCTCCGGGCCCTGCTTCACCATGAAGTAGAGCCGCTGCCCCGGCCCCGGAGCTTGAGCTTGAGCTAAACCAGGGGCAGCAGGGAGGGCAAAAATGAGAATGAGGGCGAAGAGGGCCACCGCCGACAATAAGGGGACAAAACCGTCATAGATATGGAACCGCTGGCTTCTATCCGGAAAATTTCCAAATATCCTCATCTCGGCCTCCTTTAAGATGGAGTATAGCACTCCATAGGATCTATTACCGTAATCCGTATAACAAAAATCATATCTGAGCTGTTCTGTATCGCCGCTATCTCGAGAGTATAGCACGGTCCCCCTTTCCGGGCCAAAGGGGTCCGGCCGCCGGCTCCCCATTGTCGTGCGAGCTTTGGAGCGGCTGCCCGCGCGCTGATCAGCAGCCAGCTAGAAGTCAAGCTCGCCAGGGGAGGGAGGTGAAGGACAGCCATCAGGGGTTCCTAAGCCAGTGTGTCCTCCCCAAGCTGCCCTCGCGAGCGGCTCTCAAGGGAAGAGGGTCCAGCCCGGCTAGGCTGCTGATAATATAAACTAATAAACTATAAAACCCGGACTCAGGCCTGGATCTGACCTGACTGTGACTGACCGAGCGGGCCGGGGCCGGAGCTGGGCTGGGGAGCTATCTATCTACTAGACTAGACCTCGAGCTCGAGGGGGGTGGGAGCCTGAGCCTGGTGGGGGTGGTCCGGCCCGGGGTAGATCTTGAGCCGGCGGAGCATCCTCCGCCCCTGGATGTTCTTGGGGAGCATCCGGCGGACGGCCTCCCGGAGGGGCAGCTCGGGCCGCTCCTCGAGCAGCTGCTCGAGGGTCTTCACCTTCAGCCCGCCGGGGTAGCCGGAGTAGCGGTAATACTTCTTCTGCTCGAGCTTCTTCCCGGTGATCCGGACCTTAGCGGCGTTTATGACCACGACGTAGTCCCCCACGCACACATGAGGGGTGTAGACCGGCTTATGCTTCCCCTGGAGGATCTTAGCGATCTCCGAGGCCAGCCGGCCTAAGGTCTTCCCCTTGGCGTCGATCAGATACCAGTTCCGCCGCCATACGGTGCCTTGCTCCTCGTTCTTGGCCATATAGGTCCTCTGGGTCTGAGTCTGAGTCTGGGTCGCCATGCTCGCTCACCCCTACCCCCTCAAATCAAGTCAACTCAAGCTGACCATGATCCTACCACAATCCCTGGAGGGGTGCAACCCAGGTCTGTTACTCGATTACCGGATTTGGGGCCCGGACCTGCTGGTGTGGCTGGCGGTAGCGGAAGACGTTCTCGTCCCAGCCTGGCCCGACGGAGATGATCGAGATGGGCACCCCCAGGTGCTCCTCTATATACCTTATATAATCCTTCGTCTGAGGGGGCAGCTCGTCGAACTCCCGCACGTGGCGGATCTCCTCCCGCCAGCCGGGGAG
>CAZCTZ010000054.1:0-8521 GCA_964501855.1 uncultured Thermotogae bacterium
GGTGGTGGTTGAGGAAGGCCGCCCGCTTCGGGGTGAACCGCTTCAGGGTCTCCTTGGCTGCGGTCACGCCGATGAAGTATGAGTCCTCGCCGATGTAGGTCAGCACCGGTATCCGCGCCTCCTCAGGCTCGCGGAGGTCCGGGGCGTTGATCGCGATCACCGGGAGGCCCTCAGCGATGGCCGCCCGGAGCGGCTCATCCATGGCCTCCGGCGCGGTCAGGGTGCAGACCAGCCCGTCGGGCTCGGCGGCCAAGGCCGCATCGATGTCCGCCAGGAACTCCTCGAGGTCGAAGACCTCCGGCCCGGTGTAGATCACCTCGACCCCGGAGCAGACCGGCGCAGCGGCGGCGTCCCGGACGCCCTTCTCGACCACCTTCCAGAACGGATCGGCGATCCCGCCGTGGACCACCACGTAGACCGTGTATTTGGGGGCCTGAGCCTGCGAGAGCCCTCCCAGGCCGAGCGCCACCCCTACAATCAGGAACAGGACCATCAAAGATCTGAGCTGGAACTTCATATCGCTTACCTCCTATCTATCCGCGCGAGTTTCCCGAATTTTTCGGGTGAAGGTGAAACTGAAGTGGAAGCGAACTCGTCTTGTCGGCTCCTTCACCACCTCCCCTCTCCGGCTCCAATCCAACCTAAACCCAACTGGACTGGAGCTGGATCAGCTTTTGTGGATAGTATACTGGTCCACTCCGGGCACTGTCAAGCCCCACCCTCACCCTCCCTCTCTCCTCTCTCCTCTCTCCTCTCTCCTCTCCTCCCTCCCCCTACCTCGAGCTCGAGCCCAAGCCTGCGTCAAGTCCCAGAGATGGACCGATGGATGGTGAGCACCGCGGCTCTCCAGTTCCGGCCCTTCACTCGGAGCTGAGGGGCTTTCCCACCAATCTCTTGTAGCTCTCCACGAAGTCCTTGACGAACTGATTAGCGGGATACCTCTGGATCTCACGAGGGGTGCCGACCTGGAGGAAGCTCCCTTCCCTCATCACCGCCATCCTATCCGCTAGGGAGAAGGCCTCCGCCAAGTCGTGGGTAACATAGATGGTCGTCACCTTCAGCTCCTCATGGAGCTTCCTTATCTCCTCCCTGGCTCTCAATCTGCTCTGGGGGTCGAGGTTGGAGAGGGGCTCATCCAGGAGGAGGACCCTCGGCGGGAGGGCGATAGCCCTCCCTACCGCCACCTTCTGCTTCTGCCCCTCCGAGAGCTCATCGGGCTTTCGGGGGTAGAGGGCCTCCTCGATCTCCAACCTCCTTGAGATCCCTCCCACGATCCTCCTGATCTCGGAGGTGACCGTCCTCCTCAGCTTCAGGGGGAAGCTCAAGTTGGAGTATCTCCTCTCATCGAAGACCTTGAGGTGGGGGTAGAGGGCATAGCTCTCGCCCTGGAAGACCATCCTCACACCCCTCTCGGCAGGCCCCAGGGGGTTGACCCGCTCGCCATCGAAATAGATCTTGCCCCCATCCGGCTTCAGGAGGCCCGCTATCAACTTCAGTAAGGTCGTCTTGCCGCAGGCCGTGGGTCCCACAACGGCGAAGAACTCACCACCCCTTATCCTCACATTCAATCTGTCTACGGCTACAACCCTCCCGAACCTCTTGGTCAAATCCTCTAGGAGAATCTCCGTCATCGCTACCCCTCTCCTTCTCCCTCCTCCTCTCCCTTCTTTCTGGATCTGGATCTGGACCTGAAGAGGCGGGGGAGCCGGGAAGGCTCCCAGCCCCTTCGCCTCCCCCCGGGCTGCCCAGGTTGGGCCTCCTCAAGCTCAAGAGCGCCCTCCTCCCGGGCGAGCTCCACCATCCCTTCCCATTTGCCGGCCTTCTTGATCTTCTCCTCCCAGAGTTCGGCGAACCTCTCAAGGCTCGCCAAGGCATCCCCCTTCTCCACCCTCACTCCTCCCTCCCTGAGGGACCTCAGGAGGAGGTCGAGATTGTTGATAGAGGGCCTTATGCGCTCTCTATCCCCCTCCCTCACCAAGAGGTATTCCGTCGCATCGGCCAGGAGGCCGAAGGAGCTGCCATCTACCGTCCCTAAAGGCAGGACCTCCTCGACAAACTCGTAATCTGCCTCCAGATATTCCTTCTCCACGAAGCTCCGCCACCTGAGCCTCTTCCTCCCCTCTCTTTCTCTTTCCATTTCCATCCTTTCCTCCTTATCCTCGTCCTCGGTTAGAAGATTACCCCAAGAAGGACCTCGAGGGCAAGGGAGGGGAAGAGAAGAGACTTATCACTCACCGGTCGACCTCGGTGCCCCATCGGATCGTGTCATATCGGAACCCCGGACGATAGACGATGAGATGACGATTAGATTGACATTCGACCTCCCTCGGATTATAATTCGAATCTTGAAACGATGGATATCAAGCGGGAGATGGGGCCAAAGGAGCCCGAGGAGATCGGCGGGGTGTCCCTCCACAAGCTGAGGTTGTTGGAGGCCCTGGAGGAGGAGCCCCAGGTCCGGCAGATGGACCTGGCCGTCCGGCTGGGGGTGGCCATCGGGACGGTCAACTGGCACCTCAAGCGGCTCGCGGCCAAGGGCTACATCGAGGTGAGGAAGATCGGGAGGTGGCGCTGGAGCTACATCCTCACGCCCAAGGGGCTGGCGGAGAAGGCCAGATTGACGAGGGCCTATATCTCACAGTCGATGAGGCTCTATCGGGAGACGAGGGAGAGGGCGAGGGAGCTCCTCCGTGAGGTGAAGCAGGCGGGCTATCGCCGGGTGCGGATCGAGGGCGATTCAAACGACCTGGTGGACATCTGCCGGCTCACCTGCCTGGAGCAGGGGGTCGAGGCCGAGGTGGCTGGCTCGGGCTCGGGGTCGGCTGAGGGCGAGGGCAAGGGCGAGGCTGAGGAGGAGCTACCGATCCTGCGGGTAGACGGCCGGGTGCTCACCCTGGAGTGGCCCGAGGGACATGTCACCCAGGGAGGGAAGAGGCTGAGATGAGGGCGATCGTCCTGTGCGCCGGTGAGGGGACCCGCCTTCGCCCGCTGACCTGGGCGCGGCCCAAGCACCTCCTCCCCATCGCTAACAGGCCGGTGATCGAGCTCATCTTGGAGGCCATCGGGGAGGCTGGGATCGAGGAGGTGGGGCTGGTCGTCAGCCCCGCCGCGGAGGAGCAGTTCAGGGAGCACCTGGGTAGCTCAGTGAGGGGGCTTAAGGTGAGCTACATCCTCCAACGGGAGCCTAAGGGCCTGGCCCACGCTATCCAGTGCGCTGAGGGGTTCGTCGGTGGGGATGAGGGGCCCTTCCTGGTCTACCTGGGGGACAACCTCCTCGAGCGTGGGGTGAAGGGTCTGGTGGAGAGGTTTGATCATGAGGCTCCCGATGCCGATGCGATGATCTCCCTGGCCGAGGTGGATGACCCCCGCCAGTTCGGGGTGGCGGTCGTCGAGGCCGGCGAGATCAAGAGTGTGGTGGAGAAGCCAAAGGAGCCGCCGAGCGAGCTGGCGATCGTCGGGGCTTACATCTTCGACCGGCACATCTTCGAGGCCATCTCGAAGATAAGCCCTTCCCCCAGGGGCGAGCTCGAGCTAACCGATGCGATCCGGTGGCTGATCGAGCACGGCTATCGGGTCTTGCCCTACATGATCGAGGGCTGGTGGAAGGACGTGGGCAGGCCGGAGGAGCTGCTCGAGGCCAACCGGCTACTCCTCGAGGGGCTCGAGCCGAGGGTCGATGGCGAGCTCGATGGGGGCACGGAGGTCTCGGGCTCGGGGGCGGTTGTGGTCGCTGAGGGGGCGAAGATAAGGGGGAGCGAGCTCATCGGGCCGGTGGTGATCGGGGCTGATGCGCTGATAGAGGACTCTATCATCGGACCCTACGCCTCGATCGGCGAGGGGGCCAAGATCCGAAGGGGTGAGATCTCAAGGAGCATCGTCATGGAGGGGGCGAGGCTCGAGGGGTTGAGGTTGGAGGACTCGCTGATCGGGAGGGATTCTGAGATCAAGATCAAGATGGAGATGAAGGAGATGGAGCCAGGGGGCTCTCCGGTTTCTAGCTGGAGCTACAAGCTCATCTTGGGCGATAATAGCCGGATCTCGGGCTCAGTCGAGCGGTGATGAGCGAGGAGATGAGGGAAGGAGGGCAAATGGCCAGCCAGGAGCCGAAGATGAAGATGAGGATCAAGTTCACCTATGAGGACTACAAGAGCCTGCCGGAGTCCGAGACCAAGCGGTATGAGCTTCTGGGAGGGGAGCTCGTGATGGTCCCATCGCCTACGGAATATCACCAACGGATTTCGAGGAATCTGCTGTTCATCTTGTGGGAGTTCGTTCGGGAGAGGGATCTGGGCCAGGTTTACGACGCCCCCTTGGATGTGGTCCTGGGCAAAGGGGATGAACGGGAGGTGGTCCAGCCAGACATCTTTTACATCTCCAAGGAGCGAGTGGGGATCATCGCCGAGGAGGAGATCCGCGGGGTTCCGGATCTCGTCATAGAGATCACCTCTCCAGCTACGGCAGAGAGGGACAGGACCTACAAGAAGACCTTGTATGCCCGCCATGGTGTCAAGGAATACTGGATCGTCGATCCTGATGCCAAGACGGTCGAGGTATTCTCCCTGGGGGAGAGGGGCTTCGAGCTTATCAGAACTTACAAGTCCGATGAGGTGCTCAACTCCCCGCTGCTCGAGGGCTTGGAGGTGGACCTCAAGGAGGTCTTTTAGAGGCTGAGGCCGAGGTGGTGGAACAGGGAGATCTCCTGCTGGGATGGGGATGGGAAGGGGAGCCTAATCGGTTTTGACCGATGGTGATCAAGCGCCGGTGAGGGGCGGATGCACGCTTCAAGACAAGAAAGACCGGCTCTCATGCTGCTCGGACTCCGGCGGGGTCCGGAAGGAGGCCTCCTTCTTCCGGGGGCTGTGCGTGACCCTGCGGGAGGAGACGGAGTGGGTGGAGCCGTGGAAGCAGGCTGGAATACCTTAAGTGGAGTGGGCTGCGACCCGGAGCGGATCATGCAGGCGATCGGGGCGTTCAACCCAGCGATGAGGTAGCGAACCCCCTACGGCGACGGCCGGGCGGCCGCCCAGATCGTGGAGGTGCTGGCAGCTCGCGCTCAAGCCGGGATAGAATGACCTGTGATGGGAGGGAGGCATATGTCCATAGCGGCAAAGCCCTATACCGTGCGCAAGTTCACCGTGGAGGAGTATTACAAGCTGGCTGAGGTGGGCATCTTGAGCGAGGATGATCCTGTGGAGCTGATCGAAGGGGAGATCGTGGTGAAGTCACCCATAAGCAGTAGGCATGCCGCGTGCGTGAAGCGAGTGAACGCCCTGTTCAGCGGCAAACTCCAAGGGAGGGCGATCGTAAGTGTGCAAGATCCCATCCGCTTGAGCGAGCACTCCGAGCCCGAGCCGGACATCGCCCTGCTCAAGCCCCGCCCTGATTTCTATAGCTCCGGCCACCCCGCTGCCGAGGACGTGCTCCTGATCGTAGAGGTCGCGGAGACCTCGCTACAGTATGACAGGGATGTGAAGCTCCCCCTCTATGCCCGCCACAGGGTGCCTGAGGTCTGGCTCATCGACCTTGAGAGCGGGCAGATCGAGATCCACAGGGAGCCCGAGGGGGAGAAGGGGCGCTACAGGAGCGTGAGGGTGGTAAAGCAGGGCGAGCGGCTCGCGCCGGAGGGGCTTCCCGAGGTCGAGCTGGCCGCGGCGGAGATCTTAGGAGGTGGATGAGGGATGGAGGGAACTTGGCCGGTGCCCGATGTGCTCCCCGCGCCGATCACCTATGAGCAGTTCTTGGAGCTGGTGCCGGAGAAATTCGAGCTGGTGGATGGCTATCTCTTTGACCCTCCATATCGTCACAGCACAAGAGAGCGGCTGCTGGCCTTGTTGCTGACGAATGAAGGTCTAGCGAGGGCGGTGCGGCTGGCGCCCCCGGAGCGCTGGCGGGAAGCACTGGAACAGGTCTATGGAACAGGAAACGGGTGAAGCAGAACGGGTTGATTAGATAGCCCCAGAGCTGCTTTGAGGAAGAGACCAGAGTGATCGCGGTCCCTGTCAAGCAATAACCTGATCAAGTAAGTAGTTTGTGCGTGATTGTCATCCTTCTCGTTTTACTCTTCCTTTTCGGGAGAGCATGCTCCAAATCCGGGAGATTTTGGGCACGGAAAGGAAAAGATGCAGCGGGCAAGGGACTGGCTTCGAGAAGCCCAAGCGGAGCTGAGCGCGGCGCGGACGCTGCTGCAGGGCGGCACTGGTCCTGGTGCTGCTTCACCTGCCAGCAGGCGGCGGAGGAGGCGCTGAAGGCTATCTGCGAGCACTTCCGGATGCCCCAGTTCGGCCATAATCTGAATGTCCTCCTCGAGGCCCTAAGCGCCCATATCATGGTAAGCGAATCCCTCAGGCAAGCCTGTGCCCACCTCAACCGGTATTACATCCCCACCCGCTATCCTAACGCCTTCGACCGCGGGGCCCCGGCCGACCAGTTCTTCGAGGAGGATGCCCGTCAGGCGCTGGGGGAGGCCGAGGAGGTGGTGGGGTTTGCTGAAGGGATTATCGGATCGGCCTGAGGTGGAGAAGCTGGAGCGCTTCTTGAAGACGCTCGAGGAACGGAAAGGGGAGATCGAGTTCATCGTGCTCTTCGGCTCCATGGCCCGAGGAGATTGGTCGGCAGGAAGCGACTATGACCTTCTCATCGGCCTGAGTGGTGACGATGGGAAGCGGTTCATCGATCGGCTGGGGGAGTTCTCCCCCAGAGAGGGGAATATCGAAGTCTTCCCCTATAGCAGGTCGGAGTGGCGGAGGATGTTCGAGGGGTTCCATCCCCTCCTCTTAGAGGCGTTAGAATACGGGCTCGTGCTGTGGGACCGCGGGGCCTTCGCTGAGATGCGCAGCGCTTCCGGAGGTGGCGAGAGGAGGGGCGGGTGGCCCCCTGGCGGTGTGGGTGGAGGATAAGCCCCGAAGGGAACCGGCACACCGTGGGTTGCCCGCCAAGGGATAGAGCCGATAGAATCGATCCAGGAGGGAGAGCGATGGCAGAGCTGAAGCCCAGGATCAAGTTCACCTACGAGGATTATAAGAGCCTGCCGGAGTCCGAGACCAAGCGGTATGAGCTTCTGGAAGGAGAGCTTGTGATGGTCCCATCACCTACGGAATATCATCAGCGGATCTCAGGGAATCTAGAATTTATCCTGCGACAATTCGTCCGTGAGAGGGATTTGGGGAGGGTCTATGATGCCCCTCTAGATGTGGTCCTGGGTGAAGGTGAGGAGCGTGAGGTGGTCCAGCCCGATATCTTCTTCATCTCCAAGGAACGTTCCCGGATAATCGCCGAGGAGGAGATCCGCGGCGCGCCCGATTTAGTTGTGGAGATCATCTCGCCTGGGACCGCGGAGAGGGATCGGACCTACAAGAAGACTTTATATGCCCGCCATGGTGTCAGGGAATACTGGATCGTGGATCCCGATGCCAAGACGGTCGAGGTATTCTCCCTGGGGGAGAGGGGCTTCGAGCTTATCAGAACTTACAAGTCCGGGGAGGTGCTCAACTCCCCGCTGCTCGAGGGCTTGGAGGTGCCCCTTGAGGAGGTCTTCCGGTGAAAGGGGCTGGGGCAGGGGTAAATATCAAGAGAAGATCCAGAGGGAACGGGAGAAGGACAAACCTAATGAGGGCTTGATCGCACACTGGGAGGAGGAGATCAGGGCCTTTCAAGAGGCGATACGCAGGGCCAAGAAGAGGTTGGGAGGGGAGGAGGAAAGACAAAGATGAGGACTACAGAACCGAAGTCGACGGTAAGGTATCTTGGTCCCCGGACAGCAGCCCTCCTTGAGGAGCTGGGAGAGGAGTGTCAGAGGGTCTTAAAGCTGCTTGCCCAATTGGATCTCCCCGGCCTCCAGGAGGAGCAAGTGGATGACCTGCTCGGGGAGCTGAGTGCGGCCATCCTCCACCTCCATGAGCATACCCGAGGGCTGGACGAGCTGCTCGACAAAGAGGGAGAGGGAAAGGGTGGGAGTGGGAGCGGCTCGTGAGGGATTTTACATTACATTACATTACATAACATACATTCGAAGCTGGCGCGGACTCGGCGAGCCGTGAGAGGTAGAGGTATTGGTGATGGACGAGCGATTTAAGGAGGGGACGCAGTGGGAATAACCTATATCGAGGGGAGGGTGCGCGGACCCAAGGGGGAGGAGCGGGTCAGGTTCCTCATCGATAGCGGCGCCACCTACACGCTCCTTCCCGAGGCGGTCTGGCGGAAGCTCGGCCTCGACCCCAAGCGGGAACACACCTTCGTTTTGGCGGATGGGCGCACGGTCACCCGGAAGGTCTCGGAGTGCTACATCGTCCTGCCCCAGGGGGAGGGGCACACCCCCGTGATCCTGGGCGAACCGGGGGACGAGGAGGCGCTTCTGGGCGTGGTGACCTTGGAGATCCTGGGCCTGGTGTTCGACCCCTTCAGGCGCACCCTCGAGCCGATGCGGATGCTGCTCGTCTAACGGAGGGAGCTGCTGGGAGGATCTGGACGGAGGGGAGGGTGAACCATGCAGACCTTGAAGGAGCTGATCGAGCGACTTCCCCCT
>CAZCTZ010000055.1:0-8418 GCA_964501855.1 uncultured Thermotogae bacterium
CCTCTTCAACATCCTCTCGGTGAGCGGGCTGGTGTCGCTCGTCCAGCCGCTCCCGGTCGAGCCCAGCTGGCTCACCCTCCAGTTCCCCGTGATGCTCCTCTTCTCCTTGGCCCTCCTCCCGATCATGGTCGGCGGGCGGATCTCCCGGGTTGAGGGGGGCGTGCTCTTCGCCGGTTATGTGGCCTTCCTCGCCTGGCTCTTCTGAGCCCCCTTCTGTAAAATTAATCGCCCTCCCCCGCCCCGAACCCTATGAAGATGGAGCGTGCACCCCGGATGCAGATGCTGCCAGCAGAGCGGGTCCTGCGCCCTTTCAAGGAGTTCGCCAGGGTCGAGGCCTCGGGGAGCATCCTCCTGCTCCTCGCCGCGACCGCGGCCCTGGTGTGGGCCAACTCCCCCTGGAGAGGGGCTTACTTTGGCCTCTGGCAGACGGAGCTCAGGATCGGCCTTGGGGGGCTCACCTTCGCCAAGCCGCTGCTCGCCTGGATCAACGACGGGCTGATGGCCCTGTTCTTCTTCATCGTCGGGCTGGAGATCAAGCGCGAGCTGCTGGTCGGGGCGCTGGCCTCCCGGCGGCGGGCGGCGCTCCCCATCGCCGCGGCCCTGGGAGGGATGCTCTTCCCCGCGGGGATCTACTCCCTGCTCAACGCGGGCGGAGCTGGCGCATCCGGCTGGGGCATACCCATGGCCACCGACATCGCTTTCGCGCTGGGGGTCCTCGCCCTGCTGGGCGAGCGGGTGCCGGCGAGCTTGAAGGTCTTCCTCGCGGCGCTGGCCATCGCCGATGACATCGGTGCGGTGGTGGTCATCGCCCTCTTCTATACCCGGGAGATCGCCTGGCCCCCGCTGGCCATAGCCCTCCTCTTTCTAGGGCTCCTTGTGGGGGCCAACCGGGCCGGCGCCCGCCACCCGCTGGTCTACGCCGCGCTGGGGTTCGGGCTGTGGCTGGCCCTCCTGAACTCGGGGGTCCATGCCACCATAGCCGGCGTGCTGGTGGCGATGACCATTCCCGCTCGGGCGCGCATCAACACCGACGAGTTCCTCATCAGGAGCCGGGCCATCCTGGAGGAGCTTGAGCGCGTCGGCGCCGGCGGTGGCGACCACGGCCAGGCCCGGGCAGCGAGGGCAAAGTCAAAGACCGGGGGCGCAGGCAGGCACACGCAGGTGCTCACCAACCGGGAGTATTCAGCGGCGCTGGTGAAGCTGGCCGCCGCCTGTGAGCAGGTGGAGCCCCCGCTCCACCGCCTGGAACGGGCCCTCCATCCCTGGGTGACCTTCGCTATCCTGCCGCTCTTCGCGCTGGCCAACGCCGGACTCACCCTGGAGGGTCGCATGATCGCGGCGCTGGCCCACCCGGTGGGCCTGGGCGTGCTAGCCGGCTTGGTGGTGGGCAAGCCGCTGGGGATCACCCTGTTCGCCTGGCTTGCCGTGCGAGTCGGCCTCGCGGCCCTCCCTCAAGGGGTCTCCTGGCGGCAGATCCTGGGGGTGGGCTGGCTCGGCGGGATCGGCTTCACCATGGCGCTGTTCATCGCCGGGCTGGCCTTCGGTGAGCCCGCAGCGGATGCCCTCCCCCTCCTGGCGGTGGCCAAGCTGGCCATCCTATGCGGCTCGCTCCTCGCCGGGGCGGTGGGCTGGCTGATCCTCAGGAGGGGCGGATGAGCAGCCCCCGAGGCTCAGGCGATCAGCTCCCAGTTGGCCGGCTATCCTAAACCTAAATCTAAATCCAAATCTAAACCTAATCTAGGCCCCCCACCGAGCAGGTGATCCTCATCACCCGCTTCTTCGGGACGATGAGCTGCTCGGTGATCCTGGCGTAGATCTCCTGGAGGTCCTCCGCCGTCGGGGCCAGGTAGACCTGCCCGCCGGTGGCGGAGGCCATGTCCTCAAGCTTCCGCCGGGCGGGTGCGCTCCCCAGGCCGATCGCATAGATCGTGATCCCCTTCCGACGGGCGAGCGCGACCGGCGAGCCCGGCTGGCTGGAGAAGGTGTAGCTCCCGTCGCCATCGGTGAGGAGGATGATCACCTTCTTCGCCTCGGGGCGGCCGCGGACGAACTCGTTGATCGCCGCAGCGAGGCCCACGTTCAGGTTGGTCGCCCCGCTGGCGTCCACCTTCCCCAAGCTCAGCCGCACCCGTTCCAGGTCGCTCGTCAGCGGCTGGACGAAGTCGATGTCGTTGTCCCAGGAGACGACCCCCGCTTGATCCCGCTGGGGATCGAGCTGAGCGATGAACCCCTCAGCGGTGGCGATCCGCAGCCGCTGAGGGTCGTTGGTCTTCATGCTCCCCGAGCTATCGATCGCCAGGATGACGTCCACCGGGGCACGCTCGACGATCGCCGGCACCTCCTCGTATTCCAAGGTCAGCGTGGTGAGGCACCTCCAGATCCGGTCCACTTTCACTTCAAGGGCTGAAAGCTCAGATTTGATCCCCGCCAGGCCGTGCTGAGGGCTCATAAGCTCAGCTCTGAGCTGGCCGAGCCGGTAGCTCGTGCTCTCCGTCAGCTCCTGGAGCGAGCTCAACACCGGTGCTAGCGCCTTCTCGAGCCTCTCCTCCCAGGTGGTCGCTCGCTGGCGCCGGAGGAGCTCTTCCAGGCTGGGGATCACTGTGAGGGCGAGCTGCGACTCGATGAGGGCCAGCTCGGATTTGATCTCCGCTAGGCCGTAGTCGGGGCTGTCCAGCCGCCCGAGGACCCCCGCGATACCGGGGAGCACCCGCTCATCGAGCCGCTCCAGGATGGTCTCGAGCCGGCCTCCCACCTCCTGGAAGCCTGAGCTGAGACTGAAGCCGAGCTCGCTCCCCCACCGATCTAACTGCTCCCGGAGCGCTCCGAGGTCCCCCTGGAAGCCGCCGAGCTGCCGCTCGAGCTCGGCGAGCTGGGCGGCGAGGGCCCCCACGCTCCGGTCGAGTTTGAGCAGCCGGGCCTCCTGAGCCTGCCAGCGGAGGAGCCCGCCCAGGGAGGCCGCGTTCTCCGCGAGCCCGTTGTCCAGCTCGCCCAGCGCGCGGAAGAGCCGTCCCAGCTTCCGGGTGGCGATGGAGGTGGGCTTCGAGCCATCCCACCCGCTCAGGGTGAGCTCGTCGAGGAACTCGCCCAGCGCCCGTAGGGCGCTCCCCTTATACCTGGCCGCGTGAGCTAACTCCTCCAGCACCTCGGTCTCAAGCCCCGGTGCTGCCTGCTCGAGGAGCCGGGCCGCCTCTCGGAGCACCAGAGTGAAGTTGACGCTGATGAAGAGCGCATCGAGCATGGCCAGCTCCTCCGGGGCTAGCCCCATGAGCGCCTCCTTGAGCTGGAGGGCCAGGAGGCGCTCACGAGCGATGAGGTTGCTTGTCTCAATGGCAAACCCTTGGATAGCCGGGGGGAGCTCCTCCAGCTGGAGCCAGATCGCCTGCTCTGCGAAGAAGAGGAACTTGTCCATCGCCAGGAAGGCCCAATGGGTCTCCCTGCCGAGCTGGCCATGGTCCAGCTCCGACTCCAGTTGGCCCTCACATGCAGCGACATAGAGCTGTTTCACCTCGCTCCGCTCGCCCTCGCCCTTGCCCTCGCCCTCCCGCAGGACGTAGACCGCTACCTCCCCGGGAGGGAGCTTGGGCGGGACCATCACCACGAGCTGGGAATCGCCGCTCAGCGGCGGGAAGAGCGGCTCGGCGGCCAGCTCACCGAACATCACCACGCAGTCGGGGGTGAAGCCCTGCCCGCTGAGCAAGATCAGCTCCCCCGGGTGGAGTTCGCTCGCCGGCTCACCGGGCTGGAGCGCCTCCCCCAACGTGGGGGCGGCCGGGTCGAGCTGGAGGCGGTAGATCCCCTTTAGGCTCAGCTCTCCTCCCTCCTCGCCCTGGCCGGAGGCTAGCCCTCCTGCTCCCACCCCCGCTCCTGCACTTGCACTTGCGCTTGCAAGTCCCATAAGCAAGAGCGAGCACAGGCAACCTAGGAAGCCCAGCGCGATCCCCCTCCCCGCGATCGATCTCGGCATAGCCATGGATCCCTCCTTCACCGCCTTTTTTGGTTTGGGATTCGCTAATCCAATTCCGCTCAACTTTAGCACCTTCCCGCCGGCCGGTTCAGTAACGCCGATCACCTTCGAGCTCCCCCCGGAGGGCTCGATTTGACATTTGACCGCCTCGCAAGGGGGATGCTATATATTGGGCGATCCCCGGCAGCAGGGTCGGAGGCTGAAGGAAGGAAAGACGGATGGGAACGGAGCGAGCACGGGTTGGTATCGAGCCCCAGCGGGCCGTCGAGGCCCCCGCTCCGCCGCTCACGCGGCGGCTCGCCCAGAGCCAGAGCGTCCGCGAGCTGGTCAAGGGCCTCTGGGCGAACAACCCCATCTTCCGGATGCTCCTCGGGCTGTGTCCCACCCTGGGCGCGACCAACATGGCGGTCAACGGCTTCACCATGGGGATCTCCACCACCTTCGTCGTCGTCGCCTCCTCGATCACCGTCTCGCTCATCCGCCGGCTGGTCCCCTCCGAGGTCCGCATCCCGACCTACATGATCATCATCGCCGCTTACGTGACGGTGGTCGACCTGTTTTTGCGGGCCTTCGTCCCGGAGCTCTCCAAGGCCCTCGGGCCTTTCATCCCGCTGATCGTGACCAACTGCTTCGTCCTGGGCCGTGCGGAGGCCTTCGCCTCGCAGAACCGGCCCTGGCTCTCGGCGATGGACGCCCTCGGGGTCGGCTTGGGGTTCACCGCCTCGCTGACATCGCTGGGGATCATCCGGGAGCTTCTGGGCTTCGGCTCGGTCTTCGGGGTGCAGCTCCTCGGGGACTGGTGGGAGCCCTGGGTGATCATGATCCTCCCCGGGGGGGCTTTTCTCGCCCTGGGCCTCTTCATCGGGCTGATCCGCTACTTCTCCCCCGGAGGGACCCTAGGAGGTGCTTAAGTTAAGCAAGTTAAGTTAGGCGATGGATATCTTCCTGATCATCGTCGGGGCGATCCTCACCAACAACATCCTGCTCACCACCTTCTTCGGGCTATGCCCCTTCATCGGGGTCTCCGGGGAGTATGAGGCCGCAGCGGGGATGGGCATGGCCGTGATCTTCGTCCTGACCTTGACAGCGCCGATCAACTGGCTCATCGAGCACCTCCTGCTCGAGCCGTTAGGGGTGGAATACCTGCGGTTCATCACCTTCATCATCACCATCGCTTTCCTGGTCCAGATCGTGGAGATGTTCGTCGCACGGTTCTCGCCCGCGCTGTATCAGGCACTGGGGATCTACCTCCCCTTGATCACGGTCAACTGCGCGATCTTCGGGACCTCGCTCTTCATGGTCTTCTGGGAGCTGGGCTTCCTCGAGAGCGCGGCCTTCGGCTTCGGCGCGGGGGTCGGCTGGGCGCTGGCCATCCTGGCGATGGCCGCGATCCGCGAGCGGCTGCGATTCGCGCCGATCCCCAAGGGCTTCGAGGGACCGGCGATCACCCTGATCATCGCCGGGCTGATGGCCCTCGGCTTCGCGGGCTTCTCGGGGATGATCAACATCCAGGCCTTTGGGGGTTGAACGGGTCAGATGCAGCCAACACCGACGCCGGCGTCAGAGCAGCTCCAGCTCCAAGGGGCCACCCGTGAGGTCTTCTGGAACATCCCCCTCGCAGGCGAGGTCGTCTTCTACTCCCTCGCGGCGGTAGCGCTCGCCGCCTTCGGCTACGGCATATACCGCATGGTCCGCCGGTGTCTCGAAGGGCACGACGGGGAGGCGGGCTCCTGGCGACCGCTCCTGAGGCGGCTCTCGCGGGCGCTCTTGGCGGTCGGCACGAATTGGACCGTCCTGAGGGGCGACCCCCTCGCGGGCTTCATGCACCTTCTGATCTTCTGGGGGATGGTGGTCCTCTTCCTCGGGACCGTCACCATTACCGTGGACTACGACATCCTCCGGCCGATCTCCCCCAAGTTGCAGTTCTGGCACGGGCCGGTCTACCTCTGGTATTCGTTGGTCTTGGATGCGCTCGGCGCGCTCCTCATCGCCGGGTGCGGGCTGGCGCTCATCCGCCGATATCTGTTACGCCCGGAGAAGCTCCGCAGCCGCGGCCGCAATAGCCCCTACGCCTGGCTCCTCCCCGCATGGCTCCTGGTGATCGCGCTCACCGGGTTCCTCGCCGAGGGGGCGCGGCTGGCCGCCCTCCGGCCCCAGCCGGAGTGGGGGGGCTGGTCGCCGGTGGGGGCCGGCTTCGCGAGAGCCCTAGGAGGGCTCGGTGAGGGGGCGCTGCTCCGGTTCCACCTTGCTGCCTGGTGGGCCCACGCCCTGGCGGCCCTCGCCTGGATCGCCTGGCTGCCCTTCTATCCCAAGGCGATTCACATCTTCTCCGCGGCGGTCAACCTCTACCTCCAGCGGGAGGGGCCCAGCGGCGTCCTGGACCTGCTGGACGTCGAGGGAGCCTTCGAGCGGGGCGAACCCCTCGGCGCCGTCCACATCGGGGACTTCAGCTGGCGCGAACTGCTCGACCTGTATAGCTGCACCGAATGCGGCCGCTGCACCGAGAATTGCCCGGCGAGTATGGCCGGGAAGGGCCTCTCGCCGATGCTCATCGTGGGCAGCTTGCGGGACTGGTCGCTGAGGAGAGCCGGTGGCGGAGCCCGAGGGGATGGCAATAGCGATGGAAGCGAGAAGCTCGTCGGGGAGGCGATCGACCCGGGGCACCTCTGGGAGTGCACCACCTGCGGGGGGTGCGTGGCCGCCTGCCCGGTGGCGATCTCGCCGATGAAGAAGGTCCTGGAGCTGCGCCGCGGCGAGGTGCTGATGGAGGACCGCTATCCGGAGGGCTTCATCGAGGTCTTCAAGGGCCTGGAGCGGCGGGCCAACCCCTGGGGACTGCCCGCCAGTGGGCGGGCCGACTGGGCCAAGGATCTGGATGTCAAGCTCATGGCCGAAGATCCCAGGGTAGAGTGGCTCCTCTTTGTGGGCTGCGCCGCCTCCTTCGAGCCGCGGAACCAGCGGATCGCCCGGAGCATGGTCAAGGTCCTGAACCACGCCGGGGTGAGCTTCGCCATCCTGGGCGAGGAGGAGAGCTGCACCGGCGACCCCGCGCGGCGGATCGGCCACGAATACATCTTCCAGCTCCTGGCGAAGCAGTTGATCGAGACCTTAAATGGCTACAAGGTGAAGAAGATCATCACGATCTGCCCCCACTGCTACAACACCCTCAAGCATGAGTATCCCAAGCTCGGCGGCCACTACGAGGTGGTCCACCACACGGAGCTGCTCGCCCGGTTGATCCGCGAGGGGAGGCTCAAGCTGTCGAAGTCGAGGGAGCTGGAGATCAGGGTGGCCTACCATGACTCCTGCTACCTCGGCCGGCACAACGGCATCTGGGAGCCGCCGCGGCTCATCCTGAGGAGCTTGCCGGGGGTGAGGCCGGTCGAGATCAAGCGCTACCACCACGCTCGAGCGACCTGCTGCGGTGCCGGCGGGGGGCTATGCTGGCTTGAGGAGCCACCGGAGAAGCGGGTTAACGAACTGCGGGTCTCTCAGGCGATGCAGGTGAAGCCCGATGTGCTCGCTCTCGCCTGCCCCTTCTGCATGATGATGCTGGAGGATGGGATCGCAGCCAAGAGGGCCCCCTTCACCGCGAAGGACCTCGCCGAGCTAGTGGCCGAAGCGCTGGAGTGATATAATGTAATGGTAATCCCCGGAGATGGGCAACGATAACCCTCAAGTGAAGCTCTTCCAGATCGAGGACCTGATCCGCGAGCTGCTCCTGGCCATCGGGGAGGACCCCGACCGGGAGGGCCTCCGTGGGACCCCCCAGCGGGTGGCGGAGATGTATGCCGAGCTCACCTCGGGTTACCGGATCAGCCCCCAGGAGCTGATCGAAGGGGCGATCTTCCCCGTGGAATACGACGAGATGGTCCTTATAAAAGATATTGAATTCTATTCTCTTTGTGAGCACCATATCCTCCCCTTCTTCGGGAAGGTCCACGTGGGCTACATCCCAGACGGGCGGGTGATCGGCTTCAGCAAGATCCCCAGGATCGTGGACGCCTTCGCACGGAGGCTCCAGCTCCAGGAGCGGCTGACCGAGCAGATCGCCGACTTCCTCATGGAGGCCATCAAGCCTCAGGGGGTCGGCGTGGTCGTCGAGGGCTTCCACCTGTGCATGGCGATGCGCGGGGTGCGCAAGCAGGAGGCCAGGATGGTCACCTCGGCGATGAAGGGCCTCTTCCGCAGGGATGCCCGCACCCGCGCGGAATTCCTAGAGCTGATCGGCCAGGGGCGGGGATGGCAGGCTTAGCTTAGCTTGGTTTTAGTCAGTGCTCATAGCCTCGGTCGGGCAGCTCCTCAAGCTTCCCGGCTTCTGCTCCTGCTCCTGCCACCGCCAGCAGGACCCTTCCCCGATCTGGGACGACCTGGCCGATGATCGTGATCTCCATCCCTTGTTCTTGGAGCTCCTCCAGCCGCTCCCGGGGGAGCGGCGCGAGCTAGTGCTCCAT
>CAZCTZ010000056.1:0-8224 GCA_964501855.1 uncultured Thermotogae bacterium
TCAGCCGGCCGGTGAACTCGTCGACGATGATCACCCTGCCGTCCTTGACGATGTAATCGACGTCCTTGTGGTAGAACCACCGCGCGCGGAGGGCTAGCTCCAAATGGTGCAAAAGCTCGATGTTCTCCGGCGAGTAGATGTTCTCCACCCGGAGGAGCTTCTCGGCCTTGCGGACGCCCGCTTCCGTAAGGACGATTGTGCGACTCTTCTCGTCCAGCTCGAAATCTTCATCCTTCTTGAATCGGGGGGCGAGCTGGGCGAACTTCTTATACAGGCGGGCGGACTCCTCGGTCGAGCCCGAGATGATCAGGGGCGTGCGGGCCTCATCGATCAGGATGTTGTCGATCTCGTCGATGATCGCATAGTCCAGCGATGTCTGGACCCGCTGGTCCACCGAGATCGCCAGGTTGTCCCGCAGGTAGTCGAACCCGAACTGGTTGTTCGTCCCATAGATGATGTCGCACTGGTAGGCGGCCTTGCGCTCCTCCAGGGGCATGCCCTCCTGCAGCAGCCCGACCTTGAGCCCCAAAAACTCGTAGATCGGCCCCATCCAGTAGCGGTCGCGCTTGGCCAGGTAATCGTTCACGGTGACGATGTGGACCTTCCCCACGAGGGCGTTGAGGTAGGCGGGCATCGTCGCCACCAGGGTCTTCCCCTCGCCGGTCTTCATCTCGGCGATCCGCCGCTGGTGGAGGACGATCGCGCCCAGGATCTGGACATCATAAGGCCGCAGGCCGATCGTCCGCTCGGCTACCTCACGGACGACGGCGAAGGCCTCCGGGAGGAGGTCATCCGGGGTCTCGCCCCGGGCGAGCCGCTCGCGGAACTCGTCCGTCTTGGCGCGCAGCTCGGCGTCGCTGAGGCGGGCGACCTCGGGTCCGAGCTCGTTGACCGCTTCTAGGTAGGGCTGGAGGCGCTTGAGCTTCTGCTCGTTGGTCTCGCCGAAGAGCCAGTCGACCGCCCGCTTGAGCGTCTCGAGGACCATGCCAAGCTCATTTTAAGTCGGGCTGATTGAGAGTGCAAGGCAGGGCGAGTCAAGCTCAGTCAGGGGAGCTTCCCGAGCAGCTCCTCGATGAGCTCCTCTTCGGAGGTGAGCTGGTCGATCTCGCTCCGCAGCCGGGCGAACTCATCCAAAGTCAGGCGCCCTTGCTCCTTCAGGGTCGCCAGGCGCCCCCGGGCCCGCTTGAGCTTCCCCCGGACCAGCTCGAGGGCCCTCTCCAGGTCGAGCCGCGCCAGGCCGAGCTCCCCCCGGCTGAGGTAGATCCTGGCACGGGTGAGGTAGGCCCGCTCGAAGTTGGGCTGATCGGCCAGGAGCTCGTTCAGCTCGGTCAGGGCCGCCTCGAGGTTGCCCCGATCGCGCTCGATCAGCGCCCAAAGGTAGCGCGCCTGGAGCCGGCGCTCGGGATGGGGGCTCATCGCGAGGAGCTCCCTCAAGCGCTCCAAGGCCCGCTCATATTCCCCCTGCTTCGCATAGAGCGAGGCGAGCTGGAGGTAGGTCGGCTCGACCTGGAAGCTCAAAAGCGACCTCTCCAGAAGGTCGATGCTCCTCTGGAGCAGCTCGGGGTCTCCCTTGCGCTCGCCCAGCTCGTGGTAGATCGAGCCGAGCCAGTAGAGGACGCTGGTCGGCTGGAAGTCGAGCGCGAGGCTCCGCTCGAGGTAGACCCGGGCGAGCTCGAGCTGGCCCAGCTTGAGGGCCCGCTCGCCCCGATCGAGATAGGTGTCGGCGAGGAAGTCCCTCCAGGCGAGCACCGTCACGCCCACGCCGAGGAGGAGCGCCCCCACCAGGAGTCCACAGGCAGCTCGCCGGCCCAAGCTCACCCAGGGCCCGGATCTGAGGAGCCGGCCCAGCTCCAGCTTGTCGCGCTTTGAGGTAGAAGAGGTAGAAGTAGAAGTAGGAGTAGCACCGGAGGAAGGCCCAAGCTCACTGGCTCGCCCGGCGAGGTAGCGGGAGTTCAGCAGCCCGAGCAACAGGATGAAGCTGAGCGCCGAGGCCGGTAGGTGGAAGGGGAAGCTCACCAGCGCGTGGATCAGGACGGCGGCGATCCCAGCGGAGAGCGCCAACGCGATGAACCTCTCCCCGGGCCTCTCCAGGCGGCGGAGCCGCCGCGCCCCGGCGGCGAGGATCCCAAAGAGCGCGAAGCCGCCGGCGAGGCACCCCAAGAGCCCGGTCTCCGCCGCCCACTGGACGTATTCGTTATGGGCTTGAGCTGCCCTGAGGATGTAGAAGTCGTAGTGCTTCCCCCGAGGGGTCTTCAGGAACTTGGCCTTATACTCGAGGAAGCGGACCTTGTAGTGGCCGAGGCCGATCCCCAGAATGGGATGGTCCTTGAGCATCTCCCAGCCGACCCACCAGTCCCAGGCGCGCACCCGCCCGGCGTTCCGCCGCCAGAGCTCCACCAACTGATCGATGATCGGCAAGCCCGCGCCCTGGAGATGGGGATACTCATGCCCAGGCCCAGGCACGGGAGCAGGAGCAGCCGGGGGATCGGCCATAGGCACAGGTGCGGGCACAGGTTCAGATAGCGGCGGGGGCGGGGTTAGCGCTCCTGTCAGGACTCCCCCTCCCAGGAGCAGGACAGCCCCCCCGAGCGTGAGCCAGCCTCGCCCTCGCTTGAGCTTGAGCGCCCGCGGGAGCCTGAAGTAGAGGAAGCCCCCGGCGAGGAACGCCCCCGAGGCGAAGAGCGCCACCCAGGCGCCGGTGGAGCGGATGAGCATGAGCGTGTAGGCGATCGTCCCCAGGCAGACCAGCGCGAAGAGCCGGAGGGGCCATCCCCGCCCCCGTAGGAGCGGGATGAGCCCCGGCCAGAAGAGGTAGACTAGAAACCCGCCGAGGTAGTTCCTGTTCCCCAGCGAGGAGATGATCGCCCCGGTGCCGCGGGGGACGCCGGGCGTCCCCGGCAGGAGCCCGTGGTATTGCAAGATCCCGTAGACCGCGGCGAGGAAGGCCCCTCCCAGGATGCTCCCCAGGAAGAGCTGGAGGTGGCGCTCGTCCAGGGTCAAGTTAGAGACAAGCAAGTAGAGGAGGAAGAAGTAGAAGAGCAGATTCAGGCTCTGTAGTGAGATCCCGAGCGCGGTGGCGCTCGCCATCGACAGCGCTCCTGTGAAGAGCAGCCCCACCCCGGGGAGGAAGAGCGGTGTGAGGTAGAGAGAGCGCTCCTGCCCGAGGAGGGCTCTCACCCCATGGAGCACCAAAAGCAGCGAGATCATAAAGAGGGCGAAGATCGCCTTGGTGTAGCCATACTCGGTGTTGCCAAGGTAGATGACGAGCGGCAGCGCGAAGAGGAAGAAGGCTACAAGCCCCCGCTCGAGATGGGGGAGCGCCGCCGGGGCAGCGGTCTTGAGCCGCTCCAACCTCCCCAGCTTCGGCTTGACCTTCCGAGCCTTCCGGACTTTCGCCGTCCGAGCGGGCTTTGCGGCTTTCCTCCTTTTCCTCTTCCCTCCGCCCCCCGCTCTCCGAGCTCGACCTTGACCCATTCGCAGGTGGATTATCCCTTCGGGGTGGAACCACCGTCAAGGGAAGGGGTGAGGGGCGCTGGATAGATAGCTAGCATGTCAGATCAGATAGCCCTGGCTCGCTTAAATTAATCGAGGTAGCCGAGCTGGCGGAGCCGCTCCCGGATGGCTTCCTCCTCCTCGGGAGTGAGCGCCACCCCTTCCCTTTCCCTTCCGGTTCCGGCCTCAGCGGGCTGGAGCAGTCCCGCGCGCTCCAGCCCGGCGAGGACCTGCTCGGTGCACGTTCGGGGATCGTCCTTGGCGGTATCGAGCCGGAGTTCATACCGCTGGGGCGGCTCGTAGGGGTGGCTCACCCCCGTGAAGTCGGGGATCTCGCCCCGCTCAGCTCGCTCATACAGCCCCTTGGGGTCGCGCGCCTTGCAGACCTCCACCGGGCAGTTGACCCACACCAGGAAGAACCGGCCGGCCTCCTCCACGATCCGGCGGGCCATCCGGCGGTGCTCCTCGAACGGCGAGACGGCGGCGACGATCACCACCACGTCGTGCTTGTTCAGGAGCTTCGCGAGGTAGGCGATCCGCCGGTTGTTCTCCCCACGCTCCTCCTTGGAGAAGCCGAGCTTAGGATGGAGGTTCCGGCGGACCTCATCGGCGTCGAGGTTCTCCACGTCGAGCCCCCGCCGGCGGAGCGCCTCCTCCACCCGCTTGGCGATCGTCGATTTTCCCGAGGCGGGAAGGCCGGTGAACCACACGGTGAACATATCAGTTCAGATCAGATCAGATCAGACGAATGGCGCCTCCTCCTCCAGGATTATCTGGGCTACCTCGGGGCGGACCAGCTCCGGCGGGGGCGACTCCCCTCGCGCGAACAGCTCCCGAAGGCGCGTCCCCGAGGGGTCGATCCGCTCACTAGGCCCATGGGGGCAGGTCTTCTCCGAGACCATCCCCTCGCACCTCCTGCAGTAGAAGACCGGCTCGAACCGGAGCGGGGTGATCCCCAGGTCGCCCAATTCGTCGAAGATCCGCTGGGCGGCTCCGGGCTCGTAGAAGCGGCCGACGCCGGCGTGGTCCCGCCCGACGATGAAGTGGGTGCAGCCGTAGTTCTTCCGCACCAGCGCATCGAAGACCGCCTCCCGGGGGCCCATATAGCGCATCTTAGCGGGGAAGACCGCCAGCACCGCGCGGTCCTTCAGGTAGTAGTGGTCGATCAGGGCCTGGTAGGCCTTCAAGATGACGATGTCCTTGAAGTCGCCAGGCTTCTTCCGCCCGATCTTGGGGTGGATGAGGAGCCCATCGGCGATCTCCAGCGCGCTCTTCTGGATGTATTCATGGCCGCGGTGGGGGATGTTCCTCGTCTGGAAGCCGACCACCGTCCGCCAGCCCTTCGTGATGAACAGGACCCGGGTCTCCACGGGGTGGAGCCGGTAGCGCTCGAACTGCGGATGGAGCTGGATCTCGCGGATGAGGCGGACCTCCCCGCCGAGGAGGAACTCCCCCTGGGCGAGCCACTCCCGCACGCCCGGATGGGCCGGATCGCAGGTCAAGAAGAGCTCCCTGGCGGTCGCCGCCCGATCGTAGGGGTAGACCTCCTCGAGCTCCATCACCGCCAGCGGGCGGCCCTCGCGGTCGACCAGCGCGAGCTCCCGCTCGCCCCGCAGCCTCTTCGCCTCCTCGCGGGAGACGGGCAGGACGATGGGCATCGGCCAGATCGTCCCGTCCTCCAGGGCCATATCATGGACCACCTTCAGGAAGTCGTGTCGGCAGAGGAAACCCCGGAGCGGGCTATAGCTCCCGTCGGCGAGGTTCCCCAGGTCCGCTGCCTGCCCCTCGTCGAGGACGACCCGCTTGAGCTCCTTCGAGATCCCCAGAAGGTAGCGCCGCTCCTCCTCGTCCTTGACCCTGAGGTCGACCAGCCGGCCGCCGTGGGGGTGAGGGAGCGCTAGCCTCTGATCTTGGTCTTTCGGTCTCGCCTCAGATGCCCGTGGCATCACTCTCTACCCAATCACCTCATCGATCGGCTTCACCCTCGCAGTTTGGCCTCGGCTCCCAGGCAGAGGCAGTGGGACCCCGAGCAACCTCATGATCGTCGGTGCGATCGCCTGCAACTGGAGGTTCTCCAGCCTTCGCCCGCCCAGCTCCCGCGTGGGCTCCCAGTAGATGAAGATCCCCTCCCAGTCGTGGTTGGCGTGGTCCGGCCCGGTGTCGTTCTCCCCGAGGTAGATCGAGCCGCAGCCGACGGATGCCGAGGAGCGGAAGTAGAGGTCGCCGAAGTAGACAAGCAGATCGGGCGGGTCGCCCCGCACCACGGGGTAGAGCTCCTCGGGGCGGAAGGCCCGTGTCCCGATCGGCTGACCTTCCCCCCTCCCGTCCGGGCCGCGTATCCGCTCCAATTTTTTGATCAGCTCATCGCGGAGGGGCTCATACTCGCCGGGGGAGACGATCCCCTGGGGCTCCCTCCCTTGAAGGTTGATGAAGATCCGCCCGTGGTAGCCGCCCCAGCCCCAGGCCGCCGTCCGCTCCCAGTCGATCTCCTCCTCCGCGAGCTGGGCCATCCCCTCCGGCTCCCGCTTGAGCGCGAGATACCCTTCCTGGATCAGCCACTCGTTGATGCAGATGCACCCATCTAATCTCTTGGCCCCGTGGTCGGAGACCACGAAGACCTTGGTCTGGCGGTCCACCAGCTCCAGGGTGCGGCCGAGCTCCTCGTCCAGGTAGCGGTAGTAGTCCTCGATCGCGCTCTCGTAGCGGTTCCCCGGCACGTAGTCCTTGTGCTCGGGGTCCATGTGCTTCCAGAAGCCGTGGTGGATCCGGTCCGGCCCCATGAAGACCCCGATGAAGAGCTCCCAGGGCCTCGTCCGCATCAGGTAGCGCATCGCCGCGAACTGCTTCTCGGTCAGCTCGTAGATCTCGTGGAGCAGGCGGTCCTTGTCCTCGGTGCGGAAGTTCTCCACGTCAAGCATGTAGCCCCGCTCCTTGGTGGAGAACCGCCCGTCGAACCGGCTCACCCGGTCGAGCTCCTCCTTGAGTTCGGGCGGGTAGGTATACTGGACCGAGGTGTTCGGCGCGAGGAAGGAGGAGACCAGCGCGCCCCGGACCGGCCTCGGCGGGAAGGTCTGCGGGACGGCGAAGGCCACCACCTCCCGCCCCTGCTCGGAGAGCACCTCCCATAGGCGCGCATCCTGGAGCTTGTCCGCGAAGGCGAAGTATTTCTCGGTGTAGCTGCCGAGCCGCCGGTGGCGGAAGCCGTAGACGCCGAGCTCGCCGGGCGACTTCCCGGTGAACATGCAGGTCCACGCGGGGACGGTGATCGGCGGGTGGACCGAGCGCAGCCGGCCCCAGAGCCCCTCGGAGATCAGCCGGTCTAGGTTCGGGAGCCGCCCGCGGAACCGCTCGAAGACCAGCTGCGGGGTGGCGCAATCGAGCCCGAGGACCAGGACCTTCGCCCTGGCCCTCTTTCTGCCCAGGTGGCCTCCGAGCAGCGGGGGAGCCATAGCGGGCAGGATTATAGTGATCTCTAAGGTCCCCTTTCAACTTGACTGGCCAGCCGCTTGACCATCTCAGCCAGGCTCCCCCGGGACGGGAGGAGCCCCAGCAGCCGCCCCCAGAGCTTCGGCCGCTTGAGCAGCTCTTTGAGGAGGCGGCTCGGGTAGTCGATATCGCCATACTGCTCGATGATCGCGAGGATCTCGGGGTGGGCGAGCCCCCGGATGAGCCCGCTCAAGCTCGCATCGTCCATCTTGGTGAAGACCCCCCTCGCGAGCAGCCCGAGCTCCAGCTCACGGCCGATCGCCGCCCGCCAGCGGCGCTCATACTCCTGCAAGATGTTCGGGGAGAGCTCGCCCCTCTTGACCGCCTCGGCGGCGACCTCCCCGGCGAACCTGGCGCAGACCAGGCCGGTGTAGAGCCCCCCGCCGGAGGTGGGCTTCACCTGCGCTGCGGCATCACCCACCAGCAGGATGTGCTCATCCTCGGCCACGGTGCGCGCCGGCGGGCCCAGCGGGATCACCCCGCCGTGCACCTCCAAGATTGGCGGGTTGCCGAACCGCTCGAGCAGCCTCACAAAGTGATCCCGGAGGTTCTGCCTGACCGGGCTGCCGAGCCCGATGCGAGCCCGGCCGGCTCCGGCGGGCACGGCCCAGGCGAAGAAGCCCGGCGCCGTCCTCTCGCCGAGGAAGACCTCGACGCGGCTCCCATCTCCGAGGCGGTAGGCCACCTCCGCCTGCAGGGTGTAGATCAGCTCCCGCGGCGGCCCCAGACCGGCCCAGCGGGCCACCCGGCCCTCCGCCCCGTCGGCACCGATGAGCAAGGTAGCCGCTAGCGTGAGCTGCTCCGCCCCATGCCGCACGCGGAGCTCGAGCGTGGGAGCATGGTTTGCCCTATCCCTATCGATATCGATATTTATGTGGAGCCCCACGGCTCGGACCCCGGTCCAGATCTCCACGCCCGCCCGGCGGGCCCGCCGGGCCAGCTCCCGGTCGAAGGCCGCCCGGTCGAGCACGTAAGCCCTGGGCTCCGGGGCCTCTATCTCCATCCGGAAGCCATCCGGGGCGTGGATGATCCCGCCGCGGATCGCCCGCAGGACTATCTGGCTATCCGGGGGGATCCCCGCCTCCTCGAGCCCCCTCGGGCTGAGCAGCCCCGTGCAGCGGACCGGCCGGCCGACCTGGGGGTGCTCCTCCAGGACCAGGACGCGGACGCCGGCCTCGGCCGCGACCCGCGCGGCGGTCAGCCCGGCCGGGCCCCCGCCGACGACGATGACATCCCAGTTGCGGTT
>CAZCTZ010000057.1:0-8001 GCA_964501855.1 uncultured Thermotogae bacterium
TTTTCGACTCGCGAGTCGAAAATATTATGGAAGCCAGGACCTAGGAAGTCAAGTGGTCAAGCTCATCTGCCGGGATGATCTTTATCAACTGGGGAGCAGCAGATGCTCCAGGCCCAAGATGCTCCTTGTGATCGGGACCAGAGGCAGCAAGCTCGCCCGGAGGCAATCGGCTGAGGTCGGTCGACTCCTCGCGGAGAAGGGAGCTGAGGTCGAGGAGGTGATAATCACCACCAGCGGTGATGCCTTCCTAGATCGGGCTATCCACAAGGTCGGCTATGGGGCCTTCGTGCGGGAGATCGACGCCAAAGTCTTGGAAGGGGAGCTAGATGCGGCCGTCCACAGCATGAAGGATATCCCCTCGGACCTCTCCGAGGGCTTGACCATCGCCGCGGTGCTGCCCCGGGCCTCACCCTTCGACCTGCTCATCACTAGGGATGGCTCTTCCCTGGAAGAGCTCCCTCCAGGGGCGGTGGTGGGCACGGCCAGCGTCCGCCGCCGGGCTCAGCTCCTCTGGCATAGGCCCGATCTGGTCGTGAAGGACCTGCGGGGCAACGTCGAGACCCGCCTGGAGAAGCTGGAGCGCGGCGAGTATGATGCGATCATCCTGGCCGAGGCCGGGGTGGGGCGATTGGGCCTGACCGTCCGAGGCCGGAGGCTTCCCTTCGTCCCCTCCCCCAACCAGGGCGCGATCGCCGTGACCGCGCGGGTGGATAGCCCCCATCTGCCGCTGCTCCGCTCACTGGACCATCGCCCGACCAGGATCGAGGTGGAGGCCGAGCGCATGATCCTGGAGAGGGTGGGCGGGGGGTGCGCCGTCCCCCTGGGGGTCCTAGCCAGGTGCGATGATAGCAGCCCGGATGATTTCAAGCTGGAGCTGGAAGCGGAGGTCCTCACCGCCGATGGGCGCTGCAGGAGGGTCATATCGAAGAAGACGACCCTCGAGGGGCTCGCTCGAGCGGCGGAGGAGATCGGAGAGGAGCTCCTGGAATGGATGAGGAGCTCATCTACATCTGGTGGGGGTTGAGGGAGAAAAAGAGGAATATAGAGCATGGTCACCGTGGCGATCTTCAGGCCCAAACCTCACGAGCGGAGCTCGAGGGAGCTCCTGGAGGGGCTGGGCTTCCGGGTGATCTCGCAGCCCCTGGTCGAGGTGCGCCCCACCGGAGCAAAGCCCATAACCGATGCGGACTTCATCGTCTTCACCAGCGCCAGCGGGGCGCGGCTCGCCCTGGAGGGGCTTGAGCCCGGGGAGCTCAGCCGGGCGGTCATCTGCGCCATCGGGCCTCAGACCGCCAGGGCCCTGGAGGAGAGGGGGGTCAAGGTCGAGCTCGTCCCGGAGGAGTTCTCCTCGGAGGGGCTGGTCCGGGCGCTGGCGCCGATGGTCTTCGGCAAGCGGGTGGAGGTGGCACGCAGCTCCGCGGGCTCGGCCAGGCTCCTTGAGGGGCTCAGTGCGGCCGGGGCCTTCGTCCACGAGACGGTGATCTATACCCTGGAGTGCCCAGAGGTGGATAGCAGCGTCATCGGGGAGATCCTCGAGGAGGCCGATGCCTTCCTGTTCACTAGCTCCCTCACCGTCCGGAGCCTCCTGGAGAGGGCCCCGGACCGAGTGGAGGCGATAAGTGCCTTGAACGAGGGCTTCGTCGGGGCCATCGGCCGCCCCACCCGGGCGGAGCTCGAGCAGCAGGGGGTGAGGGTGGACCTCGTCCCCCGGGAGGCGACCTTCGAGAGGCTGGCCCGGGAGGTGAAGGAGGCCCTGGGTGGGGGCAGCAAGAGCAGCAGAAGTAGAAGGGAGTAGGAGCAGGAGTGACGAAGGGGAAGCCGTTGTGTTGGGCGCCCTTTGTCAGCACGGTGATCACGATCGGACTGATCCCGGCCGCCTTTCTCCTCGTGCATATGCTCATAAGCGGCCTGCGCGGCTAGCGCTACCACCGGCTGGCGAGCCCCCCGGCTGTATGTTGGCGTCGGAGGCTGGTCTGGCTGTGCTTTTCTTCCTGTGGTGGGTCGCGTTCCTCTCGAGAGAACCCTTCTACTATTATGTGCTCTAGCCCTCGGGGGCGACCACCTCGACCTCGACCGGTGGGAGGCCGTCGATCGTGACCCAGTGGGTGCCGAGCTCCTCCGCAGTGAAGCTGATCGTGAAGGAGACCAGCGTGGCCTCCCCGGGTCCGAGGGTTATCTCCTCTCGGTCGCGCACCTCGCCGTCGATCAGCAGCTCGGCGATGACGGTGCCGGAAGCGTCGCCGAGGTTGTGCACCTCCGCCTGGACGAGGACCTCCTCCCCGGGGATGACCTCCCTCGGGCTGACGAGGAGGTTTCTGAACTGGAAGATCGCCACCCCCCGGTGGGCTCCGATCGCGTAGAGGTGGTGATCGTTGGAGCCGACGTAGATCGTCCCGTCGGGGCCGATCGCCGGTGAGGAGAGGACCGGCCCGCCAGTGGGGAAGCGCCACTTGAGCGTCCCATCCGGATTGATGGCGTAGAGGTGGCCGTCGTCAGAGCCGACGTAGATCACTCCCGCGCCGTCGATCGCCGGTGAGGAGCGGATCGGGGCCTCGGTGAGGAAGTGCCACCGCTCCTCACCGTCGGGCCCGATCGCATAGAGCGCGTAGTCATCGGTGCCGACGTAGACCGTCCCATCTTGGCCGATCGCCGGCGAGGGGAGGAAGGCCGTTTGGGGGAAGACCGTGATGTATCTCTTCCAGCGGAGCCGGCCGCTCCGGCTGAGCGCGTAGAGCCGCCCCTCCTTGGAGAGGAAGTAGACCGTCCCATCGGGGCCGACGGTCGGGGTGGAGGGTATCGGCGCGGGCACCTGGAACCCCCAGCGCTCCGTCCCACCGGGGTTGAGGGCGACCAGCCTCGAGGTCCCTCCCGGCACGGCGGTGGAGAAGCCGACGTAGATCGCGCCGTCCTCACCGAGCGCCGGGGCGGAGTTGTCGACATACCCCTCGGTCCTGTAAACCCACCTTATCGTGCCCTCGGGGCTCACCGCGAAGAGCCCCTCCCCGCCGACGTAGATGGTCCCATCCCCTCCGATGATCGGCGAGGAGGTGACGAGATCCCCCACCTCGACCGCCCAGCGGATCGTCCCCTCAGGGGTGATCGCATAGAGATAGTGGTTGTCCCCGACGTAGATCGTCCCGTCCCGCCCGATGGCCGGCGAGGCTAAGATGATCTCCCCGAGCTTGAGCCGCCAGCGCTCATGCCCCTCGGGGGTGAGGGCATAGAGCCAGCCATCGACGGAGGTGAAGTAGATCGTCCCATCCGGACCGATCGCCGGCGAGGACCAGATCGGCCCGGAGGCCTCATAGCTCCAGCGGGCCTCGGGCCGCTCCGGCCCGCGCAGGGGGCTCCTCCCCGTCCGCTGGGGATCGCGCTGGAAGGCGGGCCAGGGGGAGTCAGCCAGGCCATCCCCGGGGAGGACCTCGAGCGCGATCAGTCCGACCCGGCGGCCGCCGTTGGAATCGAGGATGATCCGGCCCTGGTGGCGACCAGGGGGTAGCCCACCGGTGTCGACGGTTACCCTCACCCAGGCTGTCTTTTCGGCCTCTAGGGAGCCGCTCTGGGGCTCCAAGAGCAGCCAGGTGCGATCGCTCCAGGCGCGCCACTCCAGCAGCCCCCCGCCGGCGTTTTTCACTTGAAAACCCCAGACCCCGATCTGGCCCTGCTCCAACCTCCCCAGGTCGCAGCTCGGCGGGTCCGGCACGGTGAGGAGCTGCGGCGGGGCCGGTGCGGCCGCTAAGGCCGGTGAGGCTGGTGAGGCTGACGAGGAAGGGGAGGGGAAGGGGGTTCTCACCCCTCCGGCGACCAGGAAGACCGAGAGCAGGAGCGCACCGACTAAGGCGACCTTATTCCGTCCTCTTCGGCTGGTCTTCGCCATCTCTTGCTCGATTGACTTATACCCCCTAAGCCGGTAAAGTTCCAAGCCGAGGGCGATGGCGCTGAAGATGGGCATCCCAGCGATGGTCGAGTGCGGCAAGGCCCACTGCACCCCGATCTTCTCCCAGCTCAGCGAGGAGGAGTTCGCCGAGCTCCAAGCGCTTATGGTCCCCGTGGAATATGAGAGGGGCGAGCTGATCTACCAGGAAGGGATGCCGGGGAGCGGGATCTACATCATCTGCAAGGGCTTGGTGAAGTATGGCAAATACTCCGCGGACCGCACCCGCAGGCGGCTCCTGAAGATCCTCGGGGCGCGCGACCTCCTGGGGCTAGAGACGCTGTTCTGCCCCGATCCCTGCCCCTTCTCCGGGTTCGCCAAGACCCTGATGGATACGAAGGTGGTCTTCATCGAGAAGCAGCAGTTCCTGAAGTTCCTCAAGGGCCACCCGCAGGTCCTCTTCGCGCTCGCGGAGCGGCTCTCCCGGGAGCTCGCGGCCTACGAGTGCAAGCTGGCCGAGCTGGCCTACAGCCCGATCAGACCGAGCCTCGCTCGGCTCCTGCTCATCCTGGCTCGGCGGTTCGGGATCAGGCGTGAGGACGGGGTGGAGATCGAGTTCAGCCGGGGCGACCTCGCGGAGCTCGCCGGGACGCATCTTGATACCGTCGTGCGCACCCTGGCTGGGTTCCGGGAGAAGGGCCTGATCTCCACCCACTACCATAAGATCAAGATCCTCGATGAGGCGGGATTGGAGGCTGTCGCCTCTCCTCTCCCCGCCTGTCTCGCGGAAGAGCTCTTCCAGCTTGACTGGAGAAGATGATCCAAGTCATCCTTTCTAATGGACCTAGAGCTGCCCCCCTCGAGCTGGCAGAATATGGCAAGGGTGGCCTGGTCGGCTGGGGAACCCTCTGTGGTGCGTTGAACGGTGCCTCCGCTGTGATCTCCCTTGTGGCCAAGGACTACCCCAAGGTAATAGATGAGCTTACAGGTTGGTATAACCAAACAGCCCTCCCGATCTACAAGCCGAGCAATCCTGAGACCGAGATCAGCACAACGAGCATCTCTGGCTCACCGCTCTGCCACGTCTCTGTCACCGAATGGTGCAATGCCTCCGGATTCGATGTGAAATCGCCTGAGCGGATCGAACGCTGTCGTCGGCTTGCAGCAGATGTGGCAGCAAGGGCGGTAGAGCTGCTCAATCAAGTGGTAGCCGGGACATTCGCCCCGACGTGGACGGCCCCAGGCTCGGTCGGCGAATGCCTTGCCTGCCATGGCACAGGAAAGGCTGTGGGCAATGTCTTTGGCAAGATGGACTGCTTCATGTGCCACGAGCGGCACATGTAGCATGTAGTGTGTAGCATCACATCGGGTAGCGCGGGGGCAGACCTTCGGGCCTGCTCCCGCGCCATTTAATCCCTTAAGAAGAGCCGCTCCCTAGGTGCTACTTACTCTAGTATCTTCTCCTAGATTATCTTGATCATGCAGCCCCAGCTATACTACCGGCGAGCATCCTCCGCAGCCTCTTGGAGAACCTCAAAATCGTCATCATCAACGGGATCTGGATCAGCGGCGCGCAGGCGGCGGGCAGGGCCGCTAGGGGGCTGGAGAAGGAGGTGATCGCCAGGGCGATCGTGATCGCATGGTTCTTCGCCGTCACCCCATAGCCGAGCGCTATAGCATCGCCGTAGTCGAGCCTGCTCACCTTGGAGTAGAGCATGGCCAGGACGAAGAGTAATGGGTAGAGCGTGATGATCCCCGCGATTACGAGCCCTAGGTAGCTTAGATGGCCCACGATCATCCTCGCCTCCAGGGCCATGATGGAGAAGACCATCAGGAGCATCCCACAGGTGGAGACCGCAGGGAAGAGGGGGAGCATCTTAAGATACCGTTCCATCCCCCACCTGGAGGTGAGGTATCTCCTGGTGGCCACTCCGGCGATCAAGGGGATGACGACGATGAGCAGGATCTTCTGGAAGATGAGCCAAAAGCTCACCCTCACGTAGACCCGGGCCAAGAGGGCCATCCACAGCGGCACAAGGAAGATCGATAGCAGGAGACTCAGGGCGACGATGATCAGTGCCGATTCGACTCTTCCTTTGGCGTAGCCCGTCCAGGCGGCGACCATCCCGCTGCAGGGGACGGTGACCTTGAGGATGAACCCGGCGGCGAGGTTCGGGTCTACCCCCTTGAAGAAGAGCGCCGCCCAGAGCCCACCGAGCAGGGGGGTGAGGATGAAGTTGATCGCGATTGCCGCGGTGAAAAGCCTGAGGTTCCGCAGGCTTTTGGCGATCTCCTCGACCTTGAGGTTGACCATCATCGGGTAGAGCATCGTGACCAGGAAGAGGGGCATGATCGGCTTCAAGACCCTGACGCCGTGGGGGAAGGCGCTCCCCAGGAGGAGCCCCAGGGTGATCGCGCAAAGCACGAAGAGGGGGAGGAACCGACGGATGAGCTGGGCGGCTTTCACCAGGGTTCCTCGCCTGTCATCCTCGAGCTTGGGGGATGACATACCCCGCCTCGTCCAGCAGCTTGAGCAGCCTCTCCCTCGCCTCCCGGTATTCCCTGCCGAAGAGGGGCCGGCAGCGCTCGATCGACATCTGTTCAGAGACCAGCTTGGTGGCGAAGGCCATGCAGGTCGGCTCGCCGCACCCCCCGCAGTTCGTCCGCGGTAAGAGCTTGTAGATATCCAGAACGGTGAGCTTGGCGCGGCTCTTGTAGCTCGGCTCGATCTCATCCCGCCGCTCATAGGTCCTGTTGATCAGGTCTCGCAATCGTTCGAGGACCTTCTCCGCTTCCGCCCGGTCCTTGAGCTTGGTGACGATGACCTTCCTGGGATATAGGGTGATCCTCCGGCCGCCCTGCTTGAAGTTGAGCGTCTGGCGCTTGGGGTCGTAGATCGTCCCCTTCAGGATCGCGTTGAGGTAGGGGAAGACCGGACTGATGTCGTCGGTCAGCTCGGCGGTGGCGGTGACCGTCTCCACCTCACCGGGATGGCAGGGCGGGAAGAAGGTCTCGATCTTCTGGAAGCCTCGCAGGAGCATCTCAGGCCTCCTTGATCCATTAAATTGGCCACCCGAGCCATTGGAAGACTCCTATCATCTTCAATCCCATGTAGAACATCACCGCGATGAAGACCCATTTCAATTGCTTCGCTAGGAGCAGATGGGCCGTCCGGGCGCCGAGCTGCGCCGCTCCCACGCTGGTGACGGCGAGCATCAGCCACGAGGGGAGGTTGACGTAGCCCAGCGAGTAAGGCGGGAGGCCCGCGACCCCCAGCCCGTTGACGATGTAGCCGACCAGGCCGCCGATGCTGGTGAAGATCATCAGCGCGGTGGAGGTCCCCACGGCGTTATGGATCTTGAACCTCAGGGCCAACGTCATCACCGGGACCATCAGCACCCCGCCGCCGATCCCGATGATCCCGGTGACGATCCCGATCGGGATGCCCCAGGCGGCCCAGAGCCAGGGCTGGTCCTTGGGCTCCTCCTCGACCTTCGGCGGCCGGGCGGTGGCCATCCGCACCCCGCCGGCGAGGATCACCGCGCCGAAGGCGATCTTCAGGGCCTTCCCCGGGAGGTGGGCGGCGAGCGTCGCCCCGCCGAAGGCCCCGACCATCCCGCAGAGGCCCAAGACCAGGGCTGCCTTCCACCACACGGCCCCCTTCTTAGAGTGGGCAGAGGCCCCGCTGATCGCCGTGGGCAGGACGACAAAGAGGTTGGTCCCGAAGGCCACCTTGATCGCCACCGCCGCGGGGACCCCCATCGCCGTGTAGACCCAATACTGGACGGGGATCATGATGAAGCAGCCGCCGACGCCGAGGAGCCCGCTGGCGAAGCCGACCCCCAGCCCCGTGACCAAGAGGATGATGACATGTGCTGCGCTCATTCTGGCCTCACCCCTCGATCAAGGTCTTTCCCCGCCTCCAGCACTTCAAGCTGCTTCCTCGTCGAGTCGATGATCACCTCGGAGGCCAGCTCCAGGAGCCGGAGGACCCGCTCGTCGGCCAGCTCGTAGATCACCCGCACGCCCTCCTTCCGCGTTTTCAAAATCCCTGCCCGCTTCAGGGTGAGCAGGTGGCGCACGACCGTCGATTGGTCCACCCCTAGCTCCGGCACGAGTTCACAGGC
>CAZCTZ010000058.1:0-7863 GCA_964501855.1 uncultured Thermotogae bacterium
GTCCAGGAAGCCCTCGGCCTCCTCCGGGGGTTCTACGAGCGGGTGGGGCTCCCCCCGGAGGAGGCCGAGGGCTTCCTGGACCTGGTGATGCTCGGCACGGTGGCCGACCTCGTGCCGCTGATCGACCCGAGGAGCGGCTCCCCGGAGAACAAGGCCCTCGTGGCTCGGGGACTCCGGCTCCTGGCCGAGGGCGGCGGGCGGCTCGGCCTGCGCGTCCTGATCGAGAAGCTCGCGCTCGATCCGAGGAGGCTCACCGCGGGGGAGGTGGGCTACATCGTCGTCCCCAAGCTGAACGCCGCCAACCGGGTCGGCGACCCACGGGTGGCCTTCCTCCTGCTCATCACCGAGGACCGCGGTCAGGCCGAATACCTGGCGGAGATCCTTATCGACTACAACCAGGACCGCCAGATCGCCCAAGATGACCTCCTCTGCCAGGCTGAGGAGCAGATCCGCGCGGGCGCGGTCGACCTCCGCCGGGACAAGATCATCATCCTCGAGGGGGACTACTGGAACCCGGGGATCATCGGGCTGGTCGCCTCCGACCTGGTCGAGCGCTACTGGCGGCCGGTGATCCTCATCTCCCGGGGCGAGCGGGAGAGCCGCGCCTCGGGGCGCTCCATCCCGGAGTTCGACCTGATCGAGGGCCTCGCGCGGTTCGATCATCTGCTCCTCCGCTACGGCGGCCACCAGATGGCCGCGGGCTTCACCATCGCCAATGAGAACATACCCGAGCTCAAGCGGGCGCTCCAGGAGCACGCCAACGAGCAACTGGCCGAGCTGGACGGGCCGACCTCCAGGGTCGATGCGGCCCTCCCACCGGAGGGGCTCACCCTGGAGCTCTACGAGGAGCTCCAGGGGCTCGCGCCGTTCGGGATGGGGAACCCCGAGCCGCGGTTCCTCCTGAGGAGGGCTAGGCTCCTCCAGGTGGAAGCGGTGGGCAGCCACGGCAAGCACCTCAAGCTCTACGTCCAGGCGGGCGACCGCAGGCTCGAGTGCATCGGGTTCGACCTCGGGGAGCACCTCTCCAGGCTGTGGAAGCTCGAGGGGGAGGAGGTCGGGCTGGTATTCAAGCTCGGGCGGAACGAGTGGCTCGGTCGGGTGAGGGTCCAACTCGAGCTGGAGGACCTGGTCCAAGCCGGCTCAAGCTGAGCTTAGCTCAGCTCACTCAGGCAGGGGCAGACGAGCCCCCTCGGGGGCGGGCTCCCCTTGACCCTGATCGGGACCGGTCAGCTTGAGAAGGAGGACCCAAAGCAGGAACCGCGGGATGGCGAGCGCCCGTGGGAGCCGCCACGGCTGGCGGAGGAGCCGCCAGAGCCACTCCAAGCCCGCTCGCTGGAGGAGCCGCGGCGCGCGCCGCAGCCGACCCGAGAGCACATCGAAGCTGCCGCCGACGCCGATGAGCACCCCCGCCTCCAATTTCTCCTCGTTCTCCAGCATCCACAGCTCCTGGCGGGGGACGCCCAGGCCCACGAGCAAGACCTCCGGCTCCGCAGCGTTGATCTCCCTGATAACCTCATCGTTATCGTTATCGGCGAAGTAGCCGTGGTGGCACCCGGCGATCCTCAGCCCGGGGAAGCGCTCCGCCAGCCGCCGCGCGGCCGCTTCGGCCACGCCGGGCTTCCCCCCCAGGAGGAACAGCTTGTAGCCGCGCCCTCGCTCACGGGCGCGGCGGCACAGCTCCAAGACGAGGTCGATCCCCGTGACCCGCTCGGGGAGCGGCCCCCCTACTCCTAGCCCGATCCCGAGCAGCCGGGAGGCCCAGACCAGCCCTATCCCATCCGCGGTCACCAGCCCCGCTCGGCGGTAAGCCTCCCTCAGGAGCGGGTCGCGCTGGGCGCGCATCACCGCGGTCGTATCGGGTGTGGCGACGATGAGCTTCGATCCTGATTTTGACCTTGAGCTTGAGCGATGATCCGCCAGCGCACTCTCGATGCGGTCTACGACTTCACCCAGGCGGAGCCGCACGAGCGGCACCCCGAGGAGCCAGAGCCGCTCCCCGGCGGTCCCGATCCTGAGGCCGGCGGCGAGGGCCCGGGCGCGCTCCTCCAGCAGCCAGATGAGGCCGGCGAGCCCCCCGATGAGCCCCAAGGCGAGCTGGAGCCGTGGCAGCTTGGAGAGGGCCACCAGCCCGAGGCTCAAACTCAGATACCCGCTGAAAAGATAGGTGAGCAGGACCATCCCTGCCTCCGAGAGCCGCCAGCGCTCCCGGAGGGCGGCAAGTCGCGAGGGCAAGGGCCCAAGCCCACCGCGGCCGCAGCTATAGGCGATGGAGAGCGAGGTCGTCATCATCGGGATGCCGAGGAGCATCGGGGTGAGCAGGGCCAGCGCGGTAGAGACCTTGAGGAGGCCGGCGATCGAGAGGCCCGCTAGGACGAAGCCGACCTCCTCCGGCTCAAGTCCGAGCTCGAACCCGAATTCAGGGTAACCTCCGCCCGCACGCGCACGGCCCGCTCGGGCTCGAAGGCGAGGGTGAGGGTGAAAGCGAGAGCGAGAGCGAGAGCAGAGGAGCGACCCTCCCAGCAGGCCGAGGAGCCCGAGGTCCAAAGCCAAGGCGAACCTCAACGCTGATCTCGCCCCCGGCCCCTGGGCTCGGGAGAGCAAGAGGTCGATCCCCAAGATCACCAGCGCCACGATCAGGGCGATCTGAAGGTGGAGGGGAAAAGTGGAGGGGCGCCGCCCCTCGAGCTTCCGGAGGAAGCCCAAGGAGGAGCTGACGGCCCAGATCCAGATCAGCGTGAGCGGGAGCCCAAGATACGAAAGATAGATGAAGCCGCCCTCGGGATTGGTGATGAACGAGATACGAAAGCCCGACCAGTAGGCCACCAGCCCGGCGAGCAGGACCGAGCCCAGCTTGAGGATAGGCCGTGGCCGAAGGTGGTGCTGGAGCTGGAGCCGCCGCTGGAGAGCGCCCCCTGCGATGAGCACCACCAGGCCCGCTGCCAGGCCCAGGAGGCGCCCGTCGAGGCCCCCACTCCCAGGGCCGAGAGCGAGGATCGGGAGAAGGAGGGCCGGCAGGGCTAGCAGACCGAGGCTAAGATTGCGTCCCAATCCCAGCAGGCCGAGCAGGAACGAGCCTAGCAGCACTAATGTTAGCTCCATTACATTTCGCTCGATTATAGGGAGGCGGGCCACCCCACCCAAAGAAAGTGGTCCGAAGGAGGGCTTACCTTTGTCTTTTGGCTTTGGCCAGGTCTCATCTCACCCTACCCTCCGCTCTCCGCTCTCCCCTCTCCCATCCTCTCCCTCCTGCTCTATCTATCTACCCCTCCTGCCGATCTGCCCTCTGCCTCAAGGCCAAGGCCGGGGAGGTGAACCGGGGCGAGGGAGCGTGTATAATCCTTTGGGGGACCGGGCCGATCCCTTCCCAAGCTTCGCCTCTCACCCGCAGGCTGCAGAAGGTCAGCCCGGTCCCCCACACCTCCCCGATAACTCGAACTTACCTTGGTGTAGGGCTTTCAGAGGGTTCGAAGCCGGAGCCAAGCTAGGAACCCCCTCTCACCACTTACCCTAAGTTTACCTGTGGCCTCCCCGAGGGAGTCAAGCCCGGCAGCCGTCCCCTGCGGTGAGAGGAGGCGCTAGGAACCGCGGTTTCATAGGGGCCTCCTGGCCCGCCACGGGGGATTTGGGTATCCTGAGGCTGAAGGAAGGATGCTATGCCCATGCCAGGATAGGGGCAAGGGAGGTGGCGAGGATGGGTGAGGGAGGCCATCACCACCATCGTTGGGAGCGGACCTGGAAGTTTGGCTTCGGGGTCGGCTTCCCGGGGTTCGGGTTCTGGTTCGGGAGGCCCTGGTGGTTCAGGTTCGGCTTCGGCCCCTGGGGCTTCCCCAGCCGCGAGGACTACCGCCAGATGCTCGAGGACTACAAGCGAGATCTGGAGGAGTATCGCCGCGAGTTGGACGAGGAGCTGAGGCGGGTCGAGGAGGAGCTCGAACGCCTCCGGGAGTGAGCAGCTCTTCGTCACTTCCCCACGCAGAACTGGGAGAAGATCCGGTCAATGACCTCGTCGGTGAGGTTCTCCCCGGTGAGCTCGCCGAGCGCCTCCAGGGCTTCCTCGAGCCCGACCGCGATCAGGTCGGGGGTCAGGCCGGCCTCGGCGTCGGCCAACGCCTGCTTCAGGGCCGCTTGAGCCCTGAGGAGGAGGTCCTTCTCCCGGACGTTGAGCAGGAAGACGTCCTCGCAGTGCTCCACCCCGCCGGACCAGACCAGCTCCACCAGCGTGCGCTTCAGCTCATCGAGCCCCGTGCCCACCGCGGCGGCGATCTCCAGGGCGGCCACCACCTGGGCTTGCACCTGTGAGCCTGCATCTGCAGTTGCAGCATCGCTATTGGTATCTGCCGCCTCCGCCCCCAGCTCCAGCTCGAGCTCGCGGAGGGCCTCCTCCGGGGAGAAGGCCCGCCCCAGATCGATCTTATTCAGCAGGAGGAGGGTCTTCTTCCCGAGCTCCTTGAGCTTGGCCGCGATCTTGCGATCCTCGGGAGTGAGCGGCTCGCTCGCATCGACCAAGAAGAGCACCAAATCAGCGCCCTCGGCCGCCTCCAGGGCGAGCCTCACCCCGATCTGCTCTACCTCGTCTCGGGCCTCCCGCACCCCCGCGGTGTCAATCAGCTTGAAGGGGAGCCCGTCGAGCTCGACCCACTCCTCCAGGCGGTCGCGGGTCGTCCCCGGGATGGGGGTGACGATTGCCCGGTTCTCCCGCAGAAGGGCGTTGAGCAGGGTCGACTTGCCCACGTTCGGCCGGCCGATGATCGCCACGGCGAGCCCCTCCCGGATGAGCTTCCCGTCGCGCCCATGTGAAAGGAAGTAATCGACCTTCCGGAGGGCCTCCCTCAGCCCGGCGAGGAGCCGCTCTCTGGGGAGGGCCTCCTCCTCGTAGTCGGGGAAGTCGATCCCGACCTCGAGCCCCGCCAGGAGCTCGAGCAGCTCCGTCCTCATCTCCCTTATCGGCTGGGAGAACCGCCCCTCGAGCCGCTGCATCGACAGCTCCAGCCCGAGCTCGGTCTTGGCGCGGATGATGTCCAGGACGGCCTCGGCCTGGTCGATGGCGATCCGCCCGTTGAGGAAGGCCCGCTTGGTGAACTCGCCCGGCTCGGCCATCCGCGCACCCCGGGAGAGGACCAGCTCGAGGACCCTCCGCAGGGGGACGATCCCGCCGTGGCAGTTGATCTCGACCACGTCCTCGCGGGTGTAGGTCCTCGGGGCGCGCATCACCGAGACGAGGACCTCGTCCACGCGCTTGCCGCTCTCCGGGTCGACGATGAAGCCGTAGTGGATGGTGTGGGAGGGGACCTCCCTTAGCTTGGTCCCCCGCGGCGACCGGAAGAGCCCATCGGCGATCTCCACCGCCTTCGGCCCGGAGAGGCGGACGATGCCGATCCCGCCCTCGCCCAGCGGGGTCGAGATCGCAGCGATGGTATCCTCGTCGCTGATCCTCCTCATCTTGACTACCCTGATGCCCTGCGTGGATCCCACCGAGGGATTGAGCTAGCTGTCTCCTCCAGTCGGAGGGCCTGGCCGCCGGCCCGGTTCAATTTTACCCGGTCTGCCCGCTGGGGCTAACTCGAAGCCCATCTTTTCGCCGCATCTGCCCCTGCCCTGCATTGCATTGCGCCTATCCATATATCGCTCTCGCTCGATTTGACCCCCAAGAAAGCCCCTCCTATGATGGCGAAGGTAGCGGAAGGAAGGGAGGTGCATCATGCGCAAGCTGATCTCGTTCATGGTGGCAGTCCTAGCGCTGTCACTGGCACTCGGTGGATGCATCGGGCAAGACTGGTTCAGCTCAAGGCCCGCGCCGGCCCAACTCCTGGAGAGGGCTCGCGAGGTCGGCCGTGGGGTCGCTCCCCTAGCCGAGCTTAGGGGCTTAGCCCTCCAAGTTGGTGGAACCGGAATAGAGATAAAGGGGCCGGGCAACCTTTGCCCCTTCGACACGGACGGCGACGACAAGCTGAGCGATGAGGAGATGCTCAGCATTATCGCAGCTTGGATCAAGGGTGAGTTGACCGACGAGGAGGTCCTGACAGCGCTCAGGCTGTGGATTGAGGAGACCCCCTTGGGATGCTATGACTATGGATTCTTCGGGCCGGAGGATGCCCGTGACATTGCTGTCACCTATGTGAACACACTTTATGAAACAGGAATACACACATGGCCTGGCTGCTGGCTTGAGGAGTGTGTCGATGTCCTGTGCAGAGCGTATAAGTATACCCATGGGGATCAGGACTGGACGGTCACCGTCGTGCCGGTGCGGTTCTACTACCTTGTGACGATCCGCGGCCCGCTGGTCCTATGGGACGGCAAAGTCTATGCTGGGAAGGTAGAGGAGCTCGGCTGGGCGGATGCCCGCCCCCCGAGCGTGGTGGAGTTCGACCGGCTCGCCGCGCGGGATCTGGCGATCGAGTATATCAGCGAGCATGAACCCAGCAGTGGGATCCCCCAGGATGCCGACTGGCGGGAGGAGGAGGTCACCCCACCGGGGGTGGTGGGCAGCGCCCTCTACCGATATACCGCCGCGGGGTTCGGCGGCTGGCGCATCTGGGTGAGCTACCCCATCGTGCCGCTCCCCGAGTATCGCGTGGAGGTGGCTAACTTCGTGACCGGCTTCTACTGGCAGGGGGCCGTCCGCCCGACCGGGGTGGTGGAGCCGATCCCCACCTTCATCATCGAGGGGATCGTCACCGTGAAGGCCAGGGGCTCGAGGAGCGAGTCCTGGGGCATCCGGGTTACCTATACGTGGTATCCAGAGTATCACGGGAAGGAGGTGGGTCTGAAGTCATACACCGAGATGAAACCGAAGCTCGAGAAGCTCGAGGGCAAAAAGATCCGCGCCTGGGTATACAAGATCTGCCGCTCCTTCACCGAGGGTTGCTGCGCTTCCGCCTTCGAACTCTGTGCCCCTTATATTTCCGCTATTGAGGAATAGGATTGAGGGATGGGAGGAGTTGATCGAATACGCGCGCTCACGGAAAGGAGGTGAAAAGAGATGGGAAGGCCAGCGTTGATCCTGGCGATCTTGCTCCTCTTCCTGGCCGGCTCCAGCATGGTCGTAGTCATAGCCGAGGCCGCTCAAGCTCAGGCTCAGGATCAGGGGAAGATGGACCTGCGCTACCACTGGCTCTGGGGCTGGCAGTTCTACAAGGGAGAGAAGTGGCACAACGTGGGGATGTTCGCCAATGAGCTGCGGCGTGCCGTCCGCGATGTGGATGAAGCCGCGGAGGTCCTCGATGAGATCAACATGATCTCCCTCAGCGCCCGGCTGGCGAGCATCGTCGGCGGGACGATCACCGCGACCAATGTGAAGTGTGGCCCCACCCCCGAGGGCGACTACGAGTGCACCTACGGGCCGCTCTACCTGCTGGGGACGATCCTCACCGGGGTGGCCCACGTGGGGAACCAGATGCTCCAGGGGATCTACTTCGACAGGGCCATCAGGATCTATAACAAGGCCCACCAAGGGATAGGGTGACACTTCACCTCTCACTCACCTCCGCTCCTGCTCTTGCTCTTGCTTCTGCTCCCGCTCCCGCTCGCCGCTGAGGGCGGAGGTGGGGGTCGGCTCGATGATCACCCTCCGGTCCTTCCCCTGGCCTTCGGAGTAGGTCCGCACGCCCCCGTAGCCGTTGAGGGCCTCATGGATCGCCTTCCGCTCCCAGGCCTCCATCGGCGGGAGTCGGACCCGCTTGCCCTCCCGGAGGGCCTCTTCCGCCAGCTCGAGGGCCATCCGGCGGAGCTGGGCTCGGCGGCGATCCCGGTAGCCGTCGATATCGAGGTTGATCCTCAAGCTCTCGCCCGTCCGGCGCTTCACCACCAGCTCGAGCAGATAGGAGAGCGCCCGGAGGGTCTCCTGGTCCTCGCCGGCGAGGA
>CAZCTZ010000059.1:0-7770 GCA_964501855.1 uncultured Thermotogae bacterium
TGCTCTTCGCCCGGGAAGGCGCCAAGGTAGCGGTCTGCGACGTGATCGATGAGGGCCAACAGGTGGCCGACGAGATCATCAGGCAGGGCGGCGAGGCGCTCTTCGTCAAGGCGGACGTGACCGACCGCGAGCAGGTCCGGCGGATGGTCGCTACCGTCAGGGAGAGATTCGGTCGGATCGACATCCTGATCAACAACGCCGGGGTGCTCCGCGACGCCCAGCTCCACAAGCTCTCGGAGGAGGACTGGGATCTGGTGATCGACGTCAATTTGAAGGGCGTCTTCAACGTCACCCAGGCTGTCGCCCCCATCATGATCGAGCAAGGCAGGGGGAAGATCATCAACGTCGCCTCGGTCGTCGCCCTCTACGGGAATTTCGGCCAGACGAACTACGTGGCCGCCAAGGCGGGCGTGATCGGGCTCACCAAGGTGTGGGCGCGGGAGCTCGGCCGGAAGGGGATCAACGTCAACGCGGTCGCGCCGGGGGTCATCCAGACGGAGATGATCGCCAAGGTCCCGGAGAAGATCCTGGAGATGCTCCGCGAGCGGACCCCGCTGGGGCGGCTGGGCACGCCTCGCGATGTCGCCAACGCCTACCTGTTCCTGGCCTCCGATGAGGCCGACTACATCAACGGCGCGGTGCTCTCCGTCGACGGCGGATTGGTGGTCTAATCTAATTTGATTTTGATTGATCTCCGAGGTCCAGCTCCACCACGGTGACCCCGTCGCCGCCCTCCTGCGGCGGTGCGGGATAGAAGCTCTTGACGAAGGGCAGCTCCTCCAGGTGCTTCCTGATCTCCCGGCGGAGGGTCCCCGAGCCCTTGCCGTGGACGATGTAGCCCCGCCCCACTTCAGATAAGAGCAGCCGATCCAGGAAGCGGTCGACCCGGGCGAGCGCCTCGGCTACCGTCAGCCCGCGGACGGAGAGTTCGAGCTGGACCCTGGGCTGGAGCTCGACGGTGTAGGAGGGGATGGCAATTTGCTCTTCCTGAGAGCGGGCTTCCTCGGGCGGCCAGCGCAGGTCCGATAGCTTCGCCCAGACTCGCACCCCGCCGATCTCGACCTCGATCCGCTCCGGCCCCAAGATCTCGCGGACCACCCCGACCCGCTCGGCCCCCTCCAGGTAGACCCGCTGGCCTACGGCGAGCTGGTCGAACTCGATCAGGCTCTTCCGGCGGCCCTGGAGCCGCTCCTCAGCCGCCTGGAGCTCCCTCTCGCTCTGGAGGACCTCCTTGAGCGCCCGGCGGGCCTCCTCTGCCCGGGCATGGTGGAGGGCCGCCTCCAGCTTGCGCTTCGTCTGGCGCAGCAGCTCCTTGAGCTGGCGGAGCTCCTCGCTCAAAGCTTCCTCCTTGCGCCGCTCGAGCCGCTCCAGCCGCCGGCGGTATTCCTCCTCGAGCTGACGGGCCCTCCTCAGCCGCTGCTCCAGCTCCTCCCGCTCGCGGCGGATGAGGGCCCGTTCTCGCTGGAGGTCCTGGATGATCTCCTCCGCTCGGACCTCGCCGGCGGGGATCGCCCGGCGGGCCTCGGCCACGATCTCCTGGTCCAAGCCGAGCCGCTCGGCGACGATCAGCGCGTTGCTCGCACCGACGCCGTCCAAGATCCGGTAAGTCGGGGCCAACGTCTCCACGTCGAACTCCACCGAGCAGGTGCGCAGGCGCGGGTCCTGGTAGGCGAAGTGCTTCAACGCGGAGAAGTGGGTGGTGACGGCCATCCGCGCGCCCGTGCGCAGAAGATACCTGAGGATGGCGATCCCCAGCGCGGCGCCCTCCTGGGGGTCGGTCCCCGCGCCGAGCTCATCGAGCAGGACCAGGGTCCGCTCGTCCGCCTCCTTCAAGATCCCGATGATGTTGCGAAGGTGGGAGGAGAAGGTCGATAAGCTCTGCTCGATCGACTCCTCGCTCCCGATGTCACTCCTCACCTTGCGGAAGATCGCCAGGGTGGTGTCCGGGGAGGCCGGCACCGGGAAGCCCGACTGGACCATCAGGGTCAAGAGCCCGATCGTCTTCAGCGTGACCGTCTTCCCGCCGGTGTTCGGCCCGGTGATCAGCACGCCCTGGTCTCCCGCGCCGAGCTTGATGTCGATCGGGACGACGCTCTCGGGGGGGAGGAGCGGGTGGCGCGCCTGGACGAGCTCGATCCTGCCGTGAGTATTTAGGGCCGGGACGGCGCAGCGCATCCGCTGGGCATAGCGGGCGGCGGCCCAGAGCGCATCGAGGAGCCCCAGCGCGCGGAGGGTCTTGCTTAGGCGGCGGCTCTCCGCCTGGAGCTTGGCAGTCAGCTCCCGCAGCACCCGGATCCGCTCCTTGCGGATCTCACCCTCGAGCTCCCTAAGCTTGTTGTTCAGCTCCACGACGCTCCGCGGCTCGGCGTAGAGGGTCTGGCCGGAGTCGGAGCTGTCCTGCACCACCCAGTCGAGGTCACGCTTCGCGCTGGCCTTGATCGGGATGACCAGCCGACCGCCCCGCAGGGTGATCACCGTGTCCTGGATCATCGCTGCATACCTGGATGATTGGAGGATCCCCTCGAGGAGCCCCTTGATCTGCTCCTCGAGCGCCCGCCGCCTCAGGGTGAGCTCGCGCAGCCTGGGGGAGGCGGTCTCCTTGAGCTGGCCTTGCTCGTCGATCGCCCGCTGGATGCTCTCCTCCAGCTCGCGGAAGACCCCGAGCCCCTTGGCGATCTCGAGGAGATGGGGGTAGCCCTCGCCCTCCAGCGCGTAGAGCCGCTCCTTCAGCCGCCGGGCGGTCACGAGCGTCTCCAGGATGGGGAGGAACTCCTCCGGGTCGAGGGTGGTGGCCTCCCGGGCCCGTGCGAGCTGGGGCCGCAGATCGTGAAACCTGCCCAGGGAGAAGCCTTCCGCCTCCAGCAGGCGGCGCATCTCCTCGACCCGGGCGAGCCGCGTGCGGATCACATCCGGATTGGCAGAGGGCAGGAGCCGGTCGAGCTGCTCCCGCCCCAGGGGCGTGAGGGCGAAGCCCTTGATGATCTCCTTTACCTTCTCGTATTCGAGGTCCCTTAAGGTCCGCTCATTGGCCACCTGAACCCGAGCCGCTTGCATCACGAAAGTGAGTCTAAAGGCTCCGAGGGGTATGTGCAAGGGGCGAGAGCAGGGGTGTTGACGAATCCCCCGTGATGATCTATATCGGGATGGAGCCCATGGATCATTCAATTCATTCCTTCTCCACCCATTCCTTTATCTTCCGCTTGATCCTCTCCTCGAGCCCCCTCCCGAGCTCCTCCCACTCGAGCTCCCGCCGGCGGCGGTAGACCGTCCGGCCCGTCCCGAGCCCCACCCAGGCGAAGAGCAGCGTGATGAGGAACCACAGCCCCGCGGCCTGGAGGTAGCTCAACGGCTTGAAGAGCCCCAGATGCCCGACGACGATGCTGTTGAAGAGCATCTGGATGATCCAGGAGAAGAAAAAGAAGGCGGCGATCCCACCGCCGGTGACCAGCCCTGCGAGCCAGCGCATCTCCTCCGCCCCCTTTCCTAGGTCGCTCTCTCCCTGCCTCTATGATCCCGTTTATTCCACCCTTGCCCCGTTGGGGACGGGCTTGTCCACCGTGAGCAGCGCTAGGTCGTTGCCATCATTGTAGACCGCGGCGAGGAGCATCCCCTGGGATTCGATCCCGCGGATCGTCGCCGGCTGGAGGTTGGCCACCACGACGATCTGCTTCCCGGGGAGCTCCTCCGGCTTATACTGCTGGGCGATCCCCGCCACCAGCTGGCGCGGCTCGGCCTCCCCCAGGTCCACCTGGAGCCGCAAGAGCTTGGTCGCACCGGGGACCGCCTCCGCAGCGGTGATCGTCCCCACCTTGAGCTCGACCTGCCGGAACTCCTCGATGGTGATCGTGCCCATTTAGCTGCCTCCTCCTTTCCTTTCCCTCTCCCTCCCCTCCCTGCATAGCATAGCTCGATGCGGCTCACCGTCCGCGGCCTCCCCCGCCCGCCAGAAACCGGTTAGCCACATGAGAGCCCACTCGGTCGGGCAGCGGGCAGCCGGCGGACTGCTCGGGGCGATAGGCCCATCGTGTCCTTTCCCCCTTGATTATCCGGATCACAAATTTTAAGCGGCGGCCCTCGCGCCTGCCAAGTCGGGCCCCGGAAGGTAAAGCGGGGTTTTGTAACGGGCATCACTGAAGTGGGTAACCAAGTTCTCGCCCCTGCTTCTCATAGCTCCTTCTTGGGAGCTATTCCCACCTCTAAACTGGGGCGCAAGTCCATCGAGAAGGAGGCAAGATACGATGCTGATGCTGAAGAGAGGATTAGCGATCGTGGCAGTCTTCCTGGTCGCCAGCGCACTCCTCCCCGGGGCAGTCCAGGCCGGGGGTGGGGATGAGGAGGGCGCCGACTCCGCCTCTGCTGCCATCGCGGATAAGCTCGCACAGCTCCAGGAAGAGCTGAGCGAGCTGGAAGGGATAGTCAAGGAGATCGCCTTCGACGCCCAGCGGCTCGCCAGCTTGGAGAGCATCGTCAAGGAGATCTCCTTCCAGATGAAGAGCGACGAGGGGAAGATCCGCGACCTCATGGCCTTCCGCCAGAGCGTCGAGCAGGACCTGCGGCCGCGGGTGGTGAAGCTCGAGAGCACCGTCGCGGGCCTCTCCTTCACCGTCCAGAAGCAGGGAGAGAAGCTGACCAAGCTCGAGGGCCTCGCCGAGGCCGTCGCGGAGCTCCAGCCGCGGGTCTTCTCCCTGGAGACGACGGTCGAGGGGCTGGCGGCCAAGCTCAAGACCGCAGAGGACCAGCTCAAGCAGCTCCACTATAAGGTGGAGGACCTGCAAGAGCGAGTGGAGGGGCTCGAAGCCCAGATGGAGCAATGCTTGGAGCAGCTCCAGCTACTGATCCCGCTCAAGCCGGAGGACCTCACCAAGCTGAAGGAGCTGCAGGGGCGGCTGAGCCTGCTCGAGAGCACCATCAGCGGCCTTAAGGCCAAGGTCAGCCGGAACACCGAAACCCTAGCAGACTATGAGGGCCGGCTCGCCTCGGTAGAGCTGGCGAGCAGCCAGGCCGCAACGGAGATCACCGCCCTCAAGGAGGAGCTCGCCAGGGCGAAGCGCCGAGCCAACATGACGATGCTGCTGGCGACCGGCGGGCTGCTGGCGGGGGTCGCCGCCGTGGTGCTGATCTTCACGGCGTAGACGGGATGGGAGAAAGGAAGCCAAGCTGGGGGAGGGAAAGCCGAAGGCCCGGTGGAGGCAAAAGGGCGAGGTGAGGCGAGGTTGAGGGAGCCACCGGGCTCTTCTAGTTGGAATTGGGGATCACCCCCAGCTCCCGGCCCACCTTCTCGAACCTCTCCAGCGCGAAGTCCAGGTCCTCTCGGGTGTGGGTCGCGGAGACCATCACCCGGATGCGGGCCTTCCCCAGGGGGACGGTCGGGTAGCCGATCGCCTGGGCGAAGACCCCCTCCTCGAACAGCCGCTTGGAGAACTCCCAGGCGGTCTTGGCCTCGCCCAGCATCACCGGGGTGATCGGGGTCTCGCTCCGGCCGGTGTCGAAGCCCAATCTCCTGAGCTCCCCCTTGAAGTAGCGGGTGTTCTCCCAGAGGCGCTGCACCAGCTCGTCCGACTCCTCAAGAACCTCGATAGCGGCGATGCAAGCGGCCACGTCCGCGGGGGTGGTCGCCGAGGAGAAGAGGAACGGCCGGGCCCGCTGCCGCAGATATTCAATCAGCTTCGCCTTCCCCGCAAGATAGCCTCCGACGACCCCGAAGGCCTTGGAGAGGGTGCCCACCTCGAGGTCGACCCGCCCGTGGAGCCCGAAGTGGTCGACGATCCCCCGGCCGTGATCGCCGAGGACGCCCTCGCCGTGGGCGTCGTCGACCAGGACCATCGCCCCGTATCGCTCGGCCAGCTCGACGATCTCCGGCAGCGGGGCGAGGTCCCCGTCCATGGAGAAGACCCCGTCGGTGATGATCATCTTCTTCTCGATGTCCTTGTGCTCCTCCAGGGCCTGCTCGAGCGCCGCCACATCGCAGTGAGGGTAGATCACCCGCTTGGCCTTGGTCAGCCGGCAGCCGTCGATGATCGAGGCGTGGTTCAGTTCGTCGGTGAAGATGATATCGCCTTCGCGCATCAGCGCGGGTATCGCGGCCACGTTGGCGTTGAAGCCCGACTGGAGCGAGAGCGCCGCCTCGGTCCTCTTGAACTCGGCCAGCTTCCGCTCCAGCTCGAGGTGGAGGCTCATCGTCCCCGCGATCGAGCGGACCGCCGCCGGCCCGACGCCGAACCGGTCGATCGCCCGCTTGGCCGCCTCCCTCAGCCGGGGGTGGTTGGCGAACCCCAGGTAGTTGTTGGAGCACATGTTGAGGACGCGCTTGCCATCGACTATGATCCAGTTCTCCACCGGGCTCTCGATCGTCCGGATGATGTTGTAGAGCCCCTTCTCCTTGAGCTCCTCCAGCTCCCTATCGATGAAATCCAGCTTGCCTGCCTTGACCTCCATCCCTGCCTCGACCTCCTCTTCGCTCACGAGCCCATCTCAACCTCGATTTCTACTTATTACTTTTAGCATGAGGGCTTGGAGCTGTCAAACTCCTCAATTTTTGCCCCCATCGGCCCTGCTACTTTATAGTGTAGGTGCTAGGTGCCCTTCGTATCCCCCACTCGAACAGAGCAGGACAGGCAGCGGCAAGCCGAGCAGCGAAGGAGAGAAAGGGGCAGGGGAATTGAAAGCGGTGGTGAAGCGGGAGGCCGGGCCGGGAGCGGAGCTACTGGAGGTGGAGACGCCCCGGCCGGGGCCGCGGGAGGTCTTGGTCAAGGTCGAGGCGGCATCGATCTGCGGCACCGACGTTCACATCTACCAGTGGAACGAGTGGGCCCGCCGGCGGGTCAAGCCCCCGCTGATCCTGGGGCATGAATTTACGGGGGAGGTCGTCGAGCTCGGCGAGGGGGTCACCCTGGTCAAGCCCGGCGATCGCGTCTCCGCTGAGACCCACATCCCCTGCGGGCGGTGCTACTTCTGCCGCACGGGGCAACTGCACATCTGCCAGGACCTCCAGATCCTCGGGGTCGACCGCGACGGCTGCTTCGCGGAATACGTCGTCGTCCCCGAGGTGGTCCTCTGGCCCGTCCCCGAGGGGGTCCCCCCCAAGGTGGCCTCGATCCTCGAGCCCCTGGGCAACTCGATCCACGCGGTCCTGGCGAGCGAGCTCCCCGGGCGGAGCGTGGCGATCTTCGGGGCGGGGACGACCGGGCTGCTCGCCACCGCGGTGGCCCACCTCGCCGGTGCGGCCCAGATCTACGTGGTCGACCAATACGAGTTCAAGCTGGGGCTGGCCAAGCGCCTGGGTGCGAGCCGGACGATCAACTTCCGCGCCGAGGACCCCGTCCAGGTGATCCGCGAGGGGACCGAGGGGCTGGGGGTGCACGTCGCCCTGGAGATGGCCGGCAGCCGGCAGGCCTTCCGCCAGGCACTCGGTGCGCTGCGCAACGGCGGGCAGCTGATCGCCTTCGGGCTGCCGGCCAGGCCGGTGGAGCTCGACCTCCCCGAGGAGGTCATCTTCCGGGAGATCGAGATCAAGGGGATCACCGGCCGGCTGATGTTCGACACCTGGTATCGCGCGAGCGAGTGGCTCAAGGGGGGCCGGCTCGAGCTCGAACCGCTGATCACCCATGAGCTGCCACTCGAGGAGTTCCAGAGGGGATTCGAGCTGCTGATCGACCACCCCAGCGAGACGGTGAAGGTGGTCCTCTATCCCTCCGGTTGAGCCAGCGGTCCTTGCCCGGGGGGAAAACCCCCGCTAGAATGGGGCCCGCCAGCGTTAGCGTCCTTAACATG
>CAZCTZ010000060.1:0-7727 GCA_964501855.1 uncultured Thermotogae bacterium
GAGCCCGCCCCGACGCCCCCCTCCCCCTGAGGCGATAGAGGCGCTGCTCACCGGTCGCTGGCTCAAGCTCGACCGGGAGGAGGGGACGGTCCAGCTCGGGCCGACCACCGAGCTGGACCTCGGCGGGATCGCCAAGGGCTATGCCGTCGACCGGGCGATCGAGGTCCTCCAGAAATATGGCGTGCAAGCGGCGCTGGTGAACGCCGGGGGCGACATCCGCGTGCTGGGCGGCCGGCCGGGGCTCTTCGGCAGCCGCCCCTTCAGGATCGCCATCCAGCACCCCCGGGAGGAGGGCGAGATCCTGGGGATAGTCGAGCTCGAAGGTGGGCAGGCGATCGCCACCTCCGGCGACTACGAGCGCTACTTCATCTACAACGGCGTCCGCTACCACCATATCCTGGACCCGGCTACCGGACTGCCAGCATGGGGCTGCATCAGCGTCACGGTGATCGCTCCGACGGCCACAGAGGCCGACGCGCTGGCCACCGGGGTCTTCGTCCTCGGCCCGGAACGCGGTCTAGCGCTGATCGAGCAGCTTCCCCAGGTGGAGGGGATCGTCGTCACCCCGGAGGGGCAGATCCTAAAGTCCAGCGGACTGAGGGAGCTTGAGCTCAAATTTTGATCAAACTGGAGGAGCAGGGATGAGACCCTTGAGCTACCTGCGCTACCTGAAGTGGGGCGACTGGCTCCTCATCGTGGGCGTGCTTGCCGCTGCCCTCCTCGCTGTGCCGCTCCTCCAGAGGGCGCTCCTCGCCTCAGCCTCAGCCTCGATCTTAGCTCCAGCTCCAGCTAAGGTAGCCCTGGTGCGGCTGGAGGGCGAGCTCATTGAGCGCCTCCCCTTGGGGAAGGACCGCCGCCTGGTCGTCAAGGGCCCCTTGGGCGAGACGGAGATCGAGGTCCGAGCTGGCCGGGTGCGGGTGGTCCGCTCGCCGGGGCCTTATAAGCTCTGCATCAAGCGCGGCTGGATCTCACAATCAGGAGAGATCCTCATCTGCCTGCCCAACCGCGTGACGGTGGAGATCCCCGGCGAGCCCAAGGGGTATGACGCCCTGGTGTGGTAGATGCTAAGCCGTCAATTTGACCGGGAGGACGAGCTTACCAGGCTCACCACCTTCGCCACGCTGCTCGCGCTAGGGGTGGCCCTCTGGGTCCTGGAGGCGCTCTTGCTGCCCCTGCCGCTCCTGCCCCTCCCGGGGGCGAAGCTCGGCCTATCCAACATCGTTGTCATCTTTACCATGCTCTATCTGGGCTACGGCGCGGGGATCGCCCTGGCGATCTTGCGGAGCCTCCTGGGAAGCCTCATCGGGGGGACCTTCCTCTCGGTGGGCTTCTTCTTGAGCTTCAGCGGGGCGCTCGCGAGCTCCCTGGCGGTGGCCCTCGCCCTCAGGTGGGGCCGGCGGGCCTTCAGCCTGGTCGGGATCAGCATCATCGGCGCGCTCACCCATAATTTGACCCAGCTAGCTGTGGTCTACCTCCTGCTCGCCCGCCAGGCGGGGCTCCTCTATTACCTGCCGGTCCTGCTGGTGGCGGCTCTGGTCAGCGGGGCGATCACCGGCGCGCTCATCCTCTATCTGGATCGGAGGTTGGCGTTGACAAGCCCCTCCCCAGTCATTAACATAGGGCAGGATGATCAGGGTAGCGTTCAAGACCCTTGGCTGTCGAGCTAACCAATACGACACCGAGGTGATGAAGGAGAGCCTCCGCCGGGAGGGATACCTCATCGTCGAGCCCGAAGAGGCTGCCGACGTCTACATCGTCAACACCTGCACGGTCACCGCACGGGCCGAGGCCAAGGCGAGGCAGTTCATCCATGGGTTCGCCCGCCGCGGTGGACTGGTGCTGGCCACCGGCTGCTGGGCCACCCTCGCCCCGGAGGAGGTGGAAGCCAGCGGGGGCGTAGCGTTGGTCTTCGGCAACGGGGCCAAGCTCCAGGTGGCCCGCTGGGTCGAGGCCGCCCTCGCCGGCGAGCGGGGGGTCATCAACATCGAGTCCCCGCCGAGCAGAATAGATGAGGAGCGGATCAGCTCCGATAGCTGCCACAGCCGGGCCTTCGTCAAGATCCAGGACGGCTGCGACCGCGGCTGCACCTTCTGCCGGACGAGGCTCGCCCGCGGCCGCTCACGGAGCAAGCCCCCCGAGCTGGTGGTCGCCGAGGTCGAAGGATTGGTGAGGAACGGCTTCCGGGAGGTCGTCCTCACCGGGATCAACCTGGCCGACTACGGGAACGGGGGGGAGGCCCTCGCGGAGCTGCTCTGGCGGCTGGCGGAGATCCCCGGTCTGGAGCGGATCCGCCTCAGCTCGATCAACCAGGAGGGGATCACCCCCGCGCTGGTGAGGTTCTTCCGGGAGTGTGAGAAGGGCTGCCCCTACTTCCACATCCCGCTCCAGAGCGGCGATGACCTCCTCCTCGAGCGGATGAACCGCGGCTATACCGCCGCGGAGTATCGCGAGAAGATCGAGCTGATCCGCGGGGAGGTCCCCCGAGCCACCTTCGGAGCGGATGTGCTGGTCGGCTTCCCCGGCGAGACCGAGGAGCAGTTCGAGCGGACCTGCAGGCTGGTCGAGGAGGTCAGCTTCCTCCGGCTGCACATCTTCCGGTATTCGCCCCGGCCAGGAACCCTGGCAGCCCGCCTGCCCGACCAGGTCCCCGAGCAGGTGAAGCGGGAGCGGGCGAGGCGGCTCCAGGAGCTAGGGCGGCGGGTGAGCCGCCGGGTGAAGGAGAGCTTCATCTGGCAGCGGCTCCGGGTGCTGGTGGAGGAGCCCGCACCCGACGGGCGCTATCGCGGCTGGTCGGAGAACTACATCGAGGTCCACCTAGGGCTGAGCGAGCTGGGTGGGGGCGAGCCCCAAGTCCGGGTCCAGCCGGGCCAGATCATCGAGGTGGAAGTCCAGGAGCTTTGCGAGGATGGGGATTACCTGCTCGGGGTGCCGATCGCGATCACGAGCAGGGGCATAGGAGGTGAGCTAGCAGGTGTCAGCGGAAGCGGAGCACGAAGTCAGTGAGCAGCTCATCAAGGTCGCACGGGAGATCATCCTCAAGGATCAGGAGGAGGCGACGGCCCTCCTCGGCCAGTTCAACCGCAACTTGAACTACATCAAGGAGCAGTTCCCCGCGGTGAAGATCATCGCCCGGGGGGATCGGCTCCTGATCGAGGGCCCGCCCGAGGAGGTCGACCGGGTCCACGAGCTGTTCGACCGGCTGCTCGACATCATCGAGGACCACCACGTCCCCAGCTTGGAGGAGATCCGGTATCTGGTGGAGAAGGTCAAGGAGGGCGAGAGCGTCGCGGGGGTCCTCTCCGACGTGATCACCGTGACCCATTGGGGCGAGGAGATCCGCCCCAAGACGGTCGGCCAACGGGAGTATGTCGAGGCGATCGAGCGCAGCGACATCGTGTTCGCCATCGGCCCCGCCGGCACGGGGAAGACCTACCTGGCGGTGGCCGAGGCGATCGCTCACCTCAAGCGGGGCAAGGTCCACCGGATCATCCTCACCCGGCCGGCGGTCGAGGCCGGCGAGGAGCTGGGCTTCCTCCCGGGCGACATCATGGCCAAGGTGAACCCCTACCTGCGGCCGCTCTACGACGCCCTCTACGACATGATCTCCAGCGAGGAGCTGGCCCGCTACCGCGGCGACGGGCGGATCGAGGTGGCCCCGCTGGCGTTCATGCGCGGGCGGACGCTCAACAACAGCTTCGTCATCCTCGATGAGGCCCAGAACACCACCCACACCCAGATGAAGATGTTCCTCACCCGGCTGGGCTTCAACTCCAAGGTGGTCATCACCGGCGACATCACCCAGATCGACCTGGAGCGGGGGAAGTCCGGCCTGGTCGAGGTCCAGCACATCCTCAAGGGGGTCGAGGGGATCGAGTTCATCTACCTGGACAAGGGCGATGTGGTCCGCCACCCGCTGGTCCGCCGGATCATCGAGGCCTATGAGAGATATGAGAGAGGCGAGGGCAAGGGCGAGAGCGAGGGCGCGGGTGAGAGGGAAAGGGAGCAGGCTGGCCAGGGCCAAGGCGATCAAGAACCCAGGCAAAAGCACAGGCCTAAGCCCAAGCACAGGCACGAGCATGAGGGCGAGCACGAGCAGGAGCTTGAGCCTGAGCCCTGAGGCTTCTCTCCCCTCCCGCCTCGGCGAGCTCCTCCAATTCGCTCTCTTCCTCCTGGTCCTCATCGGGCTGGTCTCCTTCCAGCCGGACCGGGGGAGCCCCTGGCTCTACAGCTTCCTCGGCTGGGATGACCTGCTCTCTTGCGCGCTGATCCTGCTGATCGTCTACTTCCTCCTCGGGCTCTACCTGCGGCTCCGCCAGCCGGAGCTGCTCGCGAGGGAGCGGACCCGGCTCTACCTTGGCGGGCTGATCCTGGCCGTCGCCGCGCTGGACAAGGTCGCCAGCCTCTTCTCACCTTACCTCGCGCCGGTGGCCTTCGGGGTGGGGCTGGCGACGATCTTCCTCGGGCTGGAAGCCGCGGTGGTGACCGACCTGGCCTTGGCGCTCTTGGTCGGGCTCGGCCGGGGCATCTACCCCGCTGAGAGCCTGGTGGCCTTCGCCGGCGGGCTGGCGATGTTGTTCGGCGTCCGGGAGGTGCGCGGGCGGACCGACCTGGCGGTGGCCGGCCTCGGTGCCTCGTTGGCCTCGATGCTCATGCTGCTCGCCACCTCGGCCTCCTTCAGCTTCGCCACCTTGAAGTGGAACGCCCTCGGGTGGACCGGCGCCAGCGGCCTGATCAGCTACCTCCTGCTCCTCGGGGGGATACCGATCTCCGAATACCTGACGGGGAAGACCAGCCCCCTGGGGCTGATGGAGCTCCTCTCGCCCTCCCATCCGCTGATGGAGCGGCTCGGGCGGGAGGCCCCCGGGACCTACCACCACTCGGCGAACGTGGCCAAGCTCGGCGCGAACGCCGCCCGGGCGATCGGCGCCGACCCCCTCCTGACGGAGGTCGGCGGCTATTACCACGACATCGGCAAGCTGGACAACCCTCGCTACTTCGCGGAGAACCAGGAGCCCGGGGAGAACCCCCATGACGAGCTCGCGCCCAACATCAGCAAGCTGGTCCTCATCTCGCACATCAAGCGCGGGCTGGAGATCGGCCGCCAATACGGCCTCCGGGAGGACGTCCTCCGGTTCATCCCCGAGCACCACGGCACCTCGGTCATCCGCTACTTCTACGTCAAGGCCCTCCAGGAGGGCGATGAGGAGATCTCAATGGACGACTACCGCTACGAGGGCGAGCGGCCCAAGAGCCGCGAGACGGCGATCATCATGCTCGCCGATGCGGTCGAGGCCGCCGCGCGCGCCCTCGGGGACGATGCCCGCCTGGAGGAGGTGATCGAGGAGCAGATCCGCGCCAAGCTCGACGACGGCCAGCTGGATGAGTCCCCGCTCACCGTCGCCGACCTGGGGAAGATCAAGCAGGCCTTCCTCGAGACCCTCCGGGCGATGCGCCATGGCCGGCCCGAGGACTATCCCCGTCCCCGCCCGTCGGAGACCTGATCATATCATATCGTATCATCATTCAAGCCGAGTCCGGTTGACTCCCCCGCCCAAGAGGCCCATAATCAAATAGAAGGGCTTGAAGTCCGGAGGGGTCCGGTCCAGATGGTCAAGAGGCAGCTCACCCTGGAGGAGGCCCGCCGGCGGGTCGAATACCTCCGCGAGGAGATCCGCAAGCACAACTACTACTATTATGTGCTCGACTCGCCCATCATCTCCGATGCGGAATACGACGCGCTGATGCGGGAGCTGCGCGAGCTGGAGGAGCAGTTCCCCGAGCTATACGATCCGACCTCGCCGACGCAGAAGGTCGGCGCGCCCCCGGCGGAGGAGTTCAAGCAGGTGCGGCACACCGTCCCCATGCTCTCACTGGACAACGCCTTCACCGAGGAGGAGGTCCGCGAGTTCGACCAGCGGGTGCGCCGCCTGACCGGCCTCGACCGGGTGGACTACCTGGTCGAGCCGAAATACGACGGGGTGGCGGTGGAGCTGGTCTACGAGGACGGGGTCTTCACCGTCGGCTCGACCCGCGGCGACGGCGAGGTCGGCGAGGACGTCACCAACAACCTGAAGACGATCCGGGCCGTCCCGCTGGTCCTGCGGCGGCCGCCGGACCGTGAGCTCCCCAGGAAGCTGGCCGTCCGCGGCGAGGTCTACATGGAGATCGAGGACTTCAAGCGGCTGAACCGCGAGCAGGAGGAGCGCGGCGAGCCGCTCTTCGCCAACCCGCGGAACGCCGCCGCGGGCTCGCTCCGGCAGCTCGACCCGGGGGTGACCGCCAACCGCCCGCTGAAGATCTTCTTCTACGATGTGGGCGAGGTCGAGGGGCTCGAGCTCAGGACCCAGGAGGAGCTGCTCCTGACCCTGAGGGAGTTCGGCCTGCGGGTCAACCCCCGCTTCCGCCTATGCCGTGGGATCGATGAGGCGATCGACTTCTACCGGGAGCTGCTCGAGGAGCGGGAGGAGCTGCCCTACGAGACCGACGGGGTCGTCATCAAGGTCAACGACTTCGAGCTGCGGGAGGCCCTCGGGGTGAAGGCCCGCTCGCCCCGCTGGGCGGTCGCCTTCAAGTTCCCCGCCCGGCAGGCGACCACCCGGATCAAGGAGATCGTCCTCCAGGTGGGCCGCACGGGGGCGATCACCCCCGTGGCGGTGCTCGAGCCGGTCGAGCTCTCCGGGGCGACGATCAGTCGCGCCACCCTCCACAACCAGGAGGAGATCGAGAAGAAGGATATCAGGGTCGGCGACCTGGTGCTGATCGAGCGCGCCGGGGACGTCATCCCCGAGGTGATCAAGCCGATCAAGGAGGCCCGCACCGGCACGGAGCGGAAGTTCCAGATGCCCCAGCAGTGCCCCGTCTGCGGGAGCCGGCTCATCCGGCTCGAGGACGAGGTGGTCTTCCGCTGCCCGAACATCTCCTGCCCGGCGAGGATCAAGGAATCGATAAGGCACTTCGCCTCACGGGCGGCGATGGACATCGAGGGTCTGGGCGAGCGGCTGGTGGACCAGCTGGTCGAGCGAGGTCTGGTGCGGGACGTGGCCGACCTCTACCGGCTGCGGAAGGAGGACCTGGTGGGGCTCGAGCGGATGGGCGAGAAATCCGCCCAGAACCTGCTCGAGGCGCTCGAGCGGAGCAAGCGCCGCCCCACAAGCCGGCTCATCTTCGCGCTGGGGATCAGGCACGTCGGCGAGGTGCTCGCGGAGATCCTGGCGAAGCGCTACGGGACGATCGAGGAATTGATGAGGGCCACCGAGGAGGAGCTCCTCGAGCTGCCCGAGGTGGGACCCAAGGTGGCCCAGAGCATCGTCGAGTTCTTCCGGGATGAGCGCAACCGCCGGACGATCAAGAAATTGCTCGAGGCCGGCGTCCAGCCCCTCCCGGAGCGGGTAGCACCGGAAGCAGAAGCGCGAGCGCGGCAGCCGCTCGCGGGGAAGCGGTTCGTCTTCACCGGGGCGCTGCGGGAGCTGACCCGCCACGAGGCCGAGGAGCTGGTGCGGAGCCTGGGCGGTGAGGCGAGCTCCTCGGTGAGCCGCAAGACCGACTATGTGGTCGTCGGCGAGAACCCCGGCTCGAAGCTGGCCCGCGCCAGGGAGCTCGGGATCAAGACCTTGACCGAGGAGGAGTTCAAGGAGCTGATCGAGCGAGCCAAGGCCGGGCGCGGGGAGGCCCTCTGACTCTGACTCTACCTCTACTCTATTGCTCTGTAAAAGCCTCTCCCGCGCCCG
>CAZCTZ010000061.1:0-7657 GCA_964501855.1 uncultured Thermotogae bacterium
CAGGACCTCTGCTTCATCCCGGAGGGAGATTACCGCCGCTTCCTGAAGGAGAGCGCCGAGGGCCGGATCGCCCCGGGGGAGATCGTCGACACCCACGGGCAGGTCCTCGGCCGGCACGAGGGCCTGCCGTTCTACACGATCGGCCAGCGGCAGGGGCTGGGGCTCGCCGCCGGGCGGCGGCTCTACGTCGTGGGGCTCGATCCGAGGCACAACAGGGTGATCGTCGGTCCCGAGGAGGAGCTATACGCCGCCGGCCTGATCGCCACCGAGGTCAACTGGCCCACCGGGCGGCCGGCGGATGGAGGCGAGATGGAGGCCGAGGTGAAGATCCGCTATCGCAGCCCGCTGGTTAGAGCGCGAGTCAAGCCCCTAGAGGGGGACAAGGCCAGGGTGATGTTCGAGGAGCCCCAGCGGGCGGTGACCCCCGGCCAAGCCGTCGTCTTCTACCGGGGTGAGCGACTTCTCGGCGGGGGGCTGATCTGGAGGGTATTGCGAGCTGACGCTGGAGCTGAAGCTATGCTATAATCCAGACCATGAAGAGGCGCAAGGTCTGGCGGATTGCCTCTCATGCCCACTCCCACTCGCCCTTCCAGGAGCTGCTCCTCCAAAGCCTCAAGCTCAACCTGCTGGCGATCCTCATCGGGGCGCTCGGTGGCTACGGCGCGGTCCTCTTCCGGTGGCTGATCTACGGGGTCACCGACCTTTCCTTCTTCCATAAGCTCTCGATCCGGCCCCTCCCGCCGCTGGAGCACCACCTCGGCCCCTGGGTGCTCCTCATACCGGCCATCGGGGGGCTCCTGGTCGGGCTGATCACCCACTACCTCGCGCCGGAGACCCGCGGCCACGGCGTCCCCGAGGTGATGGCCGCGGTGGCGACCCAGGGCGGGCGGATCCGCCCCCGGGTGGTGGTGGCCAAGGCGCTCGCCTCGGGGATCTGCATCGGGAGCGGGGGCTCCTCCGGGCGGGAGGGGCCGATCGTCCAGATCGGCTCGACCGTCGGCTCGGCCGTGGGCCAACTGCTCAAGCTCAACTCAAACGACCTCAAAGTCCTCGTCGGCTGTGGCGCAGCAGCGGCGATCACTGCTACCTTCAACACGCCGATCGCTGGGGTCCTCTTCGCGATCGAGCTGATCCTGCTCGAACTGCGGACTCGGTCCTTCGTCCCCCTGGTGATCTCCACCGTCTTCGCGACGATCATCTCCCGGGCTTACCTGGGGAGCCAGCCGGCCTTCCTCATCCCGACCTACGAGCTGGAGAGCCCTAACGAGCTGATCCTGTATCTGATCTTGGGCCTGCTCGCCGGGCTGGTCGGCCTCGCGGTGATCAAGGCGCTCTACGGGCTGGAAGACCTCTTCGATAGGCTCACCATCCACCCCGTCCTGAAGCCCGCCCTCGGCGGGCTGGGCGTCGGCGCGCTAGGGCTCGCCTTCCCGGAGGTCTTCGGGGTGGGCTACGAGACGGTGAGTGCGATCCTAAACCAGGAGATCGGCAACGTCAGTGTGGAGCTGGCCCAGGGCCTCCTCCTCCTCGCCCTGGTGAAGGTGCTCGCGCTCTCGCTCACCCTGGGCTCGGGCGGCTCCGGCGGGGTCTTCGCCCCCTCGCTCTTCATCGGGGCGGCCTTCGGCGGGGCCTTCGGCGTCCTGGTGAACCTCACCTTCCCCGGGTTCACCGCGCCCTATCCGGCTTACGCCCTGGTGGGGATGGCTGCGGTCTTCGCCGCGGCCTCGCGGGCGACCTTCACCGCGATCATCATGCTGTTCGAGATGACCCGCGACTACAACATCATCCTCCCGCTGATGTTCGCCTGCGTCGTCGCCGACATCACCGCCTGGCTGCTCTATCCCAACACGATCTACACTGAGAAGCTGGTCCGCCGGGGGCTGCGCATCCCCCAGGAGCTGGAGATCAACGTGCTCAAGATGCGCTACGTGGGCGAGGCGATGACCCGCCAGGTGGAGACGGTCCCCGAGGACCTCCCCCTGCGGGCGGTCAGGGATAAGATCCTCGAGACCGGCCACCAGGGCTTCCCCGTGGTCGACCGCGAGGGGCGCCTGGTGGGGATCGTCACCGGTCGGGATGTGATGAGCGCGATCAAGCGGGATAGGAACCTGCCCGCGATCGCGGTCGCCAGCAAGAACCTCGTCGTGGCCTACCCCGATGAGACCCTGGACGTCGCCTGGGAGAAGATGCAGCGGCATGGGATCGGCCACCTGCCAGTGGTTGACCGCGAGGACCCCTCCAAGCTCCTCGGCCTGCTCACCAAGGGCGACCTGATCCGCGCCGGCCGCTAATTCGGGCTTGTCCCCCACCTGAAGAGGCGGCTATACTTGCTCCTCAAGGAGGTGCATCGGAGATGGAGAGCTGGGGGAACTTGATCTCCACGCTCTTTTGGCTCTTCCTCATCTTCATCGCCTTCTGGCCCTCCTACCAGCGCCACCTGCTCGAGGGCGCCCGGCTGCGCCTCCTCCGGCAGATGGAGCATCGCCGGAAGAGCCGCGCGATCGCGCTGATCCACCGCCAGGAGACGATGAGCTTCCTCGGCTTCCCGCTCTTCCGCTACATCGATATCAACGACTCCGAGGAGGTCCTCCGGGCGATCCGCCTCACCCCGGATGAGATGCCGATCGACCTGATCGTGCACACCCCCGGTGGATTGGTCCTGGCCACGGAGCAGATCGCCCGGGCGCTCAAGCGCCACCCGGCGAAGGTGACGGTCTTCATCCCCCACTATGCGATGTCCGGGGGGACGCTCCTCGCGCTGGCCGCTGACGAGATCGTGATGGACGAGAACGCCGTCCTAGGGCCGGTGGACCCCCAACTGGGCGAGTATCCCGCGGCTTCCCTCCTGCGGGCGGTCGAGCTCAAGGGCCGCGACAAGGTCGAAGACAAGACCCTGATCCTGGCGGACAATGCTGAGAAGGCCATCCGTCAGGTCCGCTCCTTCGTCAAGGAGCTCCTTGTGGGCAAGCTCCCCGAGGAGAAGGCCGAGGAGGTCGCCAAGGCCCTCACCGAAGGCCGCTGGACGCACGACTACCCGATCACCGTGGAGGGGATCAGGGAGCTGGGCCTCCCGGTGAGCACCGAGGTCCCCCGGGAGATCTACCAGTTGATGGAGCTCTACCCGCAGGCGACCCAGCGGCGACCCTCAGTCCAGTATATCCCGCTGCCCTACACCCAGCCGCCCGCGCCGCCGCGCAGATGAACCCCAAATGAACCCCAAAAACCCAGCCCTCAGGATCAGGACTCCTAAAGCCATCCCTTCCCCTCCCCTCCGCCCTCATCCTCAATCTCAATCCATAATCCATCCTTGCAAAGCCAGGAGGGTCTCGGGTTAAATTTAGCCGGGATGGGTGAGCACCAGGAGCGTGAGCACGAGCGTGAGAGGGCAGGGGAGATCCTCGCGCGGCTGAAGCAGGAGTATCCCGATGTCCGCTACTACCTGAACTTCTCCACCCCTCTGGAGCTCCTAGTGGCCGCGATCCTCTCCGCACAGTGCCGCGACGAGGTGGTGAACGCCACCACCCCGCGGCTCTTCTCGAGATACAAGACGGCGGCGGATTACGCGAACGCGGAGCTGAGCGAGCTGGAAGCGGAGCTAAGCGCCATCCCCTTCTACAGGAACAAGGCAAAGAACATCAAGGAGGCCTGTCGGATCATCGTCGAGCGGCATGGCGGCGAGGTGCCCCAGACGCTGGAGGAATTGGTGGCCCTGCCGGGGATCGGCCGGAAGACGGCCAACGCGATCCTGATCAATGCCTTTGGTAAGATCACCGGGATCGTGGTCGACACCCACGTGGTCCGGCTGGCCAGGCGGCTCGGGCTGAGTGGGAGCAAGGACCCGGACAAGATCGAGCGCGACCTGGAGGGATTGTTCCCCAGGGAGGAGTGGAAGCGCCTCCCCTGGCTGTTTAAGGCCCACGGGCGGGCGGTCTGCACCGCCCGCTCGCCCCGGTGCGGGGAGTGCATCCTGGAGGACCTGTGCCCCAAGCTATGATGGGCAAGCTCGAGGAATACCGCAGGAAGCGCGACTTCTCCAGGACGGGCGAGCCGGCCGGCTCCGATCCCGGTGAGGAGGCCGCCTCCCAAGGGCGCAGCCGACCGATCTACGTGATCCAGAAGCACTATGCCAGCCGGTTGCACTATGACCTGCGGCTGGAGCACGACGGCGTCCTGAAGAGCTGGGCCGTGCCGAAGGAGCCCCCTCGCGAGCCGGGCCAGCGCCGCCTGGCGGTCCAGACCGAGGACCACCCCCTGGAATACGCCGACTTCGAGGGGGTCATCCCCGAGGGGGAATACGGCGCCGGGCGGGTGGAGATCTGGGACCGCGGCTGGCATAAGCCCCTGAAGTGGGAGGAGGATGAGATCCTGGTCGAGCTCCACGGGGAGAAGCTCCGGGGGAGCTATTGCCTGATCCGCTTCCAGCCGGAGAGGGACCCCAAAAACTGGCTCCTCTTCAAAAAGAGGACGGGATGATACCTGACTCGGCATAAGATCCCCTTCGCGGGTGGGTCCTAGCCCGTCAGCGTGGGACCGTTGGGCTGCCCCGCTATCTATCTACTACACTACATCCCGATCCCGGCTTTGGAAGCCCCCTCCAGCCTGGGGAGCCCTTTCAGCTCGATCGCAGCTTGACAATGGGCCTCGCTCCGGATACAATCATAAAATTGGGAATCATTCTCAAATTTCCGGCGGGAGCGAGGGGGCCAGGTTTAGGGAAGGGGAAGAAAAGGGGGGAATTATGGCGACAAAATCCTTAGCTGAGATGAAGCCCAAGGAAAAGGGCAGGATCACCAAGGTAGGGGGAAGCGGACACCTCCACAGGCGCATCCTGGATATGGGACTGGTCCCCCAAGCGGAGGTGGAGGTCGAGCGGGTAGCTCCCCTAGGAGACCCCATTGAGATCAAGATCAAGGGCTATCACCTGTCACTGCGCAGGGAGGAGGCCGCCCATGTCTACGTCGAGGTGGTCGAGTGAGGGATGAGGGAGAGGCTCATGCCCTTATCCATGGCCAGGCCCGGCGAGGTGGTAACCCTGGTGGCCATCAATGCCGGATTTGGGCTGAAGAGGAGGCTCGCCGATATGGGGCTGAACCCCGGGGTGAGCCTTAGGGTCATCCATAGCCAGCTACCAGGACCGATAATCATCGAGCTGAGGGGCTCACGGGTGGCCTTAGGTCGGGGGATGGCCCAGAAGATCATGGTCATGGTGAAAGGGGGCGCCTGAGCGCATCTATGGGCGAGAAGAAGGGGAAGAGGAAGGGGAAGGAGCGGGAGCAGAAGAAGGGGCAAGGGAAGGAGATCACGATTGCTCTAGCTGGAAATCCCAACTCGGGCAAGACCACCGTCTTCAACAACCTCACCGGGGCTCATCAGCACGTAGGGAATTGGCCCGGGGTGACGGTGGAGAAGAAGGAGGGGGTCTGCCGATACGGGGACTGTCGGATCAAGGTGGTGGACCTCCCCGGCGTCTACAGCCTCACCGCCTACTCGATAGATGAGCTGATCGCGAGGAACTTCATCGTGGAAGAGGAACCCGATGTGGTGGTGGATATTGTCGATGCCACCAATCTTGAGCGGAATCTCTATCTCACCGTCCAGCTTTTGGAGATGGGAGCCCGACTGATCATCGCCCTGAACATGATGGATGAGGCCAGCGAGCGAGGTTACCGCATCGATGTCAAGCATCTGTCATACCATCTGGGGGTTCCAGTGGTGCCCATGGTGGCCAGCCGCGACCAGGGGACCGAGGAGCTGCTGGAGGAGATCGTCAATATAGTCGGGACGGAGAGCACGAGCGCGAACTGCCTGAAGATCGACTACGGTCGTGAGGTGGAGGGGGAGATCGAGAAGCTTGAGAGGATGGTCTCTCAAACCGCTCTCTCCCGGAAATATCCCCCCAGGTGGCTGGCAGTAAAGCTACTAGAGGAGGACGAGGAGATCCTCAAGAAGTTCGAGGAATTGGACAGCGAGGAGATCCTCCAGGCCAAGGATCGAGCCCTCGAGCACCTTCGCAGCGTCTATGGGGATGATGTCGAGACGATCATCGCTGACAGGAGGTATGGCTTCATCAGCGGCCTCTTGAAGGACATCATAAAGAGACCCCCCACCCCGAGGCTCACCTGGTCGGATAAGCTCGATAAGGTGATCGTGAGCAGGTGGTTGGGCATCCCCTTGTTCCTGGCCATCATGTTTGCCGTATTCCAATTCATCTTCGCCCTGTCGGGTCCCCTCATGGAGTGGATCAGCGCGGGCTTCGACTGGCTCGCCGAAAGGGCGATGGGCATCTCGCCGGAATGGCTCGGCTCACTGATCGGCAACGGGATCATCGGCGGGGTGGGGACGGTGCTCACCTTCATCCCGCCGATATTCCTCCTCTTTGCCGCCATCGCGGTGCTGGAGGACTCCGGCTATATGGCCCGAGCCGCCTTCGTCATGGACCGGCTGATGCACAAGATCGGGCTCCACGGGAGGTCATTCATCCCCATGATCCTGGGCTTCGGCTGCAATATCCCCGCGATCATGGCCACGAGGACGATTGAAAATCCCAGAGACAGGCTCATCACCATCCTGATCAATCCCCTGATGTCATGCGGGGCCCGTCTGCCCATCTACACCCTCCTCGCCGCCGCCTTCTTCCCCGCTCATCAGGGGCTGGTGGTCTTCTCCATGTATCTCATCGGGATTATCCTGGCCATCCTCATGGCCTCGATCTTCCGCAGGCTTTTCCCGGGACCGGTCGGCCACTTCGTCATGGAACTCCCGCCCTATCGCCTCCCCACCGCAAGGGGGGTGTTGCTCCACATGTGGGAGCGGGGCAAACACTTCCTCTGGAAGGCAGGGACGATCATCGTGGGGGTAGTGGTGTTCGTCTGGCTGTTGAGCAGCCTGCCCTGGGGAGTGGAGTATGCCAGTCCCGATAGCTGGATCGGGCAGCTAGGGCGCATCATCGCTCCGGTATTTGGCCCCTCCGGTTTCGGGGACTGGCAGGCTGCGGTGAGCCTCTTCTTCGGCTTTTTGGCCAAGGAGGTGGTCGTGGGGACCATGGGAGCTATCTTTGCCGTCGAGGAGGGGAACTTAGGAACTGCGATCGCCTCCCAGCTCGGTTGGACCCCGCTGATCGCCTACGCCTTCATGGTCTTCGCCCTCCTCTATGTCCCCTGCGTGGCTGCCATGGCCGTCATTAAGGCCGAGACCGGCTCCTGGAGGTGGCCTGCCCTCGCCATCGGCTACGAGCTGACATTGGCTTGGATCATGGCCACGCTGGTCTACCAGATCGGCAGGCTCCTGGGGTTCGGCTAGGAGTCATGGTGCTTTAGAGTACAGGGGAGAGGAGGAGGTACCTGCTATAACCTCCTAATACGGTTAAAAACATCATTTTGCCACAAGAAGCAACTCCATTAGGTGAAGAGAATGAGAATGTTCACGGTTTATAACCTTCTTATCGATCCTATCCTCCCTATCCCGTAACCATATTTGAACCTCAGCAAGCAAGGGTTGCCAAGGGCGGGGCAGGAAGAGGATCAGGTCGGTCAAAGGTAGGAATTGATCGCTAATCCTATCCCATTCCCTTGACACCCTTGGTCTTTTATGCTACAATTTCGAAATTGAAACTAGAAACCATTTTCGATTACGGAGGGCGGTTTGATTCGAACTGACC
>CAZCTZ010000062.1:0-7621 GCA_964501855.1 uncultured Thermotogae bacterium
AGCGGCTCTTGACCTTCATCGATGAGGACCTATTGCAATACAAGGAGATCTGGGCAGCCGCCGGCACCCCGAGGGCGGTCTTCAAGCTCGCGCCTGAGGACCTGGTCAAGATGACCAGCGGGCGCGTGATCTCGATCAAGTGAGATGAGGGGTCAACTCGCATCTGTTACCTCTTACTTCTTACCTCACCCGGGCGAGGCGCAGCGCGTTGGCCGTCACCCCCAGGGTGGCCCCCATATCCCCGACGAGCACCGCTAATGCCAAGGTGACGACCCCGGGGAAGACCCCCGCGCTGAGCGCAAGTTTTATTAGGATCGAGGCCCAGATGTTCTCCTTGATCACCCAGCGGGCCTTGCGGCCGAGCTCCACCAGGTAGGGGAGCTTGCCGAGGTCGTCGGCCATCAGGGCGATATCCGCCGTCTCCAGGGCCGCATCGGTCCCCGCCACGCCCATGGCGATCCCGACGGTCGCCGCTGCCAGCGCCGGGGCATCGTTCACCCCGTCGCCGACCATCGCCACCGTCCCGAACTGGTCCGTCAATCTCTTGATCTCCTCGATCTTCTCCTCCGGGAGGAGTTCGGCGCGGACCCGCTCCGCTCCGATTCCCAGCTCCTCGGCGATCGCTTTGGCCGTCCGTGGGTTATCCCCGGTGAGCATCACTACCTTTACTCCCAGCTCCCGTAGCCGCTGGATGGCCTCCCGCGCCCCCGGGCGAGGCCGATCAGCGAGGGCGATGATGCCACAGAGCTCCCGCTCGGTCCCCACCAGGACCGCGGTCTTCCCCTCCTCTTGCAATTTAATCAAATGATCGTCGGCGAGCTTGAGCTGATCAAGCCCGAGATCGGCGAAGAGCGCCGGTTTGCCGACGTAGTAAGTTCGGCCATTCAGCTTAGCCCGCACCCCGCGGCCGGCGAGCGCCTGAAAGTCCTCCACATCTTCCAGTCTCAATTGGCGCTCCTCCGCTGCTCTCACGATCGCTTCGGCCAGGGGGTGCTCGCTCCGCCGCTCGAGCGCGGCAGCGATCCCGAGCAGCTCCTCCTCGGAATGATCATTCAGCGGGACCACATCCGTGACCTGCGGCTGGCCCAAGGTCAAGGTCCCCGTCTTGTCGATCCCGATGGCGCGGACCCGGCCCATGTTCTCGAGGTGGATGCCTCCCTTGATCAGCACGCCCCTTCTAGCAGCCCCCGTGATCGCGGAGACGACCGAGACCGGGGTGGAAATGACTAGAGCGCAGGGGCAGGCGATCACCAGCAGTGTAATTGCCTTGAGGAACCAGCCGGTGATCTCTTGAGCGAGGAAGAGGGGCGGGATCGCCGCCACGGCGATCGCGGCACCGACTACCGTCGGGGTGTAGTAGCGGGCGAACCGCTCCACGAACTGCTCGGTGGGGGCCTTCTCCGCCTCGGCCTCCTCCACCAGGCGGATGATCTTGGCAAGGGTGCTATCCTGGACCAGCTTGGTGACCCTGATCTCTAGGAAGCCGTCGATATTGATCGTCCCGGCGAAGACCTGATCGCCCCGGCTTTTGTGGACGGGCAGCGACTCCCCGGTGATCGGGGCCTGGTTCACGGTGGAGGACTCCGCCTCTACCACGCCGTCCATGCTGATCCGCTCGCCTGGCTTCACTAGAATCAGCTCTCCAACCCTAAGCTCCTCTACCGGCACGAGCTCCTCCCGGCCGTCCCGCCGGACGCGGGCGATGGTCGGGGCGAGCTCCATCAGCTCCTTCAGGGAGCCGCGCGCCCGATCGGCGGCCCAGTCTTCAAGGATCTCAGCCACGGAGAAGAGGAAGACGAGGCTCGCCGCCTCGAAGAACTCGCCGATCCCCACCGCGCCGAGGACGGCGATGCTCACCAGAAAATCGATGTTCAGGGAGCGTGCCCGGACTGCGGCCCAGCCCCGCCGGAGGATGTAATAACCACCGGCCAGGATGGAACCGAGATAGAGGATCGCCGATAAGGAGAAGGGCCTCAGCAGGACCGGGTCAGGGCCGAAGAGGGAGAGGGAGATCCCCAGTCCGCCGGCCAACAGGAGCCCGGACAGCGCGGTCAGGACCAGCTCGGGATCGCGCCAGAATCCCTTTTTATCCTCGTGTGCCGTGCTGTAGCCCGCTCGCTTCACCGCGGCGACCAGCGTGGAGCGCTCGATGATCGCGGGATCGTAGTGGACGATGAGCCTTCCCGCGTTGAAGTTGAGCTGGACCTGGCCGACCCCCTCGAGCTCCCTTACACCCTGCTCGAGCTTGAGGGCGCAGGTGGGGCAATGGAGCTTCCCGAGCTGGATCTCCGCGATCTCCATCCCGCTCACTTTCCAATTCTTGAATCATTGTTCAAATGTAATAATATTACGAGTGGGCGTGATTGTCAAGGCTTGCGCGCACCGCTCCAGTCGAATAGACTAGCTTGCGAATGGGCGATAAAAAGGAGCTGCAGGCGCTCACCGCTGCGCGTGCCGAGGAGCTGGCGCGCCGGATGCCCGATGAGGAGCTGGCCACGGAGATCGCCACTACGTTCAAGATCCTGGGGGATCCCACCAGGGTCAAGATCCTCTACCTGCTCTCTCAGGAGGAACTCTGCGTCCATGACCTCGCAGCCCTCCTAGGCGCCACCGAGTCGGCTGCCTCACATCACCTGAAGATCCTGCGGATGATGCGCCTGGTGAAGGGGCGCAAGGCCGGTCGCCAGGTCTACTACTCCCTGGATGACGAGCACGTGCTCGAGCTCCTGCGGGCCTGCTCTGAGCACGTAGAGCATAGGTAGGCGAAAGAGCATCAGGCTGAAGGCTCAAAATGGGAAATAGAAAAACGGATAAGGGCTCATCTGGAGGCAATAGGCTCCAGAGGCTATGGTGGCTCCACGATGCCCTCTGGTATCAGGGCGTGGCCAGGCGGTTCGGCTTCAAGGCGGCTAATGAGCTCAACCGGGAGGTGATCAAGCCGGTCGCGAGGAGGGCGATGAAGGCCGTGCTGGCCGGACGGGGCCTCCCTCCCAAGGGGGCTCTGACCGCTGAGGAGGTGCTCGCCTGCTTCCAGGAGGCCTCCGAGCTGATGTGGCCCGCGCCGATGACCCGGTGGGAGGCCAGGCTCACCGGCGAGCGGACCATCGAGGTGACCATCACCAAGTGCTACGCCCTCGCGGGGCTCAAGCGGCTCGGGCTAGCTCAGGCCTATGAGTGCCCCTGCATCGACGTGCGGGAGGGCTGGCTTGAGGCACTAGGGATCAGGGCCGATCAGGAGATCCTCGCCAGCATGAAGGACGGGGCCGAGGCCTGTCTGATCCGTGTGTGGCTCAGATCTTAATCTTATTCTTATTCTATTCTAAGCTCAAGCCAGCGTGGCCGGTTGCGCGCCTCTATCTTTTGCGGTATAATCATTTGACATTACTAAATATAAGGAGGCCCAATGCCACTCCCGATCGGAACCCTCAAGCGACCACGGACTCGCGAGGAGGTAGCAGCCCTCCTCCGCGAGTCCGGGATCGTTGGCGCTGGCGGGGCGGGCTTCCCCACCTACCTCAAGTATCAGAGGCCGGCCTCCCTGCTGATCGCCAACGGGATGGAGAGCGAGCCCGGCTTCTGGGCCGACAAGCTGCTCCTGCGCGACCACCCGGAGGAGTTCGCGGCACTCTTCCGGGCGCTCAGGGAGCTATTTGGCTTTGCGAAGATCATCCTCGCTGTCAAGGAGAGGTATCGGGACTGGGTGGGCGGGCTCGAGGCCCTCTCCCATGATGGGGCTTTTGAGATCCGCTACCTGAGGGATACCTACGGCCTTGGGGCGGAGAGGGCCCTGATCTACGAGCTGACCGGCAGGAGGCTCCCGCCGGGGAGCTACCCGATCGACCTCGGGATCGTGGTCAACAACGTCGAGACCCTCTACAACGTGTATCGGGCGTTGGAGGAGGGTTGGCCCGTGATCACGAAGTTCCTCACCGTCTTCGGGGAGGTCGCCGAGCCCAAAGCCTTTGAGGCCCCTGTGGGGGCCTACGCCCACGAGTTGCTCGAGCTCGCCGGGGTGGACCCCTCCGATCCCCAATTGAGGCTGATCGACGGCGGGCCGCTCATGGGCGAGCTGGTGGACCTTGAGGACTACGCGATCAAGAAGACGACCAACGGGCTTCTGGTGGTGCGGGTGGAGCTCCTCGAGGTGAGGGCCAAGACTTATCCCAAGGAGACCCAGACCCAGGCCGCGCCTCCCCCGGCGATCGTCAACCTGGAGGGGGAGATCCACCGGGTCAAGCTCGATCTTCGGCCTTATCCCGGCGGGCCAGCCGCCCGTCCGCTGGTGCAGGAGGGCCAGCGGGTGGAGCGGGGTGAGCCGGTCGCCGAACCGGAGGAGGAGCCCGCGGTCGCGGTCCATGCCTCCATCGGGGGCACCGTAGTGGAGGTCGGGGAGGACCACATCGCAATAGAAGCGTAGAGATGGGAAGGTCTTGGCCGGGGGTTTGACTTTACCCGGAGCTTGGCCCATAATTATGTTTGACAATGCTAAATGATCGCGGGGGATCGAGATCGATCTTCGACCTGAGGCGGGTCCAGAGGGAGCCCACCGCTCAGGCCGCCCTGGCCCTGTATCGCATCGCCCAGGGGATCGAGGCGCTGGTGCGCCGGCGGGGCGAGGCGTTGGGACTCTCGCGGACGGGGGTGCAGGCACTCCTCTTCCTCCACGGCGCCCATCCCCGCTTCCGCACCATCGGCTCCATCGCCCGCAGGCTGGTGATCACCCCGGCGACCGCCACCCGCCTCGTCGATGCCCTGGAGCGGAAGGGTCTGGTCCGGAGGGTCCGACTGGAGGAAGACCGCCGGGCAGTGCGGGTGGAGCTGACGGAGGAGGGCCTCAAGGTGGTCGGAGAGATCGCCGACATCGGGAAGGAGCTGGAGCGGCTGATCCAAGCCCTCCCGGAGGAGATACGTGAGGTCCTCCCCCAAGGCTTGAAGGAGATCCTCAAGGGGATGCAACAGGAGGGGTATATCACCGCTTCGGGGACCTGCCGCACCTGCTCGTTCTTCCAGCCCGGGGCCTATCCCCGGGAGGCCAAGCCCCACCTCTGCCGGCTGACCGGCGAGCGACTGAGCGAGGAGGAGAGCTACCTCGAGCGGCTCGATTGGTTCGGGGAGATGATACCCTAACCGGGTTAAGCTCAAAATCGAGTAAGGCAAGGCCAGGTGAATGAAGGAGGTGAACAGAAAAGATGCGCCGAGAGGTGGAAGCGGCCCTCGAGCAGATCCGGCCGGCCTTGCAGGCCGACGGCGGCGATGTGGAGCTGATCGAGGTCACCGATGATGGGGTCGTCCGGGTGAGGCTGCTCGGCGCCTGCGGCGGCTGCCCTATGGCCACGATGACCCTCAAGGAGGGGATCGAGCGCTTCCTCAAGCAGGAGGTCCCCGGGGTGCAGGCGGTCGAGGCGGTCTAGGCCTGGGACCAGGATACGGAAGGAGGCAAACGATGTTCCTGAAGCACCAGATGCAGGCCTTCCACGCCAACCCGGACTACGCTGATGCGGGCCGATAAAGGAATACCCGATAGATATGCCGATGGCGGATACCCAGCCCGGTTCGCCGCCCGCAAGGGTGCCCTTGATCGTCATCCTACTTGGGGGTCTCCAACCGCCGCGCGGCGGGAGGCTCGCCCGCTGGGAGACCTCCTGCAAGCGTGAGGTCAAGCTGGTCACGGGCCTGGTGATGGTCACCCTGGGAGCGGCCATCCTGCTCTACCCTTAGTTCGCCTAGATCTGGATCTAGGAGCCTATGCTCTAGAGAGCCAAAAGTAGATGAGATAAGCCCCGGCGGCGATGATCACCAGCGCAGCGGCCTTCTCGATCCAGGGGGCGACCCGGACTAGCTGCTTTACCAGGAGCTCCCGGGAGAGGAAGGTGACCACCGAGATGACCAGCACCACCAGCCCCATCCCCGCGGCATAGAGGATGAAGGCCAGAAGGCCCGTGAGCAGATTTGCCGAAGAGAAGGTCTGGGAGACGATGACCAAGAAGACCGGCAGGGCGCAGCCGAGCGAGGCCAGGGCGTAGGCCAGCCCGAAGAAGTAGAATGAGCTATATCCCTTCTTCCTTCCCAGGTCCCCCAGGCGGGAGGTCATGCGGCCCAGCTCCAGCCGGGGGAGCGCTCGGCCGGAGAGCATCGCCACCCCGAGCAGGATCAATCCAGCCCCGATGAGGACCACGATCCAGGGGATCGCCGCGGCGAGCGCCCGCCCAAGGTAGGAGAAGAGGAGCCCGAACAGCACGAAGATGGTGAGGAACCCGGCAGTCATCGCCCCGCCCGCGGCGAGCCCTCGCAGGGCCCCGACAAGATAGCTCTCCGCTCCTTCTCCTTCCCCCTCGCTCCCCCGGTCCCGCCCGAGGATGTAGGAGATGTAGGAGGGGAGCATCACCACGCCGCAGGGGTTGAAGGCCGCGGCGATCCCCGCGGAGAAGGCGAATCCGAGTTGGACTAGATCATTCATCTTCTCTTCCCTTCCCCCACTACTCCACGCAACAGCTCATCCTGGTGACATCGCGGCGGAAGGCCTGGGCCGCAAGCTTGATCCCCTCGGAGAGCGTCGGGAAGACGTGGACGGTGTCGATCAGCTCGTCGATCGTCATCTTTTACTTTTTGGCTCAGTTCAGGACTTCCACAGGACCAGCCCCAGGACCCCTTGAGCCGCTCCAGCCCCAGGTCCCCGGCGGCGCGCATCCTGATCCTGAGACGCAACTCTCCATGTGCCCCTCGAGCAGCTTGATGATCGCTTGGTTTATGGCCACCTTGACCGCCGCCATCTTCACCAGGATGTCATTGCAGGACTGGTGCTCTTCCAGCATCTTTTACTGCCCGCAGATGGCCCTCGATCGATCCGGCTCAGTCGTCGGAGCAGGTCTCGCTCTACCCCCTCGGCTAGGTAGATCTCCTTCAGACCGAGCTCATCTTGCTTCTGTATCCCTATTTTCCCCTTTCCTAACACCGCATTCTAATCATCTAATCCCCCCGAGAATATGACCAGATATACCCTCTATTGCAAATTAAGCGGGAGCCTACCCACCGTCGTGCTCGGGGCCTGGCCGAGGTCAGTGGGACTCGGGGGTAATGCTTGCGCTTATGCTTGTGCTCGCTGCAAGTTCAAGGCAGTTAACCTCTGGATCTATCAGCCCTCTTTCCACCGCGACCATGAGGGGGCAGGCCCCTGGGCATGGTTCTTGCAGGACAGGAAGGTATGAGGTAGAATCCCCTTAGTCCAGCCCAGGTGGGGTGGGATAGGGAAGGGGAGAGCGGGGCACGGTGTCTCAATCAGAGGGGGCGAAGCTCCTAGAAGGAGGGGAGAGGAGCGAGATGGAAGGCTATGTGCAGGAGACGATCGCACTGCGAGCTATAGGCTGCGGGGAGTGTTTCTGGAAGATCGAGAGTGCGTCGGAGGAGCTGGACGGCTTACTGGAGATGGCATATGCCGTTGCCAACGGCACGATCACCGTCAGATACGACCCGGCCAAGCTCTCCCGCCCGCTGATCGAGCGGACGATCGAGGGCCTCGGCTATCGGCTGAAGGGCAAGAAGTATGGCGAGGTCGGCATCTGGGAGGCCCTTCGGCAGACCTTCAGGAGGAAGAAGCGACCTCAGAGGAGCTCATGAGCTCCTC
>CAZCTZ010000063.1:0-7545 GCA_964501855.1 uncultured Thermotogae bacterium
ACGTAGACGTCTACAGGGATGATCTTGTCCACCCCTTTGACGACGCTGTAGGTGTCCTGGTAGGGCCCGCCGTTGATCGCGCACGCCCCGAAGGCGATCACGTATTTCGGCTCGGCCATCTGCTCCCAGAGGGTGCGGACCCGCGGGGCCATCCGCTTGACCACCGTCCCGGCCACGATCATCAGGTCGGCCTGGCGGGGCGAAGGGCGGAAGACCTCCGCGCCGAAGCGGGACATGTCATAGCGAGAGTCCTGCGCGGCCATCATCTCCAGGGCGCAGCAGGCCAAACCGAAGGTCAGCGGCCAGAGGGAGTAGCTCTTCCCCCAGTTGATGAGCTGCTCGGCCTTGGCCAGGATGATCCCCGGCAGGCCGCCGATTTCCTTTTCTTTCTCTTTCCCTTTCCCTTTCCCTTTTACCTCAGCCATCGCAGGACCCCTCTCTTCCAGGCGTAGCCCCACCCCGCCAGCAGCAGCAGGATGAAGATGACCATCTCGATGAGGGCCGCTCCGCCGAGCCGCCGCAGCTCGACCGCCCAGGGGATGAGGAAGACCACCTCCACGTCGAGCACCAGGAAGACCAGCACGTAGATGTAATACTTGATGTCGATGGGCACCCGCGGGTCGCCGATCGGCGTCTCGCCGCACTCATATGGCCGGAGCTTCTCCGGGGTGGGGCGCCGCGGGGTGAGGAAGTTCACCAGGGTGAGGATCGCGAAGATCGTCCCGATCCCCAGCGCCGCGAGGATCACCACCGGAAGATAGCTACCGATACCGATCGAGCTCAATCCGATCTCCTCCGACGGAAAACCCAACTGAGTTGCAGCTCGAATCCGCTTTGGCCTGGAAGATAGCAGGGACCGGCCCAGCGGGTCAAATCCGGATCTGAACCGGTCGCTTCCAGCATCGGGCCATCGCTTTTTGAGTTACGGAGATCATCCGCCTCGTTCCTATGACCGCGGTCAGCTCTGAGGTTGAGCCCGATCATTTATTTATCATAGGAGTAGGGGCTAACCCCGCAGGAGCCGGTCGATCGCCAAGGCGGCCCGCTTCCCGTCGGCGATCGCCTCGATCATCGTCGCCGGGCCGCGGACGGCATCCCCGCCGGCGAAGACCCGCTCACGGGAGGTCGCCTGGGTCTTGGGATCGACGATGATCTCGCCCCACTTCTTCAGCTCGACGCCGCTGCGCTCGCCTAGCCAGCCCGACTCGACGTTCTGCCCGATGGCAAAGATCACCGACTCGCAGGGGATGACGAACTCCGAGCCCTCGATCGGCACTGGCCGCCGTCGGCCGGACTCATCCGGCTCGCCGAGCTTCATCCGGAGGCACTTGAGCCCGCTCACCCGCCCGTCCTGGGAGAGGATCTCCACCGGCTGGGTGAGGAAGTGGATCTTCACCCGGGCGCCCCCTTCGCCGACCTTGGCGAAGAGGTCCTCCTTCATCTCGCGGATCACCTGCCGGTAGATCTCCCGCCGCCTCTCCTGGGTGAGGTGCTCCCAGCGGCGCTTGAGCTGGCCGAGCATCTCCCAGCGGCGCTGGGCCGCGAAGGCCTCCTCGAGGTGGTGGAGCTCCTTCAGGGTGATCTCCTCGCCGAGCTCGATCACCTCATCGCCGGTGGCGGGCATCTCCTGGGGGGTGCGCCGGTAGACGAAGTGGACCTCCTCCACCTGGCGCATCGCGGTGCGCACCGCGTCCATCGCCACGTCCCCGCCGCCGATCACCGCGGTGCTCCTCCCCAGGGGGACCTCCTCGCCGCGGTCGACTGCCCGCAGGTATTCCAGCGCGGTCAGCGAGCCCTCGAGCTCCTTCCCCGGGATGTCGAGCTTCCAGGAGCCGATCGCGCCGGTGCCGATGAAGACCGCGTCGTATTCCTCGAGGAGCTCATCGAGGCAGCCCTCGCCCTCGATCGGACTGTTCGTCCTGATCTCGACCCCGAGCCACCTCAGGACCTCGATCTCCCGCTGGAGGACCTCATTCGGCAGGCGGTAGTCCGGCAGGATGTTCAGCGTCCCACCCGGCTTGCCCTCCTTTTCGAAGACCACGACCTTGTGGCCGCGGCGGAGCAGGTGGTAGGCGCAGGTGAGTGAGGCCGGCCCGGAGCCGATCAGCGCGACCTTCTTGCCCGTCGGCCCCGGGATGTTATATTCCAGCTCGCGCTGGTCGACCCTATCGGCGAGGTAGCGCCTCAGCCGGGGGATGTTGATCGGCTCGCCCTCGACGCCCTTCAGGCAGGCCTCGGTGCAGGGGTGGGGGCAGATCCGCCCGCAGGTCCCCGGCAGGGGGTAGATGTCCATGATGATCTGGAGCCCGCGTTTGAGGTCGCCCTCGACGATCGCCCGGCAGTAGCCTGGCACATTGAGGTTCGCTGGGCAGGCCGCGACGCAGGGGGCATCCTGGCACTGCATACACCGCTCGGCCTCGGCGAGCGCCTGCTCGTCGGTGTAGCCGAGCGCGATCTCCGAGGTGGCGTCGCCGCGGAAGCGCTCCTCGCCCAGGGGCCGGCGGGGCTCCTCCACCCGCTCATACCGGTAGAGCCCCCGGACGAGCCTCTCCAGCTCCTGATCGGGAGTCCGCTCGCTCGGGCTGAGCCAGCGGCTCCTCGTTGCCCTTCGCTCTTCGCTCGGTCCCATGCCCTTCGTGAGGTTCAAAAGTATAATCGGGAAGCGGATGGAATTCAATTGATCGCCGCCAAGCCCCAGGCTGATCTAGATCATGGTGCCCGACGGGGTCCCAGCGCGAGGGGAGCCCCCGTAAGGAGGCCCTAATCGCCTCACCACTTCACCCCAACTCGATGATCTCCGCCTTGAGCGCCTCCAGATCGAGCAGGGCGACCGTGGCCCGACCGGTGAGCCAGCCGCCGGCCTCACCGGGATTCAGGACCAAGGGCAGCCCCGCCCGCAGGTCGACCTCATGCGTGTGGCCGTAGATGATCACATCGTATTTCCGCGAGGCGATCAGCGCCTCCAGGAACTTCGGCTGGTGCATCAGGACAAGCCTGCGGCCGCCCAGCTCCAACTCGCGGTAGTCCTCATACAGCTCGCCGATGCCCTCCTCCCTGAAGCGCCTGATCAGGAGGGGCTTATCGCCATCGTTGTTCCCGAAGACGCCGATGAGCTTCGCTTCCAATTTCTTGAGCTCTTTCGCCGTGATCGGCGAGATGTAGTCGCCGGCGTGGAGCACCAGCTCGACCTCCTCCCGGTTGAACAGCTCGACCGCCCGGGCGATCTTGGGCATGTTATCGTGGGTGTCGGCGAGCACGCCGAGCTTCATCGCTCACGCCTCCTTCCCTCGGCCTCGGCCCGATCTGGTCCTATGGGGCCGCGATCTGGCGATCTAGCAAGCCCGCGAGCAGCTCCCTCAACCGGAAGAGGTCGGGCACGACATGGTCGCAGCGGCCCTCGAATCGCTCCAGCTCGGGATTCACGATGATCACCGGGAGGCCCGCATCCCGCGCTGCCCTCAGGTCGAACTCGCCATCGCCGACGACGAGCAGCCCTCCCCTGTCCTCGCTCAGATCCAAGCCGAGCCCCCGCGCCGCGAGGAGCAGCGGCGCACCCGAAGGCTTATACACGCCGGCCTCGCGGGTCACCACCAGGTCGAACTCCAGGCGGTATCTCCCCAGGATCCGATCGGCGACCTCGCGGCGGTTGTTCGTCACCAGCGCCAGCTTCAGGCCCTTCCCCCTCAGAAATCGGATCAGCTCGCGTGCACCCGGCTTCAGCCTCCCGGCGGCGGTGGCGCGGTCCTCGATCTCCTCCAGCAGCCGCTCCTTCACCCGGCGCTCTTCCGGCGGCAGGCCCCTGAGGTAATCGAGGATCGCCCCGTCGATCCGGCGCATCCCGAGCTGGCGCTTGATCGCCGGCCAGTCGTAGTCCGCCTCGAAGAGGGTCCCATCCAGATCGAAGATCACGCCACACAGCCGGTCCATACCCATCCCATCTATTCTATCCTGCCTGATCTCACTGAGTCCGCGGGCCGAAGATCGCCGTCCCGATCCGCACCAGGTTCGCGCCCTCCTCGATCGCGACCCTGTAGGTGTCGCTCATTCCCATCGAGAGGAGCTCCATCTCCACCCCGGGGAGCGCAAGGGCCTTGAGCCTATCGAAGAGCTGCCTTGTCTCCCGCAGGTAGGGCCGGATCGCCTCGGGGTCCTCCACCCAGGGGCCCATCGTCATCAGCCCCTTGACCTTGAGGTGCGAGAAGCGGGCGATCTCCCTTAGCAGGTCCTCGGCCTCTTCAGGGTGGACCCCCGCCTTCTGGGGCTCGCGGCCGCTGTTGATCTCGATCAGGATCGGCATGGTCCTGCCCGCGCGGGCGCAGCGCTTCTCCAGCTCCGCGGCCAGCTCGACCGAGTCGACCGTCTCGATGAGGTCGAAGAGCTCGACGGCCTTCTTCGCCTTGTTCCGCTGGAGATGCCCGATCATATGCCACCTGACCCCCGGCGGCCGGCCCACCACCTTCAGGACCCGCTCGGCCTCCTGGGCGTAGTTCTCCCCGATGATCCTCACCCCGGCGGCGATCGCCTCACGGACCTCCTCCGGGGAGCGGCCCTTGGCCGCCGCTTCCAGCAAGACCCCCGGGGGCAACTCCCGCAGGATGCGCTGGACGTTCTCCGCAATCGTGCCCATCCACCCGGTTCAGCGATGTTGATTTGCTAGAGCGCCCCCTTGGCCTGGAGGTGCTCCGCCCCCGCCTGTGCTCGCTCCTCCCGCTTCCGGCGATACTCCTTGAGCAGCAGCCGCCGCTTGGCCTCGCTCAGGTGGTCGATGAATAGCACCCCATTCAGGTGGTCGATCTCGTGGAGCAGGACCCGTGCGACGAGCTCTTCCCGCTCGAGCTCGACCTCCTTCTCTTCCAGGGTGTAGCCCCGGACGAGGGCCCGCCGCGGGCGCCAGACCTCGGCCTCCACCCCGGGGAGTGAGAGGCAGCCCTCCTGGTAGGGCATCTCCTCCTCGTCCACCTCGACGACCTCGGGGTTGACCAGGACGTGGAAGTCCTCCCCGACGTCGATGACGATGAGCCGTAACGGCTCGCCGAGCTGAGGTGCGGCCAGCCCGATCCCGCCAGCACGGGCCATCGCCAGGACCAGCTCCTCAGCCAGCTCCTTGATCTTCCCATCGATCTTGGCGATCGGGCGGGCGACCTCCCGCAGCCGCGGCTCGGGGTAGAGCAGTATCTTCCGAATCCGGTCCATCCTACCTCAGCCACCCACGACATCATAAGGCATCTTGCCGAGCGGCTCAAGTCAAGTTCTGTGTCAAGCTCTGCAGAAGCTAGGCGAGCTCAGCTCTTCAAGCGACTTCCTGGGACTTAAGCAAATACCAGTGCGATGTGGTGCTCATCGGCAGCGCGGATGAGCTCGGGGTCGCGCTTGCCGCCCCTCGGGACGAGGATCGCCCCGAGCAGGAACACGCCCCCGAGGTCCACCGGGTCGCGCTCATCGAAGGGGCTCCCGGCGGCGAGGGCCGCCCCCTGGGCCAGCTCACCCGCCTGGCGGAGGGCCAGCTCGACCGCCTCAAGGGAGGTCGCCTGATAGGCCGCGAGCCCCACGAGCTCCCTCTCCTTGACTACTACGGCTGCCTCAGCCGGGGCCCACCGGAGCAGCCGCCAGGCGAGGAGCAGATCTTCCCCTTGCTGGGGGCTCGGCTCCCAGCGGCCTGCGGGCTTGAGCTCCTGGGATAGCCTAGGTTCAGGTGGGGGATACCAGGCGAGCACCCCCCACCCCTGGCCCAGCGACCGCAAGTGGAGCTCGCTGGGCTCATCGGGCTGAGACCGCGGCTGGAGTTCCTCAGGCGGTCGGGCCTCGATCAGGGGGAGGCCCTTCCGCTCTTGGAGGGCCTCCAGCGCCCGCTCTCCATACCCGGGAGCGATCACCCCATCGATGAGCTGGCGGGTGAGGAGCTGGGCCGCCTCGGGGCTCACCGGGCGGTTGAGCCCGATCATCCCCTGATGGAATAGCTCTTCCTCCTTCCCTCTCCTCCAGCGGCAGAGGCGGCGGTAGAGCCGGCTCAGGGCCTCCTCGACCGACCTTGCAGCGGCCAGCCGCCGCGGGAGCGAGCGCTTGACCAGGACGGCAGCTGGCTCCTCGAAGGAGGCGGCGATCCGCCAGGCGAGCTCAAGGTCGATTAGCCCCTCAAGGGAGAGGGGCTTGCCGTGGAGCTGGCGGAAGGGGAGCTCCCCCGTGGGGGTATAGAGCGCCCCTCGGTCCTGGAACTCCAGCGCCTTGGGGTAGGCCAACCTCAGCCGCTCCGGCGGTCGCTCACTGGACATGGACTCGGACACCTTGAGCTCGCCCACCTCCTCTGGCCCCGGGGGTGCTCTCAATTTGGAGGATAGCATCCCCGCTGAGCCCCCGCCAAGGTTCCCCCTCTTTCCCTTCCCTTTTCCTTTCCCCTCCCTTGACTTGTGGCTTGTGGCTTGAGCCTGAGCTTGACCTCCTTTGGGCCCCTCGCTATCCTGGAGCGGGCTGATCGGCATATGGGCACGTTCTTCTTCAACCGGCGCGGGCGGCTCCGTGCCGGTTGGCGGCTGCTGCTCTTCCTGGCGGTGCTCTTCTCCCTAGGGGCCCTCTTTGCCGCGCCGCTCGCGCCCATCATCCCTGAGGAGGGGGCTCTGCCGGGAGGGGAGGGGGGAGGAGAGAGCCTCTCCCCGCAGGAGTGGCGCCTTACCCTCCTTCTCGATGGTTACCTGCTCATCCCGGTGGTGCTGACCTCCTGGTTGATGGTCCGCTACATCGACCGGCGGCCGTTCAGCTCGCTCGGGCTGAGCTTGAAGGCCCGCCTCGGGAGGGAGCTCCTCTGGGGGGTGGCCCTCGGCGGGGCGATGGGCGGGCTCTACCTGATGGGGAGCTGGCTCGTAGGTGCCCTCGAGATCGAGGTGGGCTCCCCCTCGTGGGAGCTGCTCGGCGGGCTCGTATTGCTCCTCATCGGCTTCCTGCTAGCGGCGGCCTTCGAGGAGACCCTCTTCCACGGCTATCCCTTGCAGACGCTTCTTGAGGGGATCGGGCTCTACCCGACGCTCTTCCTGATCTCGGTCGCCTTCAGCCTGCTCCATCGGGCCAATCCCCACATCACCCTGATCGGGCTGATCAACATCGCGCTGGCAAGCCTCCTGCTCGCCCTATGCTACCTGAAGACGCGGGCGCTCTGGCTGCCCATCGGGTTGCACTTCTCCTGGAACGCCTTCCAGGCGCTCTGCGGGCTGCCGGTGAGCGGACTGGAGTTCGGCCCGGGGCTGGTCCAGGTCAAGCTTAGCGGCCCGGAGGCCCTCACCGGCGGGGCCTTCGGCCCCGAGGGGGGCCTCCTCGCCACGGCCATCTTCGCCCTGGCGATCGCCTTCGTGGTCCTCTCCCGCCGGATCAGGCCGAGTGAGCCGATGGCCAAGCTCTGGGAGGAGCACATCCACCCGGCGTTCTCCGGGAGATTGGAGCTGTGAAGCTGCAGAGATAAATTAAATGAGGTGAGGAAGGGGGATGGGAAGGAGGAGGGGGAGGGCTGACCTTCAGGCATAAGATCGGACATCTCCCCAAACGAGCCTTCTGAAGAAC
>CAZCTZ010000064.1:0-7420 GCA_964501855.1 uncultured Thermotogae bacterium
GCTTCCCCAGGGTGATGTCGAACTTGCCCTCGGTCAGCTCATGGTATTCCAAGGAGCGCTCGAGGAGCTGGAATAGCTCTGGGGAGACCCGCACCGGCCGGGAGCGGCCCTCGGCATTGAGCCGGGCGAGCTCGCCCTCCCCGGTAGGGCTCATCATCTGCTCGATCCGGGCGATCTCCCGGAAGGCAGCGGCGATCGCCTCCTCTACCCGGGCTTTGGGGCCGGCGGCTCGGACCTCCACCAGCGTCCCCATGAGCCACTGCCGGCGGATGAGCCACTCCCCTCGCCCCTGCTCCTGGAGGCGCTCGCCCAGCCAGAGCAGAAAGAGGGCTCCGGAGAGGAAGAAGAGGAGAGGCAGTACTATAGCGGCCGCGAACGGCCCGCGTTTAGCGGCGATGGAGGACCACCTCTTCGTTTTTCTGTTTCTTTCGTTTTTTCAGGCCGGCTAGCTTTTGCCCTTCTTCTCCTTGTGGCGCTCGACGGTGAACCGGTAGAGCTGGACCGGCTCGTCGGGAGCGATCCCCGCCTTGCGGCGGGCGATCTCCAGTTGTTCCTCCACGGTGTCTACCCCTTCAAGGTCGGGGAGGAGCAGCCCGCGGCGGCCGCCGCTCTCCACGATCACCCCATACTTTTTGGGGTCGAGCCCCTCGACCGTCGTCGGCTCCGGCGGGCTGAGCACGTCGACCGAATACTCCAGCTCGGCGAGCTCGGAGGGGCTCACCGGCGGGAACCGGAAGTCCATCGTAGCCGACTTGATCGCGTTAGTGATGATCTCCTCGGCGAGGTTCTCCTCGGTCGGCAGGAAGGTCCCGATGCAACCGCGTAGCTCACCCCTCTTCTTGAGGGAGACGAAGACCCCAGCCCGCCGGCGGAGCTCCGCCGGCAGCTCCTCCGGTGGGCGGAGCCGCCGCCGATGGCGGACGTATTCCTCGACCGCTCGGCGCGCCAGCTCGACGTAGATATCGTCCTTTTCGTCGCTCATCCCCAGGAAATTATAGCATAACCTGAACTTGAGTCGAGAGCGCTCTGCGCCCCCGGGGTTGACTCGCCCGGGGACGATCGCATACCCTGGGCTCGAGTAGGGGTGAGAGGCAAGTGAGGGTGAGAGGCGGAGGCAAGTTCAGCGGGCGGAGGAATCCACGTCCCCGGTGGATAAAGCCCAGGGTGATCTGGCTCGGCCTGGTCCTCCTTGCCGGTGGGCTGGTGCTCTTCCTGGTCCTCCGGCCGGGGCCCTCCCTCGGCGAGCACGAGCGGGTCAACATCCTCATCCTGGGTCTGGACCAGATCGAGGGCACCCGGAGCCGCAACGATACCAACTTGCTCCTCAGCATCAAGGGCCGCGAGGTGGTGCTGCTCGCCCTGCCGCGTGACCTGCGGCTGAAGTTCCCCGATGGGGAGTTCCACAAGCTGAACGCTGCCTACTCCTACGGCGGGGTGCGGCTCGCCCGCCGGGTCATCTCCGATTTCCTCGGCGTCCCGATCCACTTCTACGCGGTCATCGACTACCAGGGCTTCGTGGGGATCATCGACCAGCTCGGCGGGGTGACCCTCTACGTCGAGAAGCACCTCAAATACGACGATGAGGCCCAGAACCTCCACATCGACATCCCTCCGGGGGAGCAGCTCCTCGACGGCGCTCAGGCGCTCAACTACATCCGCTACCGCGACGAGACCGGCGACCTGGGGCGGCTGGAGCGCCAGGGGAAGTTCATCCGGGCCCTCCTGGAGAAGGGGATCCAGTTCCGCTCCCTGAGGGAGCTGCAAGCCCTCGCGAGGACGATCAGCCGCTACATCTCCACCAACCTCTCCCTGGTCGACATGTATGCCCTCGCGGGGAGGTTCCGCGGGCTGGAGCCCGACCAGGTCAAGCTGGTCCAGGTGCCCGGCGAGCCGGTCCGCATCGAAGGTGTTGATTACCTCGAGCCGAAGATCGTCGAGACCCGCAACCTGGTGGCCGACCTCCTCCTCGGGATCGACGTGCTCATCCCCGGGGAGGTCCGCCTCGGGGTGCTCAACGGCTGCGGGGTGACCGGGCTGGCCCGGCGGACCGCCGCCTACCTGCGAGAGCGGGGCTTCGCGGTGGTCGAGGTGGGCAACGCTGAGCACTTCAACTACAAGCACACCTTCCTGATCGACCTTAAAGGTGATCCGCGCAAGGCCGAGCTCCTTTCGGGGGCCCTCCCCGAGAGGCTCCAGCCGACCCTGGAGGTGGTCACCCCCGAGGAGTTCGCCCGATGGGGCGAGGGCTCGCTGGATCGGCTCGCCCAGAAGGGGTATAATCTTGCGGGAATGGATCTTTTGCTCATCTTGGGCGAGGGGTTCGAGCTTGGCGGATAAGCTGGCGAGCACGGGCAAGCAGGTGCGCCTGGGGGAGCTCGCCCCGGAGGACCGCGAGCAGCTCAAGCTGATCCTGGAGCTGATCGCGGAGAAGAAGGGCGAGGGGACGGTGATCCTCGACCTGCGGGGGTTCACCCTCCCGACGAGTTACTTCGTCATCACCGAGGGGCAGAGCGAGAAGCAGGTCGAGGCGATCGCCGAGAACATCCTGGAGAAGTTCCCCGGGCCGCCACCGCTGGAGGAGGGCCTCGACACCAAGAACTGGGTGGTCCTCGACTTCGGCCACTTCATGGTCCATATCTTCCAGCCGGAGACCCGCCGGTTCTACGACCTGGAGGGGCTATGGGGCGAGGTCGAGATCGATCTCGATACTGATGCTGAGACCGATACTGATGATGAGCCCCCAAGCTCGGAGGGCTGAAGGCCCGAGATAGGGCTTCACCCTTCACATTATGACGGGCCCTTCGGTTACTAGGTCCCGGTTATTTCCCCTTGATCTTGGGCGAAACCCGTGCTATAATTTTGGCGGCGCTCCCGGGTAGCTCAATTGGCAGAGCGGGTGGCTGTTAACCACTAGGTTGCAGGTTCGAGTCCTGCCCCGGGAGCCAAATATTTTGCCCTAGTGAGGGCCCATCGTTTGGAACCAAGGGGAGACGAGTTGAGCGAAGGGGAGCTGGAAGCCCTAAAGCGGCGGCTGAAGCTGGAGCTCGATACCGCCGAGCTCAGGAGGGCCTTCCTCCACAGCTCCTATGTGAACGAGCAGCCGCCGGAGCTCAAGCTGGAGTCGAACGAGCGGCTGGAGTTTTTGGGCGATGCGGTGATCGAGCTCGCGATCAGCGAATACCTCTTCAAGCGGTTCCCCAGCTATACCGAGGGCGAGCTGACCAAGATCAAGTCGGTGGTAGTGAGCGGCCCGGTCCTCGCGGAGAAGGCCCGTGAGCTCGAGCTGGGGCGGTGTCTCTTCCTCGGCGTCGGGGAGGAGGAGAGCGGCGGGCGGGAGCGCAGCTCGATCCTCGCTGATGCGCTCGAGGCGCTGGTGGGGCTGCTCTTCCTCAAGTGGGGCTACCGCCGAGCGGCCCGGTTCGCCCTCCGCATCTTGAAGGATGAGGTGGAGAAGGTAGCGCGCCACCAGCAGACGATGGACTACAAATCCCTCCTCCAGGAGGAGGCCCAGCGGCGGGGCACCCGGCCGGTCTACTCCCTCATCAAGGAGGAGGGGGCCGACCATCAGAAGGTCTTCACCGTCAAGGTCGAGGTCGCCGGCCTGGAGGGGATCGGCCGCGGGCGGCGGGTCAAGGAGGCCGAGCAGGCCGCCGCCAAGCAGGTCTACTTCAAGCTGGCGGCCAAGAGCGAGGACAAGGGCGAAGCGGAAGCAGCAGAAGCCACGGGCTCCCAAGGCGATCGGGATCAGCGCCGGCAGCCCAAGGCCGAGACGAAAGCCTCTTGATTTCCCCGCGGGATCGAGCTATACTGGTAGTCGATGATGCGCCTGTAGCTCAGTAGGACAGAGCGAGGGGTTCCTAACCCCTAGGTCGGAGGTTCGAGTCCTCCCAGGCGCACCAGCTTTTTTACATGTTACATGGACCAAGAGGAGAAGCGCTACTGGCTCGCCTTGAACCTGATCCCCGCCCTCACCCCCAGGAAGTTCCACCTGCTGCTCGGCCATTTCCCCTCAGCGCGGGCGATCTGGGAGGCCGCCCCGGATGAGCTCAAGGCCATCCCCGGGTTCGAGCGCTCCCTGGAGGGCTTCCTCAGAGGGCGGGCCGAGGCCGACCCCGAGCGGGAACTGGCGGAGCTGACCAGGAGGGGCCTTAAGCTCCTGACCCTGCTCGAGCCGGGCTATCCCCGCCCATTGCGGTCGATCGAGAACCCGCCGCCGGTGCTCTACCTCAAGGGCAACTACCAGGGGCGGGACGAGCTTGCGATGGCGATCGTCGGCACCCGGCGGTGCACCACCTACGGGCGGCTGGCCGCGGAGGGGCTCGCCCGTGAGCTGGCCGGCTTCGGCTTCACCGTGGTGAGCGGGCTCGCGCTGGGGATCGACACCGCGGCCCATCGCGGGGCGCTGGCTGCCGGCGGGCGGACGATCGGGGTGCTCGGCTCCGGCTTCGCGGAGGTATACCCCCGGAGCAACCTCCCCCTGGTGGAGGAGATCTCCCAGCGGGGCTGCATCCTCAGCGAGTTCCCCCTGCACACCAGACCGGAGCGGTGGAACTTCCCCCGGCGGAATAGGATCATCAGCGGGCTCGCCCGCGGCGTCGTGGTCGTCGAGGCCCCTCAGCGGAGCGGCGCGCTGATCACGGCCCGGCTGGCGCTCGAGCAGGGGCGGGAGGTCTTCGCCGTCCCGGGCAGGATCACTGACGAGGCGAGCCGCGGCGCCCACCGCCTCCTCAGGGAGGGTGCCAAGCTGGTCGAGTCGGCAGAAGACATTTTAGAGGAGTTCCCCGACCTGCGGCCGATCCTCGCCGAGCGCGGCGCTAGGGCCCGAGAGCGACCCGAGCTCTCCCCGCTGGAGGAGCAGGTCCTAGATGTCCTGGACTGGGAGCCGCTCCACTTCGATGAGGTCCTCGAGGCGACGGGCCTCTCGCCCACCGAGCTATCTCATGGCCTCCTCCAGCTCCAGCTCAAGGAGCTGATCAAGGAGTTGCCCGGCAAGCGCTATGCCAAGCTGCCCTGAACAAACTCGTTTCCATCTCCACCACCTCGAGTTCCAGACCAGAAGGGATGGCTGCCTCCTAAAGGTGCCCGGGAGACGGATGGCCCGAAAGATGGGCCTTTGACCTTAAAATTAATTAAGTTAAGATAGCTCGCCGGATCGGGAGGAGGGGAGGTAGCCGGAAGATGGGGATGTCAATGGGAATGGAAATGAAGCTCGCACGGTATGAGGGCAATCCGATCCTCCAGCCCAGAGGGTATGGTTGGGAGTCCGTAGCGGTCTTCAACCCTACGGCCATCCACAAGGGCGGGAAGATCCACCTGCTCTACCGCGCTGTGGGCGACTATGCCGATTACGCTTCCCAGGTGGGCTACGCCGCCTTCGACGAGGAGCTCCGCCTGCTCAGCCGGTCGGAGGAGCCGGTCTTCGGCCCCGACCAGCGGCTTTGGGAGGTCTCGGTCGAGGACCCCCGCCTCACGGAGATCGATGGCCAGCTCTACATGACCTACGTCGTCACGCCCACGCCCTCCCCGCCCGGTGCCGTGCGGGTGCGCCACGGGCTCCCCAAGCGTCAGGAGGCGATCACCCGGATCGCGCTCGCCCGGATCGAGGATGACTTCCGGGGCTTCACCAGGCTGGGCATCATCACGCCGTATGACGCTGACGAGCGGGACACGGTCCTCTTCCCCGAGAGGATCGACGGCAGATATGCTGCATTGCATCGGCCTTCTAATTGGGTCGGCCCCGGGTATGGCACCGAACTCCCTGGGATCTGGTTCGCCTATCTCGACAGCCTGGACGGCGGGAAGATGTATGGCCACCGGCTGATCATGTCACCGCGGGAGGAGTGGGAGTCCTATAAGATCGGCCCCGGAGCCCCGCCGATAAGGACCGAGGAGGGCTGGCTCCTCATCTACCACGGGGTCGACAGGGACCGGGTTTACAGGGCGGGGGCGGCCCTCCTGGACCTGAAAGAGCCCTGGAGGGTGATCGCCCGCACCAAGGAGCCGATCCTCGAGCCGGAGGAACCCTACGAGGTGGAAGGCGACGTCCCCAAGGTGGTCTTCCCCGAGGGGGCGGTGGTCATCGGCGAAAGACTCCTTGTCTTCTATGGCGGGGCTGACAAGGTCTGCTGCGCCGCCAGCATCCATCTGGAGAGGCTCATCGAGGGCCTGCTGGCAGGTGCCGGCAAAGGCCCTTGAGGGCTAGTGCTTATGTATTTACCCCTATCCTCTATCCTCCCCGAAGTCGGCAGCGCTTCGGTAGTTTGACCTTGATCTGGAAAGGCTGAGCTGCTATCATGTGAGTCTGCGATAGCCGCTAGAGCAGAGTAGATTGGATTGGAGAGGGATTAGCATGTCGGAGCGCAAGAGCGAGAGCAAGCCCGAGCCGAAGCTGAGAGAGCTTCCCAAGGCCTACGATCCCGCCCGGGTCGAGCCCAAGTGGTATAAGTTCTGGGAGGAGCGAGGCTACTTTACCTGCGAGCTCGACCCCGCCAAGAAGCCCTTCGCGATCGTCATCCCCCCGCCGAACGTCACCGGCGAGCTCCACATGGGTCATGCCCTGAACAACACCTTGCAGGACATCATCATCCGCTACAAGCGGATGGACGGCTACGCCGCCTGCTGGTTCCCCGGGATGGACCACGCGAGCATCGCCGTCCACAGCGTCCTCGAGCGTGGGCTGGAGCGGCGCGAGCTGGATGGGCTGCTCAGGGAGATCGGCTACCCCCTCCCCCAGGATGACCGCCCGCTCACCCGCCGAGACCTCGGCCGGGAGAACTTCCTCAAGCTGGCCTGGAAGTGGAAGGAGCGCTGCGGGGAGGAGATCGTCCGCCAGCTCAAGGCCCTAGGGGCCTCCTGTGACTGGGGCCGCCTGCGGTTCACCCTCGATGAGGGCCTCTCCCGGGCGGTGAGGGAGGTCTTCGTCCGGCTCTACGAGGAGGGTTACATCTACCGCGGGGAATACATCATCAACTGGTGCCCGCGGTGCCAGACGGCCCTCTCCGACATCGAGGTGGAGCACGAGGAGCACCAGGACAAGCTCTACTACATCAAGTATCCGCTGGCTGACGATCAGGCTCGAGGAGGAGATAGATACATAACGGTGGCGACCGTCCGCCCGGAGACGATGCTCGGGGATACGGCCGTCGCCGTCCACCCCGAGGATGACCGCTACAGGGAGCTAGTCGGCAAGGAGGCGATCCTGCCGCTCATGGGCCGCCGGCTACCGATCATCGCTGATGAGGCGGTCGACCCGGAGTTCGGCACCGGCGCGGTCAAGGTCACCCCGGCCCACGACCCGGTGGACTTCGAGCTAGGTGAGCGCCACCGCCTCGAGCGGATCAACATCCTCAATAAGGACGCCACCCTCAACGAGAACGCCGGCCCCTACCGTGGGCTCGACCGGTTCGCCGCTCGCGAGCGG
>CAZCTZ010000065.1:0-7396 GCA_964501855.1 uncultured Thermotogae bacterium
TCTCCGGTGGGAGCGACCACCAAGTCCTCTCCGATCCGACCGTGGGCACGCCCACGGTCGGATCGGAGAGGACTTGGTGGTCGCTCCCACCGGAGAAGGGCACCTCGCCCCACCTGAACGGCGGGAAGCCCTCGCGCCCGCTGAAGCTCTTCAGCTTGGGGGCTAGCTCATCCCGCAGGTGGAGGACCAGCCCCTCGACGAAGCTCGCCACCGCCCCCGGCAGCCGGTCGATCAGCAGGGTGCTGGCGCACTTCTCCTGGTCCTCGCCGACCATGTCCAGGTTGAGCCCGGCGATCAGCCGGGGGAGCTGTCCCCGTTCCTCCCCTCGCTCTTGCTCCTCATGGGAAGCAAGATAAGCGATCGTCCCGCTCATCTCCGGGACGAAAAGGAGCCTGATCCCCCGCCGGGGTCTTTTCAACCTGCCCTGGTCGATCAGCCCCTGGAGCGCCCGCGCGGCCTCGAGGAGAGCCGCCACCCCGGAGGCATTATCGTTAGCCGAGGGCTTCGGGTGGCAGAGATGGGCGATGAGCAGGACCCCGCCGTGATGAGGGTCCTCCCCGGGGATGAGCCCCTCCACCACCTCCAGGTGGCCGTCCCAGAAGCGGCTCTCCACCCGGGCGTGGACCCTGACCGGGCGGCCCTCCCGAGCCCGCTCTCTGATCAGCCGGCGGAGGCGCTCGCCCTCCCTGGGGGTGAGGACGAACCCGAAGCACTTCGGCTCGTCGCCGCTCCACCAGAACGAGCTGTATTGGCGGGCATCGGGCAGATCGAGCCGCTCGCGCACCCCAAGCCCAAGCTCCCGCAGCCCATCGAAGATGATCCCTACCGCGCCGGCGCGCTCGACCGCCAGCTCGCGGACCCGCTCGAGGTCGCCCTTGGTGAGGACGACCTTGCCTTGCAGGTCCAGCCCTTCATACTCCTCCTGCTCCTCGCCGTCCTCGAGCAGGACCACCTCCGCCTCGCAGTCGGCCGGCGCGCTCCGCTGGATGAGCGCGAGCTCGCACTCGGCCCAATCGGCCAGCACCCGCTCTTGGTCTTTCGGTTCCACCAGCCGGAGGACGCCCCGGGTGGCCTCCCACTCCTGGAAGAGCTGAGCGGCCCAGTAGCGGGTGCTGTAGCTGGCGGGGAAGGTGAGGAGCCTCGAGGTGAGGCCGAACTCCTCCAGCTTCGAGATCACCCACTCCGCCGCGGCGTGGAAGCCCGGGCTTGCTTGGATCCGGTGGTAGCGGACAAGCTCGCTCACATAGTTTAGGGCCCGCTCGCCGGAGAGGGCCCGCTTAAGCTCCTCAAGGAGGCTACCCAGTGGGAGCATCGGCGCTCACCTCGCTCTGCCCTTGCCTTTGCTTTTTGCTCTATACTTTGCTTTTAGCTTTTGCCCTTGACGTAGGGAACCTAGCCCTGGATGGCCGGTCGGGTCAGCCCAGCTCATTGAGGTCGATCCTGGCGAGGGGGAGAGGAAGGAGGGAGGGGGAGGCCCCAGGCTAGGGGGAACCTGGGGCCTCATGGGTTGAAGAAAGGGGGTTGAAACTATTATACCCAACCGCGGAGCTTCATCGCCTCGGCCACCCGCTGGACTGCTACCAGGTAAGCCGCCAGCCGCATGTGGACCTTCTTCTGGAGGTGCATCTCCAGCACGTCGTGGAAGGCCTTGGTCATCTTCGCATCGAGCTGCCGGTGGACCTCCTCCAGGGGCCAGTAGTAGCCGCTCTGGTTCTGGACCCACTCGAAGTAGCTCACGGTCACCCCGCCGGCGTTGCACAGGAAGTCAGGGATGACGAAGACCCCCCGCTCGTGGAGGATGTGATCGGCCTCGGGCGTCGTCGGGCCGTTGGCCGCCTCGGCGACGATCTTCGCCTTGATCCGATCGGCATTCTCCTCGGTGATCACGTTCTCCAACGCCGCTGGCCACAGGAGGGTGACCTCGAGCTCCAACAGCTCCTCGTTGGTAATCGGCTCCGTCCCGGGGAAGTCCACTACCGAGCCGGTCTCCCGCTTGTGCTGGAGGACCGCGTCGGGGTCGAGCCCGGCCTCGCAGTAGATCCCTCCCTTGGAGTCGCTCACCGCGACGATCTTCGCCCCGAAGACCTCCTTGGAGAGCCTCGCCGCGTGGTAGCCGGCGTTCCCGTAGCCCTGGACGGCCACCGTCGCACCTTGCAGGTCGATTCCCAAGTGCTTGGCTGCCTCCCGCACGGTGTAGATCCCCCCGCGAGCGGTGGCATCCCCGCGGCCGAGCGAGCCTCCCAGGGGGATCGGCTTCCCGGTGATCACCCCTGGGGTGTTATACCCCCGCAGCTTGGAGAACTCGTCCATCATCCAGGCCATGATCTGCGGATCGGTGTAGACGTCCGGCGCGGGGATGTCCTTCTCCGGGCCAATGAACTCGCCCAAGGCCCGGATATACCCCCGGGAGAGCTGCTCCAGCTCCCTTGGGGACATCTCCTTGGGGTTGCAGACCACGCCGCCCTTCCCGCCGCCATAGGGAAGGTCGACGACCGCTGTCTTCCAGGTCATCCACGCCGCGAGGGCCCTCACCGTGTCGATCGTCTCCTCGGGGTGGAAGCGGATCCCGCCCTTGGTCGGCCCCCTCGCATCGTTGTATTGCACCCGGAAGCCCTTGAAGACCTCGACCCGGCCGTCGTCCATCCGCACGGGGATGAGCACGTGCAGTTCGCGCATCGGCTCACGGAGCATCGCATGGGTTGCCGGGTCGAGCTTGAGCAATTTGGCGGCCTCGTCGAGCTGCTCTTGGGCGATCCTGAAGGGGTTCAGCTTCCCTTTCTCTTCCTCTTTCTCCTCCTCTTTCTCTTTCTCCCTCTCCTCCACTGCCTTTACCATTTCGGTCCTCCTTGGGCCTGGGATTTCAATTATATAGATCGGGGGAATCGGGGATAAAAGGGAGATGATCATCTCCTGAGCTGATCTTGATCAAGAGCCCGCGGGCGATTTGGAACGACGCTTGCCCACCGCTATAATGGCTCATCAGCGGACGGCGAGAGAAGGGAAGGGAATAAATAGAGAAGGAAAAGGGGCGAACCAAACGAGTACGATGAAGGTTTGCGTGCTGGCCAGCGGGAGCGGCGGGAATGCCATCTTCGTCGGGTCGGGCTCGGGGGAGGGGGCCATCCTGATCGACGCCGGGCTCGACTACGCTCAGGTGCGCCGCCAGCTTGGGGAGCTCGGCCTTTGGCCTTGCCGGATCCTGGCCATCTTCCTCACCCATGAGCACGGCGATCATTGCAGCTTCGCGAGTGAGCTCGCGGGGATGTTCGGTTGCCCGATCTACGGGACCGCAGGGACCTTGAGGGCGCTGAGGCTGAGCTGGTATCTGAGCGGCGGGGAGGAGCTACGCCCGGTCGAGCTCGGCGAGGAGGTCCAGCTCGGTGAGCTGCGCGTCCGCTCGTTCCCCGTATTCCACGATGCCGTCGAGCCCTGCGGGTATCTGGTGAGCGACGGGAGGGGCAACCTGGGGGTGGCGACCGACCTCGGGGTGGTGAGCCCCGCCGTGCTGGAGAGCCTCCTTGAGTGCGAGGTGGTGATCCTGGAGGCCAACCATGACCTGGGGATGCTCCTCACGGGGCCCTACCCCTGGGAGCTGAAGCAACGGATTCGCTCGGAAGTGGGCCACCTCTCGAACGACGCCGCGGGGGAGGCGCTAGCCGAACTCGCCCGCCGTGGGCGGCTGAAGGTGGCTCTGCTGGCTCACCTCTCCCAGCACAACAACCGGCCGGAGCTGGCCCTCCAGACGGTCGAGCGCTACCTGAATGGCCGAGCTGAGCTGCTGCTCACCTGGCAGGACCGCCCATCCCCGGTGGTCGAACTCTAAAAGAAAAGAGGAGAAGGGAGGGGATTGATGGAGCTGGAGAGGGTCTCCCAGCTGATGGAGCGGCACGGCCTACCCGGCCGGGACGCCTATGAGCTTCCCACAAGCGAAAAACGCTTCCCCGATGGGGCCTGGTATCGGATGGAGATCTCCGGGGTGGAGCGGCCCCAGGTGCTCGAGGCGGTCATCTCCGAGATGGAGAAGAGAAAGCTCCCGATCCACCGGGTGATCTCGGTGGTGATGGGCGCGACCCTGCTCGATAAAAGTGAACTGCGGGACTTCGCCCAGATGGCCGCCGAGGCCAAGCTGGAGGTCATTCTAACCCCGGGCCCGCGCTACGCCTGGGACGTCGGCCGGCAGCTGCTCACACCCGAGGGGGTCATCTCGGGGCTGCGCTTCCGCGGCTCGGATGCGCTCCGGCAGGTGATCGCGGACATCATGCGGGCGATCGAGCTCGGCTTCCGCGGGTTCTTGGTGATCGATGAGGGGCTCCTCTGGCTGCTGGGCGAGCTCAAGCGGGCTGGGGAGATCCCCCAGGACATCACCTTCAAGGTCTCGATCTACGCCGGCCATGCTAATCCCGCCGGGGGAAAGCTCCTCGAGTCCTTGGGCGCGGGCTCGTTCAACCCCGTAGCTGACCTCACCCTGCCCCAGTTCGCCGCGATCCGGAAGGCAATTAGCATCCCGCTGGATGTGCACATCGTCCTCACCGAGTCCTTCGGCGGCTACATCCGGATCTACGATGGCCCGGAGCTGGCGAGGGTCACGGCCCCGTGCTACTTCAAGATCGAGCCCGGCCCGGCCTGCGCCGTCGGCCCCCAAGCTTTATACAAACCGTGGGTGAGCGCGCAGATGCTCGCCGACTGGGCCCGCGAGAAGGTCAAATATGCCCAGATCATCCACGAGCTGATCCAGGAGAACTTCCCCGAGGCGACGCTCTCCGAGCAGGGCCCGGCGGACCTCGCCATCCCCAAGCCTTGAAAATTAAATGAAAAAAGATAACGGGCGGGATTTAACGGGGCCGTAGGTTGACAGGGGGGAGCCGGCCCGGAGTAAATAGCTCCTGGTGGAACCCCTGGTAGCTTGCCCTTGTATCTGACACGGAGGTGATCGCGGATGCGGAGACGAGGACGAAGACGAGGACCAAGGCCAAGGTCGGGGCTGTTGATAGCTTTAGGGCTGGCGCTCTCCATTGGGGGATGGGCCCAGATAGGAGTAGCTCCAGGTGCAGGCGATCCGCTCCTGGGGGAGGCCCCCGGTTCGCCCTTCGATGTGGATGCCCTCCGGCCGAGGGACATCGCGGTGGGCGATTTCAACAACGATGGGAAGCTAGATCTGGCCGTCGCCAGCATGAGATGCGATCCCGCGAAGGACCCCCGGGAGAGCTGCCAGGAATACACCACTGCAGGTCAGGTATCGATCCTCATCGGGGATGGGACCGGCAAGTTCGAGGAGTTCATCGAGAGCGAGCTTCGCCGCTCGCCGTTCGCCGTGGCTGAGAGCCCCTCCAGCATAGCGGTAGGGGATCTGGACGGCGACGGGAACCAGGACTTCGTTACCACCCACCCCACCGTCGATAAGGTCACCGTCCGCCAGGGAAACGGCAAGGTCGACTTCTACAGGGAGAAGAGCTTCCTGGTGGGGAGGGGGAAGGCCCCCTCCGAGGCGGTGATCGCCGATCTGAACGGCGATGGGATCGAGGATCTAGCCACAGCTAACACCGTCGGCGATAGCGTCTCCATCCTGCTAGGCAAGCTGGGGAGGGAGATCAGGCGCGGGGTTCCCACCAAGAGGTGGGAGGCCGACCTCAGCGCTGAGTTCAAGGTGGGCAACGGCCCCCAAGCCATCGCGGTCGGCGACCTCAACCGCGATGGGAATCCCGATCTCGCCACAGCGAATGCCGACAGGGATGAGACGGTCTCCATCCTCCTCGGGGATGGGGCAGGGGAGTTCGCCGTGGTTCATATCCCCCTCGGTGAGGGAGCTAAGGGGCTTGCCATCGGCGATCTCAACGGCGACCGGGTCCCAGACCTGATCGCGACCCATCCGGGGAGCGATACCCTCTCAATCCTCTTCGGCCAGGGCGATGGGAGCTTTAGCGCCCCTCGGAGGTTCCCCGGGGGAGTGGACCCAACCGACGTAGCGGTAGCAGATCTCGACGGCGATGGAGACCAAGATATAGCCGTGATCAGCGGCAGCAGAAGCAGCCTCTCGATACTGCTGAACGACGGGGGAGGGGAGTTCACCCTCGCGGAGAGCTACCCCGTGGGCAAGGTCCCCCAGGCCATCGCGGTAGGCGACTTCAACCGCGATGGCAAGCCAGATATCGCCGTCGCTAACCAGGGGAGCAACGATGTGACGGTCTTGCTCAGCGGTTAAAACCGGCTGCGAGCCGCCCGCTCCTTAAGCCCTACTGGACTAGGACTAGAATGGAATGAGGGCCACGTCGGCCCAGCCTGCTGATGACCGCGAGCGATTCTGAGCCAGCCCTCGGCGGAAATGATCCCCCAGGAGTGCCAGCTCCGGAAAGGGAGGCCTCAGGAGCTAGCTCAAACTCGGACTGAAAAGCGAGCCCTGAGGCCCTCCCCCTTCCTCCTCAGCTCCTATCGCGTTGGTCAGCCGTAGAGCAAGAAGGCAAGCAGGAAGAAGAGCAAGAGGTTTAGGAGCTGGATGAGCAAGAGCTCGAGCAGGCCGCCCTCCCCGCTGAGGCCCAGCTCGAGCGGCTCCCCCGAGCTGCGCAGGGAGAAGTCGGCGTGATATCGCTCCATGTAGTTGATGGTGAAGGGCCGCCGGGCGTCCAGCCGCTGGCCCCCTCCGAGGAGGCCCAGCTCCACCCCTGCCCCTAGCTCCGGCTCCAGCTCGCCGAGCAGGATGACCCCCGCGCTCACCTCCCCCGCGGGGAGGGTGCCCGGGCCGAAGCTCTCGCTGATCCTGCGGATGCTGGTCCACTTCACCTTGTAGATGACGCGATCCTGGGTGAAGGAGATCAACAGCGGGTTGAAGTAGGACTCCCGCGCGGGGGTGATGAGGACGAGCATCGCTTCCCGGCCCCGGTAGGGCTCGATCGCGGCCTTGAGGTCGGCCCGCAGCTTGGACTCGAAGGTGCGCTCGTCGATGTAGATGAACGTCAGGATGAACTGGGCGTTCGCTTCGGAGATGAACATGGTCGCCAGGAGGTCCTCATCGAGCCCGGTCTCCTGAGCGATCCGCTGCTTGGCCAGCTCGCCTAGATCTTGACCGGAGGCCGGCAGCGCTGGCAAGACCAGAAGGATGCAACCGGCAAGGACCAGGACTAAGAGCCCCAAAGAAGACCTTCTCATAGTTCCCCTCACTTTCCCCGTTCCTGGGTCAAGGGCTCAATCAACCAAGATTAATTATTAATTAATTCAATTTAATACCCGACGAGATAAGCCAGCAGGACGAACAGCCACCAAAGCCAGAAGCCGAACAGCCACCACCAGACCCAGTCCATCCATCCTCACCTCCCTACCTAACAAACAGATCAGATCGTCAGCCCGGTGCTGACCGTCTGATCGCATTATAAACCTGAGCGGGCGGGGAAGACAAGGGCAAGGG
>CAZCTZ010000066.1:0-7325 GCA_964501855.1 uncultured Thermotogae bacterium
GGCCTAAATCGATGCCATCATCCCCGTTGTCGTGGACCCAGAGGTTCTGTGCGGTCAGGGTGACCCTCCCGCGGACCTGGAGCCCGTCGGGACAGATGTCGGAGCCGGGCTCGGCGCACTGCTCCTCTTGAGAGACCCAGGGGGCACCCTGGAGCTGGAGGTTCTGCAGCGTCACTTGAATGGGCTCATCCAGTCCCAGCACCAGGCTCAGGAGGTCTCCGGGCTCAGCGGTGGAGACCAGCACCGCAGGCCAGCCGGGCCTTACGCCCTGGATGACCACCTGCTGGGGGTTGACCCCCTGGATAACGATGCTCTTCCTGATGATCAAGCTCTCCCGGTAGAACCCCGGCTGGATGGAAATGACATCGCCGGGCGAGGCGGCGTTGATGGCCTGTTGGATGGAGCTGAACGAGCACCAAGGCGGCCCCTGGGGGCAGACGGTCCAGCCACGGCTTTGGGTGGACCGGACCTCCAAGGGATGGAGCACAAGCAACAGGAAGATGAGGAGGGCCGGAAAGAGCCTCAGGAGCTTCTTTGGGGAGCGCACCGCTCTCACCCCCACCTAGCTTTTCAACTCAACCCACCCGCCAGGCCGGGATGAGAGCGACCGGGAGAGACCTACAACCTAAACCCCTAACTCTACAACCCTAGCTACTCAGCCCGACCCCCTTTCGGGCTGAGCCATCATCCATCTTCAGCTCCAAGGTAGCACATCTCAGGACGAAAGTCAAGAGGTATGACGAAAGTGGGCAAATGAACGAACTATCGGCAGCCCTATCAGATAAGCTAGTGTAAGGAAATTGCTTGTAAAACAACCGGACCAGGACCCTTAGGAGGTGTTGAATTCTCGCCGCGCTCGACCCCAAAAGCAGCCCACCTGCACCGACTTTCCCACCGACCATGACGGCTTGATATCGGGCAGCAGTTTACTTACTTACTTAACAGGACCTGCCGGGTTGGTATAGACTAAAAGTGAGGGTGATCCCGATGCAAGCGATGGTCCTCCATCGGCCGCGGCCGATCGAGGAGCGGCCCTTGGCGCTGGAGGAGGTCCCCACCCCGGAGCCGGGCCCGAAGGAGATAAGGCTGCGGGTGAGGGTCTGTGGCGTCTGCCATACCGACCTGCACACGGTCGAGGGCGAGCTTAGGCTCCCCAAGCTGCCGGTGATCCCCGGCCACCAGATCGTCGGCGAGGTGGAGAAGCTCGGCGAGGGCGCAAGCCGGTTCAAATTGGGCCAAAGAGTCGGCGTCCCCTGGCTCAACCGGGCCTGCGGGGAGTGCGAGTTCTGCCGCCGCGGCCTGGAGAACCTCTGCCTCAAGGCCAAGTTCACCGGGCTCCATGTCGACGGCGGCTATGCGCAATATGCCGTGGTGCATGAGGAGTTCGCCCACCCGCTGCCCGAGGGCTTCCCCGATCAGCAGGCAGCACCGCTCCTCTGCGCGGGGATCGTCGGCTACCGGGCGTTCAAGCTGAGCGGAGCCAAGGAGGGCGACCGGCTCGGGCTCTACGGCTTCGGCGCCTCCGCGCACGTCGTCATCCAGGTGGCCCGCCACCTCGGCTGTGAGGTCTACGTCTTCACCCGCTCGGAGGAGCACAAGCGATTGGCGAAAGAACTGGGCGCAGCCTGGGTGGGCGAGGCCCGGGATGAGCCGCCGGCGAGGCTCGACAGCGCGATCATCTTCGCACCAGCGGGCTGGATCGTCCCCGAGGCGCTCCGGGTCCTCCGGCCCGGCGGGACGCTCGCCCTGGCGGGGATCTACATGAGCCCGATCCCCGAGATGAAGTATGAGCTGCTCTATGAGGAGCGGACGGTGCGCAGCGTGGCCAACATGACCCGCGAGGACGCTCAAGAGTTCCTGAGGCTAGCCGCGGAGATCCCCATCCGGACGGAAGTCGAGCCCTTCCCGCTCTCCCAGGCCAACGAGGTCCTCCAGCGGCTGAAGCAAGCGAAGGTGCGCGGCGCAGCGGTGTTGGAGATCCCCTAGGCCCATGCTCATGCCCAGAGGCTCGCAGCCGACCGCCGGAGGGCCGTCCAGAGCTTCTCCTGGGGGCTGAGGCCGACCCGTGAGCTGAAGACGTCGTAGCCGCGGGCCTCGATCCGCTCGAGGACCCGTTGGTAGATCCCCGCCAGGACCGCCGGGCAGGGACGCGAGCGCAGCGGCAGGTATCTTAAAAGTCGGAGCCCCCGCTGGAAGTGCTCCCGAGCGCGGGCCACCTGGAAGCGCATCAGCTCCCTGAATTGCTCATTTACTAGTTGCTGATGTAGCTCCTCCTCGGAGTAGCCGAACCGCTCGAGCTCCTCCTGCGGCAGGTAGATCCGATCCCGCTCCAGGTCCTCCTTGAGGTCGCGCAGAATGTTGGTGAGCTGCATCGCGATCCCAAGGTCGACCGCATGGGCCTTGGCCCTGAGATCGCGATAGCCGAAGATCTCCAGTGAGATCAGGCCGACGGCCCCGGCCACCCCGTAGCAATACTTCCGGAGCTCCTCGAACGTCCGATAGCGCCTCTTGCGCAGATCCAGCTCGAGCCCCTCGAGGACCTCCTCGAAATACCGACGGGGGATCCCATATCGGCGGATGACATCTCCTGCGGCGAGGAGCACGGGATCATCGCCGATGTCAACGTGCACAGGTGTGCTTTCGCGATACAGCGCGCGGATCAGCTCCCGCTGCCCCTCCAGCGCACGGCGCTTCCCCTCCAGCGGGCCTGAGGAATCGGCGATCTCGTCCCACCGGCGCAGGAGCGCATAGACGGCGTAGATCGCCTCGCGCCTCCCCCGCGGGAGGGTGGCGAAGGCGAAGTAGAAGTTTGAAGCTGCGCGCCTCGTCTCCTCGCAGCAATGGCGGTAGGCACCGCGGAGTTCGGCGCTCATCTTACCCATCCCGGGTTAGCCAAATCCGGCTATAACCAAAAAAATTAATTGGCTATAGGGGCCAGCCGCTCTCCTCCCCTCAGCTTGGCCTTAGCCTTAGTAGCCCGTCGGGATCCCTCCTCCTTGCCCAGCCGGCCAAGGCGGAGAGGAAGAGGAGGGCCTTCTCCGGGGCGGTGAGCTGCGGCCTCCGGCGGAAGACGTCGTAGTCGGCCCGCTCGAGCTTCTCTAGGATCGCGAGCCCCCCGCGGGAGAAGAGCTCTACGCTCACCTTAAGGTGGCCGTCGAGCAGTTTGATCAGCCTCAGGCCCTGGGAGAAGAGCTCCCGAGTCCGCTCGAGCTCAAAATGCATCAGCTGCTTGAAGTTCTCGTTGACGATGTGCCGTTTGAGCTCCTCCTCGGAGTAGCCGAACCGCTCCATATCTTCTTGGGGGATGTAGATCCTGCCCTTCTCAAGGTCGATCGCGATATCCTGCCAGAAGTTCGTGAGTTGCAGCGCGGTGCAGGTCTTGTCCGCAAGGCGGTGCCGCTCCTCATCGTGGTAGCCGAAAAGGTGGAGGAAGATCCGCCCCACGGGGTTGGCCGAGTGGTCGCAGTAGTGGAGCAGCTCCTCATAGGTCCGGTAGCGATTCTTCCGCTGGTCGAGCCGGTTCGCTTCGATCAATTTTTTGAAGGGCTCCTCGGGTATCGCGAATCGCTCGATCGTGTCGGCGAGGGCGACCATGATCGGTCCCCGCGGCACCCCACGGTAGCACCGGTCGAGCTCCTCCTCCCACCTATCGAGCAGCGAGAGGCGATCGCCCTCTGCCTCATCCCCTAGGTCATCGACCCAGCGGCAGAAGGCATAGACCGCGTAGATGTGCTTTCGCATCTTTCGGGGGGTGAGCAGGTTGACAATGGGAAAGTTCTCGTAGTGGGAGCGGGCGAGCCTCGCGCAGTAGCGGTAGGCCTCCTTAAGAGAGATCTTTTGAGCCTTTCGAGGGATGATCAGCTCGCCCCTCATTTCATTTTTCACTCCCCTACGATCTGGATGATCACCTCGCGGGCCCGCGGGCGGTCCAGTTCCACGAGGAAGATCCGCTGCCAGCGGCCGAGCTGGGCCTTCCCGGCGATGATCGGGACCGCCTCGGAGGCCCCCATCAGCAGGTGCTGGCAGTGAGCGTGGCCGTTGGGGCACTCATCCTCGGTCATGTTCGTCGTGCGGATGGAGAAGTCGTTGTGGCGGTAGTCGAGATCGGGAGGGGCGACCCGCCTCAGGAACTCCTCTAAATCATGCAGGAGGAGCGGCTCGTTCTCGTTGATCCGGATCGCGGCCGTGGTGTGCCTCGAGTAGATCAAGACGAGCCCGTTTTGCACCCCCGAGGCGCGGATGGCCTCCTCCACCTCGTCGGTGATGTCCACGAACTGGGGTGCGCGCTCGGTCTCGATCTGTAAGACCTGGGTGTAGCTCGTCGCCTTCAGCGTGCGCGTGTTCACGATGATCCCACCTCCTCTCCTCTTCCTCTTCCCTTTCCCCTTCCCCTCCTCTATCTATCGCTGTCAGACCCCTACCGAAGCGAGCTCCTCTACCCGCTGGATGACCCGCTCGATCGCCTCGTCGGGGGTGGAGGCCCCCGCAGTCACCCCTATCCGCACGCGCGTCCTCCCCTCGAGCCACCGGGGATCGATCTCCGAGGCGTCCTCGATGTGGTGGGTCTCGACCCCTTCACCCTTGCAGACCTCGACCAAGAAGCGGGTGTTGGCCGAGTTCCGCCCGCCGACGACCAGCACCAGCTCGGCCCACCGGGCGAGCTCCCTCGCGGCCCGGTAGCGTTTGCCCGTCTCCGGACAGGTGGTATTGACGATCCGCACCTCGTTGAGCCGGGCGATGTTCCGCCGGAGGAATTCGTGGACGAACTGGACGAACAGCTCCTCGCCCTTGGTCGTCTGAGCGAGGAGCCCCACCCGCCGCCGGCGGATCGCCACTGGGAGGCGGGGGTCTAGGGTCGCGAGCCCCCGCCCGCGGCTCCAGCCCAGGATCCCTCGCACCTCGGGGTGGTCGGCCTCCCCGAAGATCACGATGTCGAAGCCCTCCTCGACGAGCTTTCGCGCGGCCCGCTGGGCCCGGGCGACGATCGGGCAGGTGGCGTCGATCAGCTCAAGCCCGCGCTCCCTCGCGGCCCGGTAGACCTCCTCGCCGACGCCGTGGGCGGTGATCGCCACCCGCTTGGAGGGGGCCTCCTCGAGCGCCCGGATGACCTTGGCCCCGCGGCGCTCCAGCTCGCGGACCACATCGGGGTTGTGGACCACCGCTCCCAGGGTGGCGAGCGGGCCCTTCTCGAGCTCCTCCTCGATCAACTGGACGGCACGGCGCACGCCCACGCAGAAGCCCAGCACCTCAGCCTTGCGGATCTCCATCTCGATCTTCGCCTTCCTCTTTGCCTTCCTTCCGCTCGGTGGCTTCAGCCTTTACCCCTCCTAATCTCAGTGCCCTCCGGTAGCGCCCCAGGGCCATCAGCGGGAAGTAGTGCCGATAGAGATGGTAATTGATCATGAAGTCGCCGGGGAAGCCCGTCCCGGTGAAGTGGGGCTCATCCCAGGTGCCGTCCTCCCTTTGCGTCCGGATCAGGTAGGCAATTCCGCGCCGCGTCGCCTCACTCCCGATCTCACCGGCGGCGAGCAGCCCCATCAACGCCCAAGCGGTCTGCGAGGCCGTCGAGGGCCCCCGGCCGCGCAAGCTCGGGTCCTTGTAACTGGCGGGGGTCTCGCCCCAGCCGCCGTCCTCGTTCTGATGGGCAAATAACCACTCGACGGCCCGGCGGACCCAGGGCCGTTCCATGTCCTCGCCGAGCGCGCGCAGCGCCGGCAGGACCGCCCCTATCCCGTAGATGTAGTTGACCCCCCAGCGGCCGAACCAGGAGCCGTCGGGCTCCTGCTCCCGCTTGATGTAGTGGAGCGCCCGGCGGACCGGCCTGGAGGAGCTATCATAGCCGAGCTCGCCCAAAAGCTCAAGGACATGGGCGGTGACGTCCACCGAGGGGGGGTCGATCACCGCGCCGAAGTCGGCGAACGGTATCTGGGTGATGAAGCGCTTGGTGTTGTCCTTGTCGAAGGCGCCCCAGCCGCCGCAGCGGCTCTGCATCGCGAGGAGCCACCGGAGTCCGCGCTCGAGCGCCCGCTGCTTTTGCTCCTCATCGAGCTCCGTCCGCAGGAGGGCCAACATCACCACCGCGGTGTCGTCGGTGTCCGGGTATAGGTCGTTCTCGAACTCGAAGGGCCATCCGCCCGGCAAGCACCCCTTCACTTTTATCTGCCAGTCGCCCCCGCTGTGGAGGACCTGCTTCCCCAGGAGCCACCTCCCGGCCTTGATGAGCGCGGGGTGATCCGGCGGGAGGCCGCTGTCGAGCAGTGCGATCATCGAGAGGGCCGTATCCCACACCGGGGAGACGCACGACTGGAGCCGCCAGCTATCCCTCTCCTCATCCTCGATGGCGAACCGCTCGAAGCCCTCCAGCCCCCTGCGGATCACCGGGTGGTCCAGCCCGTAACCCAGGGCCTTGAGGGCGATCAGCGAGTAGACCCATGGCGGCTGAATCCCGCCCCAGCTCCCGTCGGCCTCCTGATGGGAGAGGATCCACCGCTCGGCTTCTTTAATGGCCCTCCGGCGGAGGGGCTTCCAGGCCCAGGCCGAGGCCGAGGGTGAGGGTGAGAGTGAGCGCTCATAGAGCCGCAACGCCCGATCCGCCCACCAGAAGAACCAGCCCCAGAAGCCGGGCTTCCGCCGGATGGGGTAGCGGGCCCGCCGGGGCTCCGGGTAGAGCTCATCGAGCCTGGCAGATTCCGGGATCGGGACCACAGGCCGGAGGGCCAGGACGATCGTCAAGGGGACGATCGTCCCCCGCGCCCAGGAAGCGAACTCGTAGATGTTGAAGGGGAACCAGCTCGGCAGGAGCATAAGCTCCGGGGGCATCACCGGGAGGTCCTCCCAGCGCCACTGGCCGAACAGCGCGAGCCAGATCTTAGTGAAGATCCGCGCGTTGGGGACCCCGCCCTGGCTCAGGATGAACTCCCGCGCTTTCTTCATCTCCGGCCGGTCGGGGTCCACTCCCGCGAGCTTCAAGGCGAAGTAGGCCTCGATCGTGGTGGAGAGGTCACCCGGCCCGCCGAACCAGATCGCCCAGGTGCCGTCCTCCCTTTGCTGATCCAAGAGGTAATTGGCGATCTTCCGCCAGCGCCGCTCATCCCCCACGCCCAGGAAATGGGTCAGCAGGAGATATTCTGCGGTGATGGTCACGTTCGACTCGAGCTCGCCCCACCAGAACCCCTCGGGATATTGGGCTCTGAGCAGCCACTCCTGGGCCTTGGCGATCGCCTGGTCTAGGTCAAGTTCGAGCTCGAGCTTAGACCTAGGCCTAGCTTGGGACTCCCCCTTGAGCTTGGCCTCCATCGCTGCTTATCCCCCCTCGTTGAAGCACT
>CAZCTZ010000067.1:0-7222 GCA_964501855.1 uncultured Thermotogae bacterium
CGAGGTGAGGGCCTTCTCGCGGACGCGGTCGCACAGCCGCTTGGCGACCTTATAGTTCACGTCGGCCTCGAGCAAGGCCCTGCGGATCTCCCGCAGCCCCTCCTCCACATCGGCGGGGGTGAGCCGCCCCCGCCGGCGGAGCCCCTTCAGGATCTCGCCCAGTCGCCTGCTCAGCGAATCAAACATGGCATCGCATCGTTCAGATTGTAGGCGCCTGGGCCGGGGCTGTCAACCGGGCTCCGGAAGGAGGCTTGTCAAGGGGGGAGGGAGGGTATATAATACCTCATTGAGGTGTTGAGTGAATGAGCCTGGGTGAGGGTTTAATAGCCCTCCTCTTTTTGGTGCTGCTATCGGCGTTCTTCTCCGGCTCAGAGACGGCGATCACCTCGATGGACAAGGCCCGCCTGGGCTACCTGATCAAGAGCCATCCCCGCAAGCGGAGGGCGCTCAAGCTCCTGCTCGATGACCCCAACAGCCTGATCACCGCGATCGTCATCGCCAACAACTTCGTCAACATCTTCGCCTCGTCGGTCGCGACCATCCTCTCGCTCAGGCTCCTGCGGCTCTACCTGAGCGAGGCCGAAGCCGGCCTGGTGGCGACCATCCTCATGACCATCTACCTCCTCATCTTCGGGGAGATCACTCCCAAGAACATCGCCAAGAGCAACGCCGAGCGGATCACCCTCACGGTGATCCAGCCGCTCTGGCTCCTCACGCGGGCGCTCCGCCCGCTGATCGCCTTCTTCCGGGGGGTCTCCGCCAGCTTGACCAAGCTCCTCCCGCGCACCTACCAGGGCCAGGAGCAGCTCCAGGTGAGCGAGGACCAGATCAAATACCTGATCGAGGTGGGCAAGGAGCGGGGCTTGCTCGACGAGAAGGAAGCGGAGATGATCAAGCGGATCTTCGCCTACGATGATATGGTCGCCGAGCAGGTGATGGTCCCCCGCCCGGACGTGGTCATGATCGAGGTGAACACCCCGCTGGAGGAGGTGAAGAGGCTCGTCGCGGAGGATGGCCACTCGCGCTTCCCCGTCTATGAGAAGATCCCGGACAACGTGGTCGGGATACTCTACGCCAAGGACCTCCTCCGGGCGGATGAGGGCAAGCCCCTCCGGGAGCTGATCCGCCCGGCCTTCTACACCTCGACCACGAGGCCGATCAACCAGCTCCTACGGGACTTCCAGCGGGAGCGCCAGCACATGGCGATCGTGATGGACGAGTTCGGCGGGATGGCGGGGATCATCACCCTCGAGGACATCCTCGAGGAGATCGTCGGCGAGATCGCCGATGAATACGACAAGCTGAAGCAGCCGATCAAGCAGATCTCGCCCAATGAGTATCTAGTCGATGGCGACGCCGAGATCGACCTGCTCAATGAGGAACTGGGGCTCGACCTCCCCCTGGATGAGGGGGTGACGATCAGCGGGCTCCTGCTCCACCGGTTCGAGGACATACCCGACGAGGGCGACTCGATCAAGATCGACGGGGTCCTCATCACCGTCGAGGACGCGAGCGAGCGGGAGATCCTGAAGGTCCGGCTGGCGATCCTCCCCGAGAATCAAGAAGAAGGCGAGGGGGAGGGAGAGGGGACCGAGACCACGGAGGTCGAGGCTTAGCTTAGCCCTCCTAGCCCCCGAGCTGAAAAAAAGCCGGGAGCCGCTCCATTCCATTTGCGCCCCGCCCTCTCACTGCCCTACAATGGCCCCATACCCAAGCTGGACCGAGGAGGAGACCCGATGAGATGAGCAGAAGTCCCGCTGTCCTGGTCTTGACCTTCGCCGTGGCGGCGATGATGGCCCTCGTATCCTTGCCCTCCCTCTCGGCTCCGGAGCCGGGGCCGGGGCCGGTGGCGAGGTCAGAGGAGCCCCCCGGGGGCTTCACCCGCTACTTCATCGAGGTCAAGCTCGACCCGGAGCTACACACCCTGAGCGGGCGCGAGCTAGTCGACTACTACAACGACGGGGATGCGCCCTTGAGCGCGCTCTACTTCCTGCTCCTGCCGAACTTCGCCCGGGAGAAGAACCCCTACCTGGACAGCTCCTACATCGATCAGGAATACTGGTGGGGCTTCGACCCCGCCTGGATGAAGGTCTACGCGGTGCGCGACGCCGCCGGTGAGCCGCTCCCCTGGGAGCTTCTGGCCTCCCCGCCGGAGCTGCAGACCTACTCGCTCGAGGAGACCCTGCTGCGGGTGGAGCTGCCCGAGCCGCTCCCGCCGGGGGAGGTCTTCACCGCCCAGATCGAGTTCGCCACCAAGTTCCCCCACACCGTCGGGGGCGATCAGGGCTACCACCGCGACATCTACGTCTGGCGGTTCGGCTGGCACCCGATCGCGCTCCCCGCGGGTGAGCTTGCCCCGGATAAAGAGGGCTACCAGAGGTTCATCCTCCCCGCGGCGTGGTATGAGGCGCTCATCACCCTCCCGGAGGGGTGGGTGCTTGCCACCGGCGCGGACGAGCAGGAGCTCATCTCGGTGGAGGAGAAAGGAGAAGAGGAAGAAGAGAAAGAAAAGAAGGAGGAGAAGGAAGATTTGATCGGCGCCCCTGAGGGGGCAAATGCAAACGGGAGGTGGTGGCTCACCCCCGGGAAGCTGGGCGAGCAGCTAAGAGAGCGGCTAGACACCCTCCCCAGGAGGGGCCGAACCTGGCAGACGGTCCGCCTGCGCAGTGTCACCCCGGTCCGCTCGCTCCCGCTCGTCGCCGGGCCGGGGGAGCTCCTGGGGCACTACCGGCTGGAGGGACAGGAATACTCGATTGAGGTCTACTACCTCCCGGGGGATGAGGACGGCGCGCGGCTGCTCGCCACCTACGCCCTGGAGATCCTCACCTACTACAGCGAGCGCTATGGCCCCTACCCCCGGAGGAAGCTCACCCTGGTCGAGTCGGTCGCCCCCGGCCTGTGGGGTATGGCCGCTGATGGCTTCGTGCTGCTGGGCCGCTCCGCGGTCGGCGAGCGCGACCTGGGTGTGCGGGGGCTCACCAACCGTCTGGTCGAGTGGCTCCTGGCCCACGAGCTGGCCCACCAGTGGTTCGGGATCGGCGTCGGGGCCGACTTCAACGCGGAGAACTGGCTGAGCGAGGCCTTCGCGCAGTATCTCTCGATCAGCTACTTCGAGGAGAAGTATGGCCCGTTCGGCCCGAACGTCTTCGTCTTCGAGCGGGAGGGCCTCCTGGAGAAGCTGATCACCCGCGAGCTCGGCTTCTACAACCTGCGCCAGCATAGCGTCGAGCTGCCCTACCTCGTGGTGAGGAAGGACCACTTCGACGAGGCGATCATCAAGCCCCAGAAGGAAGTGGAGTATGCCAACTGGAGCTTTGTCCGCATCTACGATAAGGGATATCTGGTCCTGCGGGCGCTCGCGGGGCTCATCGGCGAGGACAAGATGGGAGAGCTCCTCCGGCGGGCCTACGAGCGGTTCAACCACCGGATCGCCACCGTCGAGGAGCTCCAGGCGCTGGCGGAGGAGGTAGCCGGGCAGGACCTGGACGAGTTCTTCCGGGAGTGGCTCTTTGCCGCCGACTGGGTGGACTACGGGATCGAGGGGGTCAAGAGCAAGAAGGGCCCGGATGGCACATATCTCAACGAGGTGAGGCTCTCCCGCCGGGGCGGGGCCAGCCTCCCCGTGAAGGTGGTGGCCACCACCAAAGACGGCGAGGAGCTGGAGTGGCGCTGGGACGCTAGGGAGCCCGAGGCGACCTGGACATTCAAGACTGAGAGCCCCCTGAAGGAGGTCGCGGTCGACCCGGAGGAGCTCACCCCCGATGTGAACCGCCTGAACAACCACCACCCGCTGAAGCTGCGGGTGATCACCACCGGCAAGCGCGACCTCCCTCTGGATGCCTACCTCCTGCGGCTCGACCCGGCGACTCAGACGGTCGAGGGCGGGACCCTCTGGCACCGGTGGCTCCTCGGACAGGGGCTCGCCGCCCTGGCGGTTTACCTCGGCCGGGACTCGCTCCTTCTGGGGTATCTCGACCTGCGGTGGCTCGAGCTCTACCATACCCTCGCTGGGGAGCTCAGGGTGGAGCTCACCCGCTACTCCCACCCCCAGGTGGGCCTAGCCGGCCGCTTCTGGGAGCCGACCGACCAGTTTACCCTCTCCTTCGGACGGAGGCTCGACCCCAAGAGCGGCGAGTCGGCGAACTTCCTGGGGGCGAGCTGGCGCCGGAGCGAGCTCCTCACGAGGCGCTACACCGCTGAGCTGGAGCTGCTCGGCTACCCCGGCGAGTTCTGGCGGGTCTCACTCGCGATCGCCCGGCCCTTCCGCCTCCTGCCGCACGTCTACCTCGCCTGGGAGGCCAGCCTAGGCCTGGGGGAGGGCCTCCCCGAGGTATTCAAGTTCACCCTGGATGAGCTGCACAGCTTCTGGGAACGGACGGAGGAGGGCGGCGAGCGGAAGCTGCTCTACCCCGGCGAGGTGAAGCTCTTCAGCCGGCTCGCCTTAAGCTTCCCCGCCAAGCGGGAGATGGACTACGACCTGCTCGGCCTGGCGCTGATCGAGGAGACCCGCGAGCGGCTCTACCTCGCACTGGGCGGGACCTGGGAGGGCTTGGGCGAGGTCCAGATGAGCTTGGACGAGCTCAAGGCGGAGGTGGGGATGGAGGGGCTCATCTCCGGGCGGACCCTAGGCGGGCTCTTCCCCTTCACCGCCACGGTCGGCTTTGCCTACCCGCTCCTGGGGATCGAGCCGGAGGACCGCCAGGGCCGGATCTACATCTCCCTCGAGCTGCCACTACTTTAAAATTCTTCTGTAGACGCTAAATTATCCTAGCAATCGTCCTGTTTGGTGAATTTCTACCCATTCTAACTAAAATTAGTCTAAACTCGTGACCTTAAAGTTATCAAATGAAACTATTCTACCTCCCCTTGCTGTTTGAAGGCCAACGTAACCTCTTAATGGAAAATTTAAAATCTCAACAGTCATTGCAAGCTTAGTATTGATAAAAGCAGAATAAGTATTACCATTAACAGTGATTAAAAGATGAAAATTATTAGGTCTCGGTGAATATCCTCTAGATTTAACAACTTCCCAGATACCATCCTTTCTGATTTTAAACTCCACTAGGTCACTAAAGTGACCTGCGCGAACGAAGAAACCGACCATATCATCATCGCTTTGAACTCTGAGAAGAATAGCGATTTGCTGGTCCGAAAAGTGAGCATCAAAGACGTCTACTTCCACACTATAGTTTTGCCAGGAAGGGTTTCCAACAAAGGTTCGTAAGGGGATATCTCTAGGAGAATTTTCATCTATTGTGTAACGTCCTCCTTTGACGATCCATCTGTCCTTAGAGTTTGGATTAGTCCACCAAGCAGGATCAGGACCATCTTCAAAATCATCGAAGAACAAAACCTTATCTGGCCCTGGTTGGGGCTCTGGCCCTGGGCCAGGACAGTTAAGGATCTCGCAGATATCGCAGCCGGTCGAGAAGGCCAAACTCCCGATCACGAACGCCGCGGCTAGAATTTTTAATTTCATCTCGACCCCTCCATCTCGAATTATAGCACACCCTGAAAGTAAGATTGTAACAATCAGGGATGGGTTGCTGGACGGGCAAGCCGTAGGGTTACTATAGACAAGCTTTGCCCCTTCAATGCAGATGAAATCTGCTCCCAAGACCTTCACCGCCACAGTATTTAATCGCCATCACCTGGCTTTGTCATGCTCGAATAAGATCGGACTTGAGCATCCAAGGAGCTGGCAATCTTGCTTATTTCGCTTTGCCTCAGGCAGGGCATCCTGATATAACACCCATGGTGGGAGCCAAGAGCATAAGATGATCTTCCTCAAGCTTGCCGCGCGGAACCTCCTGCGGAACCCCCGCCGATCGGCCATCACCTTTATAGGTATCGGGATGGGGCTGATGCTGATCATCATCTTCCAGGGGATGGTCGGCGGGATGGACCGGCAGATCACCGACAACTTCATCCGGGCCCAGGCGGGCCACCTGCGGGTCTACGCCCCCGGCTACAGGGAGGAGGCGCGGCTCTTCCCGCTCGATCGGGCCATCGAGGAACCGGATGAGCTGAGCGAGATCATCCGGGAGGTGCCCGGGGTCGCGGGGGTGGCAAGACGCATCCGGTTCACCGCGCTGATCAGCACCGGCCGGAAGAGCCTCAGCGTCCTCGGGCTGGCGATCGAGCCCGAGGAGGAGCGCCGCGCGGGGGTGCTCGCGGAGGCCATCGTCCAGGGGGAGTATCTCAGCCCGGGTGAGCGCGGCTACGTCCTCGTGGGGAGCGAGCTCGCCCGGGACCTCAAGCTCGAGGTGGGCTCGCTCATCTTCCTGGTGGCTACCACCGCTCAAGGGGCGATGAACGCCCTCGACGCCGAGGTCCGGGGGCTCTTCCGGACGGGCTACTCCCAGTATGATGAGATGACCGTCGTCCTCCCGCTCGAGGACGCCCAGCGGCTCCTGGGGATGCAAGGCAAGGTCACCGAGCTGGCCGTGACCCTAGAGGAGCTCGAGCTCACGGACCGGGTCGCAGCCCTGCTTGAGGAGAAGTTAAATAACAAAGCGGAGGTCGAGACCTGGAAGGAGAGCGGCGCGGCGATCTGGCAACTGCTCAGGCTCCGCCGGTGGATCATCAGCCTCATCTCGATGGTCGTGATCGCCATCGCCAGCTTGGGGATCGTCAACACGATGCTCATGGCGGTCTTCGAGCGGGTGCGGGAGATCGGGACGCTCCTGGCGCTCGGGGCCACCCGCGGGAAGATCTTGCTGCTCTTCCTGACGGAGAGCTTGCTCCTCGGGGCGGCCGGCGGACTGATGGGCGGGCTTCTCGGCGGCGGCCTGGTGAGGTATTTTTCGGTGGTGGGGATCGCCCCGCCGAGCGGGATCGTCGGGCTCACCTCGCTGCCGCTCGGGACGAGGCTCTACGCCGAGTTCTCCTGGAAGTGGATCTTGATCTTCTTCGGGCTGGCCCAAGCGGTGGCCGTCCTCGCGGCGCTGTATCCCGCTCTGATCGCCTCGCGCCAGGAGCCGGTGGAGGCCCTCCGGCACGTGTAAGCTGATGAGGAATGTAAATGTATAATCCGATGGAGGAGAGGAGGAGCTGGGCCAAGCCGATGAGGCGCTCAAGATCAGGACTGAGGCGTGAACGTGAATGGGAACGGGCGCTCTTGCCGCTCGCGCTCGGGTTGTCGATACCGGTGCTTGTGGCGCTCCTTATCCTCGCTGGCTCCGACCAGATCGCCGGCTCCCAAGGGGGGCCTCCCCCTCCC
>CAZCTZ010000068.1:0-3634 GCA_964501855.1 uncultured Thermotogae bacterium
CGCTTCCCAATGGGTCTTCACTTTGAGTTCAAGCTCGGCCATCCCGCCCCCGCCCAGTTGGGGTTGCAGCCGATCGCAGCTTGTGAGCCGCCGCCAGGAGCGCCCAAGGGCGGCGGATCGCCTCCAGGGTGCTCGCCGGCTCGAACCCGGAATGCATCATGCAGTTGGCGCAGCGGGGGTCCCTCCCCGGGCCGAACCGCTCCCAGAGCCCCTCATCGAACAGCTCATCGATGGATTGAACGTGCTCATCGGCCAGGATGTAGCAGGGCTTCCGCCAGCCGAGCGGCGTGTAGGTCGGGGTCCCCCAGGCGGCGCACTCATACTCCCGCTCGCCGCGCAGGAACTCCAAGTAGAGCGGGTTGTGGTAGAACCGAACCCGATTCTCCGTGTGCAGCACCTCGCGGAGGATGCGGATCGACTCCTCTCGCTCCAGGAAGCGATCCCGCTCGGAGGCCATCTCGAAGGAGTAGCCCGGCGAGATCATCAGCCCCTCGACGCCGAGCTCAGTCAGGATATGGAAGAGCCGGTGGAGCTCCCGGACGTCGCTCCCCTTGTAGATCGTGGTGTTGGTCGTCACCCGGAAGCCCGCCTTGAGGGCGGCTACGAGCCCCCGGAAGGCGGCCTGGAAGACCCCCTTCCGGCCGACAGAGCGATCGTGGCCCTCCTCGAGCCCGTCCAGGTGGACGACGAATGCGAAGTAGCGCGAGGGCTCAAATCTAGAGAGCGACTTCTCCAGCAGAAGGCCGTTGGTGCACAAGTAGACGAAATACCTCCGCTTGACCAGCTCGGAGACGATTTTGTCGATCTGGGGGTGGAGGAGCGGCTCCCCGCCGGCGATGGAGACCACCGGCGCGCCGGACTCCTCGACCGCAGCCAGGGCCTCCCCCACCGAGAGCCGCTTGTCCCGGATGTGCCCGTATTCCCGGATCCGGCCGCAGCCCGGGCAGGCGAGGTTGCAGGCCTCGAGCGGCTCGAGGATCGTCACCAGTGGGAAGCGCTCCCGACCGCGTGCCAGGTTCCTCACCAGATAAGCTGTCAGCTTGAGGCTCAGCTCCAGCGGTCGGCCCTTAGCCTTGGCCATCGCCATCATCAATGATCCCGCACCCTCAGGAACGCTCCCAGCTCTTCCATCAGCTCCAGGGCCCACGAGGGCAGTCCCGCAGCTCTGAGCCCGGTGAGCGCCCGCTCGAGGTAGCTGTCAGCCTGAGCTTGGGCCCACTCCCGCGCACTTACCCCCTCGAGGACCTCCAGGACCGCTTGGGCTCGAGCCGCTCGCTCGCGCTCGCCGGAGTCGGGGTCGAGGTAGATCCCCCGCAGCCGCTCGCCCTCCCCCTGGCTGCTCGCCGCGTAGACGATCGGCAGGGACTTCTTCCAGCGGAAGAGGTCGCTCAGGGCGGGCTTGCCGGTCTTGTCCGGCTCGCCCCAGATCCCGAGGATGTCATCGCGGATTTGGAAGCTCACCCCCAGCGCCCGGCCGCACTCCCCCAAGGTGCGGATGCGCTCGGGCTCGCTCCCGGCAAGGAGCGCTCCCAGCTCGAAGGCCGCTCCCATCAGCGCGCCGGTCTTCCGCCGGACCATCGCAAGGTAGTCCTGGACGGTGATCTCCCACCGGCCCTCATAGTCCAGGTCGAGGTATTGCCCCTCGATCATCTCCAGGGTGGCCCGACCCAGGATTCCCGCGGCTTGGAGGACCACCTCCGGGAGGAAGCGCTCCTCCAGCTTGAGGAGGGCCAGCCCGGCCAGCTCGCGGAGCCCATCCCCGACGTTGATCGCCTGGCCTGCGCCCCAGAGCCGCCAGACCGTCGGGCGGCCATGCCGCTCCTCGTCCTGATCTTGGATGTCATCGTGAACCAGGGAGAAGCTGTGGACCAGCTCGAGCGCCACCGCCGCGGGCAGGGCCGCCTGCCACCGTGGGCCTCCCTGTGGTGGCCTGGCTTCGGTATCGGTATTAGGAGCGAGGGCCTCATAGGTGAGGAGGAGCAGGCTCGGCCGGAGGGCCTTCCCCAGGTAGCCCCCCTCCTGGGTCCCGGTCTGGTCCGCGAAGCCTAGATGATACTGGAGCAACCGGTAAAACGGCAGCTCGCGCTCGGACAGCAACTCCCGCAGGGCTCGCTCGATCGCCCCTCGGTAGCGGCTGAGCAGCCGGGGCAACGTCAGGACCCGGTCTCCCACTCGCGCTCGCTCACCCCTCAACTGGCTAGTAGCTAGCCTGCATCCATCAGTAGCTAACGAGTGGGAGTATATCACCCTGAGGGGATAGTGGGGATCGGGTGAATGGGTGAATCCGCCCCTGGATAGCGTTGAATTTTAAGTCAGGCTCCCGGGGAGATGACCGCACGGGCCCCGGTGAAGGCCGCCTCCTTGAGCCTCTCCAGGTCGGGCTCACCTTGCTGAGGAGCGGTGACGAAGATCTCGTAGACGACGGGCCCCTCCTGCCAGAGCAGCCCCGCCTGGCCCGCCTCAAGGTCGGCGAAGAGATAGGCCTCGAGACCCTCCACCTGGACGCTCTGGGCGCCGGGGTAGGTGGAGCCGATCAGCAGCTCCAGGGCCTCCTTGGCGCTCTTCTCATCCTCGAACAGGTAAGCGGTGATCCCCATCCGCTCGACCGCGCCGGCGAAGTCGGAGCCCTCCAGCGGGGCGAAGGAGACCAGCGAGGAGTAGAGCTCCCCGGGGAAGATCGGCTCGATATGGTCGAACTGGCTCACCAGCTCAAAGCCCGCGATCGCCTCCGGGAGGGAGACTTCCGCACTGGGGCCGGGCGTGGGAGCAGGAGTAGGAGCAGGGGTAGGGGCGGGAGCAGGCTCCTTCCCCCCACCCCCGCTGAGGGTGATTACCGCCACCGCAGCCAGCACTATCACGCCCAGGATGAGAGCCAAGATAACCCAGCTACTCTGCCCGCTCATCGTGTTACCTCCAAGGGCTATTCCTTGTCTTTGCACTCGTAATTATGAACCCCTACGGAGAGATTGACAAGTCCTCACCTTACCAGCTTCTCCCCTTGACTTTTCTCTCAAACCTGGGCTAAGCCTTTGGGTGTAGTAACGGCTGGCATAGCTCCGATCCCAACCGGTGGAGTCCAGGGCAGCTATCCCATCGCCCTCAACCAGGGAGGAGCTCACCGCTGCAAGACTCTCAAGACCGTGGTGCTCAATCTCTGGACCTCCTTCTGGACCGTGGTGAAGTGCGGTAACTGCTTCAAGCCCAGGGCCTCCTAGACCCTCGGATCTCCGCCAACCAGTCGATCAGCTCCCTGTAGGTGGCCCTAGCTTGAGCTTCAAGCAGTAGAGCGTGACCAGTTGCGGCTGGGTGATTATGTGCTTGGAGGACTTGGAGGAGTAGGGTGGTAGATGCTCGGTCGCCAACCCGACTCAAGACACCTCCGGGTAAACTCCAGCAGCTGGGAGGGATTTTCCATCAGGATCACCTCCTCCTTAACTTGTAACTGCAGGGGGAGGTCCCTCCCAGCTCAAATAATTTAGATTTTAAGGGGCGACGGTGATCTCCCTGGAGGCCCTATCGATCGCCCCGTCATCGTCGATCACCGTCAGGATCACCGTGTAGGTCCCCGGTCGGGCGTATCGATGGACGGGGTTCTGCTGGCCTATGAGCTGGGTGCCGTCGCCGAAGTCCCACC
>CAZCTZ010000068.1:3734-7214 GCA_964501855.1 uncultured Thermotogae bacterium
CCGTCGCCGAAGTCCCACCTCCAGGAGACGACCCTCCCGTCGGGGTCGGTCGACTGGTCGATGAACTTGATCGTGTCCATATCGGTCGGACGTTCCGGCTCCCACCCGAATCGGGCCTGGGGCGGCCGGTTGAGTATCCGAACCGTCCGCGAGGCCATGTCCGTCGCCCCATCGTCATCGGTCACCCGGAGCCTCACGGTGTAGGTGCCGTCGTCGGCGAAGGAATGGGCGAGCTTGGGCAGGACCACGCTCGCGTCGAACACCCCGTCGCCGTCGAAGTCCCACTCGTATCTTGTGATCTTCCCGTCGGGATCGGTAGAAGCCGAGGCATCGAAGGTGATCAGCTCGCCGGTGGGGGCCTCCTCCGGGGAGACGGAGAACGCGGCCGTCGGGGCGACGTTCGCCACCTCGATCATCTGAGACACCTCGTCAGTAGCGCCACGGTCGTCAGTCACGGTGAGGCGCACGACGTAGCGGCCATCGTCGGCATATCGATGCGAGGGGGTTTGGAGCTCGCTCCCCGTCCCATCGCCGAAGTCCCACTCCCAGCGGATGACCCTCCCATCGGGATCGCTCGACTGATCAGTGAAGTAGATCGTATCCTGGGTGGTCGGCCGAAGCGGCCAGTAGCTGAAGTCGGCCACCGGCGGGAGGTTGAAGACGGAATTGGCGGCCTTCGGGGTGCCACAGAGCGGGTTGCCGTCGGCATCGAGGCCGTTGCGGGCCCACTCGGGCTCGTTAGTCGCCCAGTTCGCATCCGTATCCTGGGCCGATGGGGTGATCCGCTCCATCGAGGCATAGGGCGGGGTATCGTAAGCAGCGGTGCCCGCGGGCCAGGGGCCGCCGTCGCCGTTGGCGGTGTCGATGAGCCTCCCCTCCGGATCGAACAGCCGGAGGGTCTCGCCGCTGTTGCTCAACGCCCCTTGGTAGAGCTGATCAGCGGGGATGTCGCTGATCGTCTCATCATCGCCGCGTTCCAGGAGGAAGAAGCCCCGGGCGGGGATCACCCCCGAGAGGACGATATCGGGACTGCCATCATCGGAGACCAGCCGCCAGCCGCTGAGGTCGATCTCCCCGTCGGTGGTGTTGTAAAGCTCGATCCACTCATCGGTCGTCGAGGCGGCGGTCCCAGCCCAGGCGACCTCATTGATCACCACCGCTCGCTCCGGCCAAGGCGGTTGTAGATGGCCCATGCCCGCCAGGCCGGTCGTCAGTGCTACCAAGAGCAGCGCCGCACCTCCGCAGGTCAGCATCCTCATCTTTCTCTTCTTCATCCTTTCCTTTCCTCTCCTTTCCTTTTCGTTCGCCTCAGCTTCGTCCTAACTGAGCGGGTGAACCGCCCTTGTGATGATACTAGAATGTGAAGACTTTGTGAATTCACCCCTCGCAGAGCAGATGATCCGCTCCGGGGGACATTCCTCCAGGGGGAAGTGCTCTTCTAGCCAGCGGCCGAGCGCGTTCCCCCGGGCGAGCTGATGCGCATAGTGGAGATGGAGGCACTTGACCTTGTTCCAATCGGCTAGCCCGCCGATCCCCCGCTCCTTAAGAGCCCGGGCCAGGCCCTTCTCCTCCACAAACAAGCGGTCCCCCTCGGTGAGGGCCGCCCACCGCTCTGCGATATATTCGCGGTGATTCCGGTGGTATTCCTCCCTGAGCTGCTCGTCCTCGGCGAGGCGCTCCTCCAGCTTCTCGATGTAGCCTTGGTGCTCGAGCTGGGAGAGCTGCTCCCGCAACGTCGGGCAGGTGAGCCAGAAGAGCGTCGGGAAGACCTCCCACTCTCCATCATGCCGCAGCAGGGGGTAGACCTTGATCACCTGGGGGTAGCCCCACCGGCAGCGGCGCTCGACCGCGAGCACACCCCGCGGCTCCCGCCCGAGCTGGCGCTCGACCGTCCGCAGGTCCTCCTCACTGATGGTCAAGATTATCTCCAGCCAGGTGGTAATCCAATATGCCATTGGTAAAATAACTTAAAGCCACCACCCGGGCAAGTGAGGTGACGGCTGTCAGTCCACCTCCTGGGTTTGGTAAAATCATAGCGAAGTGGCCATGATAGCAACAGGGATGGTGCGGTTCCCCACACCCCCAAAGGGCTTGGCCCGTGCTTGGTGCATCCTAAGGCGGGGGAGGACCCCGCCGGCTGCCAGGGTTTTGCCACCGCTCTTCGCCTCCGGGGCGGTGGATTTTTCCCCAGCAGCTCAAAAGGACGCGGTTCGAATCCGTATGGGCCAAGCCGACTAAGCTAGGGCGGTCGCAGCCCCCACGCGGCCGCCCTAGCCTCACCCCCCTGAGTGATCGAGGTCACCTCCTCCCCTCTCCCCCTTCCTTCCCTCCTTTCGGCCAGCTGCCTATCCTTAAAGCGAATGAGCTCCCAGCTTTGAGCCGAGCCCACCGAGCTGGTCGATCGCGAGTCGGGGGCGAGAGGGGGGAGAGAGCATGTCCACATCTAAAGAGCAGGTGCGATGCCTCCAAGGGGAGCCGGGGGCGAGGGAGAGGGAGAGAGCGAGAGCAAGGGCAAGAGCAAGATCAGGAGGAGGGGAGGGGAGGATAGACCGGCGGACCCTCCTCAAGGGGCTAGGGGCGCTTGCGGGCACCTTGACCCTGGCCCAGGGCGGCCTAGGCCTAGCTCAAGCCCAGCCGCTCCGAGGGGGGGCTGAGTCCGACACCTCAGGTTCGGCAGGGGCCTGTCCCATCGAGATCCGGATCGAGAACCCCCTGATCAAGCTGCGCCGGCCGGAGCGCAAGCTCACGCTCTACTTCGATCTTGTCGTCCAGATGCCCCAGGGCAAGCTGGTCGAGGTCAAGCGGACCGTGCGGATCATCCGTGCGATCAAGCGGAAGGTGCGCAGGGAAGAGGAGATCGTCTTCGTCCCGGTGACCATCCGTAAGAAGGACATGTCCGGGGAGATCAAAGAGGGTAAGCTCGTAGCCCTCGGCGAGGAGAACGTCCTGATCGACTTCGGGAACCTCTGCTACACCATGCGCCACCTGGGCGGGCTAGCCTTCGCCGCGGAGATCCTCATCCAGGCCCGCGGGATGACCCCCGGGAGTGAGATCTGCTCCGCCAGCCAGCTCGTCGTCCAGAACTTCGACGTCCGCAAGGTATGTAAGTTCTGATCCTCTAGTCTAGTCCGAGCTGGCTATCCCCATCCCTTTTCATTTTACACCGGGTGACCCCTCCGTTATACTCCGAGCAGGATCTAAGGAGGGGTCACCCTTTGAGCATCCTGGCCGACGCCGAGACCCAGGTCCTCATCCAGGGGATCACTGGCAGCGAGGGCAGCTTCCACGCCCGGCGGATGGTCGCCTACGGCACCAAGGTGGTCGCCGGGGTGACCCCGGGGAAGGGCGGGACCGCGCTCGACGGCATCCCCGTCTACAACTCGGTAGAGGAGGCCCTCGCCCGCCACGAGCTCGACGCCTCGGTGATCTTCGTCCCGGCGAGGTTCGCACCCGATGCGATCGTGGAGGCGGCCGACGCCG
>CAZCTZ010000069.1:0-7107 GCA_964501855.1 uncultured Thermotogae bacterium
CGCCGGTCGCGCACCTTGATCTTGACCTTCCCGCCCCCGCCGCGGCGGGTGCGGGGGTCGATCGAGCTGGGGAGGGGCGCCCTAGGCCTGATCTCCCCGAACTCAAGCCCGCTGGCGCTGCCAGCAGCGGGGTCTGCCCGAGCCTGGGCGGAGCTCGAAGCTAAACCCAATCCCAAGCCCGATCTCAGGCTCGAGCGGGCGATCTCCCTGGCCTCCTCGGTCACATCGTAGGGGAGGAACTCTCGCAGCTTGATCACCGTGTCGGCTACCTCGAAGAACTCGCCGGAGCCGCCCATGATCATCACCGTCGAGACGCCGTGCTCGCGGTAGAGCGGGCGGACCTTCTCCACCAGCGGGGTGATCGGCTCCTCCTCCTTGGCGACCAGTCGCTTCATCCGCTCGTCCCTGATCAGGAAGTTGGTCGCCGAGGTGTCCTCATCTATTAGGAGGACTCTCGCGCCGAGCTCGAGCGCCTCGATGATGTTCGCCGCCTGGGAGGTCGAACCGGAGGCGTCCTTCGTGGAGAACTCCTTTGTGGAGATCCCCATGGGGAGGTCCCGGATGAACGGCGAGATATCGACCTTCTCGACGAAGCGGCCGTCCTCAGCGCGGATCTTCACCGCATCCGCTCGGGTCACCACGAACTCCCGCCCATCCCCGGGGATGTGGTTGTAGATGCCCTCAGCTAGGGCGTCGAGCAGGGTCGACTTGCCGTGATAGCCCCCGCCGACGATCAAGGTCACCCCCTCGGGGATGCCCATCCCTGCGATCTTGCCGCGGCCCGGCAGCTCGAGCTCCACCCGGAGGCTCGCCGGCGATCGGAAGGGGATCGCGCCCCGCATCGGCCGCTGGGAGACGCCCGACTCCCGCGGGAGGATCGCCCCGTCGGCGACGAAGGCCACCAGGCCTCGCTCCTCGAGCTGCTCACGGATGGCCTCGGCGTCCTCGGCGGTCTCCACCCACTCCCTGAGCTCAGCGGCGTCCAGGTTGCGGTAGATCAGCGAAGCTTGGACGATCGCGGGGATCTCCTCGAAGAACATCTCGCGGGCCTGGTCGGCGGCGATCGTCCGCCCGTAGGCCGGCAGGCCCACGAGGAACCGCATGATCACCTTGTCGTCGTCGACCTCGGCGGTCGTCCGGGGGAGGATCGCCTGGGAGGGCGTCAGGGTCGTCAGCAGGCCGCTCTTACCACTCCCGCGCTGGCCCTTGACGAGCCTCCTGCAGCTCCCAAGGAAGGCCCGCACCAGATAGTCTTCCAGGGCGAGCCGGCGGGGCTTGCTCCTGAAGAGCTCTCTGGGGAACTGAGCGACCTCCTGGGGGATGATCACCTTGACCCGGCTCGGCGGGGCGAAGGGGTCGCTCTGGACGTGGTCGATGGAGAGGGTGAAGCTCCCGAAGTCGTAGCTCCCGCGGAGCTCCTTGTAAGCGCCGAAGCCCCGCCGGTCGAGCTTCGCCAGCTTGGCCTTGAGCCTCCTCATCGTTTCGTTTCCCCTATAGCCTCTATATCCTCCCCCCTGCCTGCTCGGGGCATGATCCATGATCATGGATAGCCCCGGCCCGTCTGCCCAGGGTGGAACCTCGGTTCTCCAGTTCTCTAAAAATCCCCTTCTCTTATCCTTTTATCCTTCTGGGCAATACTTGATCAGCCAGAGATCTGTCCTTCCCGTGCTGAAGGACTTCTTCCCCCCGAAGAGGATATAGCCCCCATCGCTGGTCTGCTGGACGGAGTAGCCCTTCTCGGAGTCACTACTGCCGAAGGTCTTCTCCCACTCCTTATTCCCTTGGGCATCGATCTTTACCAGCCAGAAATCCCATCCCCTTGTGCCATGAGAGTTTGTCCCCCCGAGGAGGACGAAGCCCCCATCGCTGGTCTGCTGGACGGAGTAGCCCTCATCCGAGTCGCCTCTGCCGAAGGTTCTGTCCCATTCCTTATCCCCTTGGGCATCGGTCTTGATCAGCCAGGGGCCCCGCTCCGTGTATCCGAGCAGGATATAGCCGCCATCCGCGGTCTGCTGGACGGAGAACCCGCTACCCTTGGCAAAGGTCTTCTCCCACTCCTTATTCCCTTGAGAATCGGTCTTGATCAGCAGGAGATCCCATCTCCCTTCCTCTTTGCCATAAGAGTTCGTGTATCCGAGGAGGATGAAGCCGCCATCCGCAGTCTGCTGGACGGAGGTGCCATAATCATCCCCACTGCCGCCGAAGGTCCTCTCCCATTCCTTATTCCCTTGAGAATCGGTCTTGATCAGCCAGAAATCTTTCCCCTCTCCATTACTATGTGTGTATCCGAGCAGGATGAAGCCACCATCGCTGGTCTGCTGGACGGATAGGCCGTAATCATCCCCGCTGCCGCCGAAGGTCCTCTCCCACTCTTTGTTCCCCTGAGCATCGGTCTTGATCAACCAGAAATCAGCGCCTCCTGCGCCGAAAGACCACGTGTATCCGAGCAGGATGAAGCCCCCATCCGCGGTCTGCTGGATGGAGTAGCCATAATCATCCCCGCCATCGCTGAAGGTCCTCTCCCACTCCTTATTCCCTTGAGCATCGACTTTGATCAGCCAGATAAAAGTTTTCCCTGCATCGAACCTGTATCCGAGCAGGATGAAGCCGCCATCCGCGGTCTGCTGGACGGAGCGGCTATATTCATTCTTGCTCCCGCCGAAGGTCCTCTCCCAGGATTGGCAAGCCTGAGTCTGAGTGGCTGAGGCCACTCCCAGCTCGATCGAGCTAGCAAGCCCCACTCCCAAGATCAACAAGACCAAGCCTAATAGCTTCAGAGGTTCAGAAGCTCTCATGCTTGCCTCCTTACTTAATCTTATTTAGTTGGATTTTGACCCGATGCTTGACTATCTCTCGCCCTCACCTCCCCTGCTATAATATAACCGAAAACAGAGCGAGATTTGGTCAGGAAGCCTAAGGGGGATCTACTCCCTCCCCAGCTTAAGCTGCAGTACTCAGCCTCCATTGCGCTCTACCTAGTGAGCTCAGGCGGAAAGGAAGAGAGCTTTACCCTGCTGCTTCCTCTACCTGGCCCCCTTCCTGGGAACCTCTACCCATACCCAGGGCCAGGCGTTATCTCCTCTTTTGGCCACATTGTATGCCAGGCCCCCTCTCGGATTCAAGGGGCTGTCGTTGGTTAACCCCCAGCAGCTCGAATCGAGCGTAGGGGTTAGATTGGGAGGCAAGGCTGTGCTCAGGAGAGGCCTCGGAAGCTGGGGTAATCACCCCTCCTGACGATCAGATGATCGATCGGCTTTAAACTCTACCAGGATATCTGTGTCGCTTCTTCCGCTAGCTCCTCTGGAGGGAACTGAAACTGCTAGGCAAACCCCACCAGCTCCTTCCGCAGCTCCTTGATCTCGTCGCGGAGCGCGGCGGCCCGCTCGAACTCCAGCCGCCTGGCGGCCTCATACATCTCCTGCTCCAGCTCGGCGATCAGGTCCGCAAGCTCGTGGGAGGTGAGCCCTCTGGCCTTCTCCTTCGCCTTCGCTTTGGATCTGGGTTTCACCTGGACTTCAGCCTCCGCTTCAGCCTCCGCCTCCACCGCGCGCACCTCCTGGACGATGTCCCGCACGGCCTTGCGGATCGTCTCCGGGGTGATCCCGTGCTTGCGATTGTATTCCAGTTGGATCCGCCGGCGGCGCTCGGTCTCGGCGATCGCCCGCTCGATCGACTCGGTGAGCTCATCAGCGTATAGGATCACCTTCCCGCGGACGTTCCTCGCCGCTCGGCCGATCGTCTGAATTAAAGAGGTCTCGCTCCGCAGGAAGCCCTCCTTGTCCGCATCGAGGACCGCGACCAGCGAGACCTCCGGGAGGTCGAGCCCCTCCCGCAGGAGGTTAACCCCCACCAGGACGTCGAACTCCCCCAGCCGGAGGTCCCGGAGGATCTCCACTCGGTCGAGGGTCTCGATCTCGGAGTGGAGATATCTCACCTTGATCCCCAGCTCGGCCAGGTAGTCGGTGAGGTCCTCGGCCATCCGCTTGGTGAGCGTCGTCACCAGGACGCGCTCGCCCCGCTCCGTCGTCTTGCGGATCTCCTCGATCAGGTCGTCCACCTGGCCCTGAGCGGGCCGCACCACCACCTCGGGGTCGACCAAGCCGGTGGGGCGGATGATCTGCTCGACGATCTGCTCGCTCTTCTCCCGCTCGTAGGGCCCCGGCGTGGCCGAGGTGTAGATCACTTGGTTGACCCGTTCCTCGAACTCCTCGAACCGGAGGGGGCGGTTGTCCAGCGCCGAGGGGAGCCGAAAGCCGTGCTCGATCAGGGTCTCCTTCCGGGACCGGTCGCCGTTATACATCGCGCGGAGCTGGGGGATCGTCTGGTGGGACTCGTCGATCACCAGGAGGAAGTCCTTCGGGAAGTAATCCAGCAGCGTGGCCGGCGGCTCGCCGGGGGCCCGGCCATCCAAATGCCTTGAGTAGTTCTCGATCCCCGGGCAGTAGCCCAGCTCGCGGATCATCTCCAGGTCGTAGCGGGTCCGCTGCTCCAGCCGCTGGGCCTCGAGCAATTTCCCCCGAGAGCGGAAATACTCTAGCCGCTCCTCCAGCTCTGCCTCGATCGATCTTATCGCCCGCTCGAGCTTCTCCCGCGGGGTGAGGAAGTGCGAGCCCGGGTAGATGGTGATCGCCTCTCGCTCGCCCAGGACCCGCCCGGTGATCGGGTCCAGCTCCACGATCCGGTCGATCTCGTCGCCGAACCACTCGATCCGGATGACCTTCTCCTCGTAGATCGGGACGAGCTCGACCACGTCCCCGCGGACGCGGAAGCTCCCCCGCCCCAGGGCCACGTCATTCCGCTCATACTGGAGTTCGACCAACCTCCTTAAAATCGCATCGCGATCGCAGAGCTCGCCCCGGCGCACCGTCAGGGTCATCGCGCGGTAGTCCTCGGGCGTCCCCAGGCCATAAATGCAGGAGACCGAGGCGACGATGATCACGTCTCGCCGCTCCAGCAGCGCCGAGGTGGCCGCATGCCGCAGGCGGTCGATCTCCTCGTTGATCGAGGCGTCCTTCTCGATGTAGGTATCGGTCTGGGGGATGTAGGCCTCCGGCTGGTAGTAATCATAGTAGCTCACGAAGTAGTGCACCGCATTGTGGGGGAAGAACTGGCGGAACTCGCTCGCCAGCTGCGCCGCCAAGGTCTTGTTGTGGGCGATCACCAGCGTCGGCTTCTGCACCTGGGCGATGACGTTGGCGATGGTGTAGGTCTTGCCGGAACCTGTCACCCCGAGCAGCGTCTGGTGCCGCAGGCCCTTCTCGATCCCGGCGACCAGCTCACGGATCGCCTTCGGCTGATCGCCCCGCGGCTCGAATTCGCTGACCAGCTCGAACTTTCCCATCCCATCTTGCACCTCATCTCATTATACTCGATGGAGCTTGACAGGGATAGCCCACCGGGGTTAACTTAGAGCAAGCTTCCCATCAGGAGAGATCGATAGCGATGACATCCGAGCTCAGGAGGATCAAGGGATTGGGTGAGGGCCGAGCGAGGGCCCTCAAGGAGGCCGGGATCGAGACCCTAGAGGACCTCATCCGGATGGACGTCGAGGAGATCAGCGAGAGGACGAACATCGGGGTGGGCACCCTGCGGGAATACCAAGCCAAGGCGAAGAAGCTCCTCCCCCAGGTGGCCGCCGAGGTGGAGCGGGCCAAGGGGCGGAAGTCCTGGCTCAAGCGTGTCTGGGAGAAGCTTGCCAGCTAAAGTTAAGCTAAGAGCCGAGGGCCGATGCTGGAGGACCAGACCTGGAAGAGGGCCCGTGAGCAGTTCCTCACCGCGAAGGTGGCCCTGATCCCCGTCGGGAGCACCGAGCAGCATGGCCCCCATCTCCCGCTGGGGACGGACTTCATGATCGCTCAAGCCCTAGCGCGGGAGGCGGCCCGCTGGACGGGGGCGATCTGCACTCCTACTATCCCGGTGGGCATCTCCGAGCACCACCGCCAATTCTGGGGGACGCTATGGGTCGCCCCGGAGGCCTTCCGGGCCTACCTAGCGGGGATCGCACGCAGCTTGGCCTACCACGGGCTGAGGCGGCTCATCTTCGTCAATGGCCACGGGGGGAACACCGCTGCGCTCCGGGAGGTGGCCCGTGCGCTCCACCAGGAGGGCATCTACGCCCTGACCTGGCAGTGGTGGCCTGGGGTGGCCGAGCTGATCGCTGAGCTCTTCCCCGGGTTCGGCTCCCATGCCGGCGAGCCGGAGACGGCGATGATGCTCGCCATCGCTGAGGAGCTGGTCGACAAGGGCGCACTGGAGGAGGCCGCCGCGGAGGGGGCGCCCCGCTGGGGGCTCTCCCAGTTCGGAGCGGAGGTGGCCTTCGATGCGAGCGACTTCTCCCGCAGCGGGGCCGTCGGTGACCCTCGGCGGGCCGACCGCGAGAAGGGGCTCAAGCTCTATGAGGCCTCGCTGGAGCAGCTTATCGGGCTGATCCGCTGGCTGGAGGGGCTCCCCGAGGAGAAGCTCCGCCCGGGGGAGCACAAGCCTTGAAGGAGGGTGATGAGGAGACGGAAGCCGGCATTATGGGGTTCCCTGATCGTGCTTGTGCTCGGTGGGCTCCTCCTTTGGCCCTTAAGCGCGAGCGGGGAGGCCAAGGCTGAGGCCGAGGTCCTGAGCGGCGGGGGCGGGCTCGCCCTGGGCTGGCTCTTCCTCGACCTTACGAGCTTGAACGAGCAGCTCGCCGCGGCGGAGCTGCCCCAGCTCCAGCCGGAGGTGCCCCTCCTCGTCCTCGGCGGGGGCGGGCTCGGCGCCCACCAGCGAGGGTGGTCCCTCGGTGGCCTCCTGCTCTATGGCGAACGGGGCTCAGACCAGCTGGAGCGAGCGGTCAGCTTCTCCTTGGGCCTGGCCGGGCTCCTCTTGGAATATGGCGAACCGGTGAGCAAGGAGCTCGGGCTCTTCCTCGGCGGGCTCTTCGGGCTGGGCCGAAAGACCCTGGAGGTCCTCCTCTACCCCGTGGAGAGCTTCAAGCGAGCACTGCGGGAACCTCACGGCATCAGCCTCTCCCGGAGCTTCACCGCGGTCGGGCTCTACACCGGTGGGGAGGTGGTGCTCCCCGGGCTCAGGCTCCACCTCATGGTGGGCTATCTCTGGACGGTCGGGGTGGGGAACTGG
>CAZCTZ010000070.1:0-7032 GCA_964501855.1 uncultured Thermotogae bacterium
TCGAGGACTCGGAGTGGTTCAACGCCGGCTATGGGGGCGCGATCCAGCTCGACGGGGAGGTGCGGCTCGACGCCTCGATCATGAACTCCGAGCTGGAGTGCGGCGGGGTGGCCGCCCTGCCGCGGGTCAAGCACGCGATCTCGGTGGCCCTCCTGGTGATGTGGGAGTCGCCCCACGTGCTGCTCTGGGGGGAGGGGGCCCTCCAGTTCGCCCGGGAGATGGGCTTCCCCGAGGAGGAGCTGCGCAGTCCGCGGGCGCTGGAGAGGGTGAGGAAGCTCCAGGAGGAGCTGGCCGGCCTGAGCTACCGGGAGAGGCTCAAAGTCCTCCGGGAGCGGCTCAAGCCCCACTGGGGCGGGACGGAGACAGTCGGAGCGGTAGCCCTGGTAGATGGGCGGCTCGCTGCGGGGACCTCGACCGGCGGGCGCTGGACGATGCTCCCCGGCAGGGTCGGCGACACCCCTCTCATCGGCGCGGGGACCTACTGCAACGCCTACGGCGGGGCTTCGGCCACCGGCGCGGGGGAGGAGATCATCCGAGTGCTCCTCGCACGGGAGGTCGTCCGCTGGCTCGAGAGGGGCCACCACCCCCAGGAGGCGGCCGAGCGGGGGATCGCGCTGCTAGAGCGGGAGACCGGCGGCAAGGGTGAGGGCGGGGTGATCGTCCTCGACCGGTTCGGCAACCACGGAGTGGCCTTCAACACCGAACAGATGGAGTATGCGATCTTCGAGGGGTGAGCTCATTAGTTCAGTCCTCGGCACCCCAGGCGGTGAATGTCATCTACGCTACATTCAATCCGCCCTCGTTGGGTATAATTGTTTTCGGGGCTGGGGTCCACCCTCTGAGTGACCCTTCTTCACCTCTCACCCCCAGATCGGCGGGCCCTGGCCCCTTACTCCGGCTAGCATAGCCCTTCCCTTCGGCGGGGGCAACCCCAGGGGTCCCAGGCGGGCGAGAAATGGGAAAGGAGAAAGAAAGTAAAGTAAGGAAGGAGGCCGGGCAGCGGCTGACAGGGGAGGGGGCTTCAATTGAATTTGTGATCAGGATTAGTGATCGATCCCCAGCTCAAGCTCAGCCGGTCAGCCCCAGATACTCCTTGATCCCGGCGAGGATCGCCCGGGCGATCTCATACTGGTAGCTGAGGCTCGCCAGGCGGCGGGCCTCCTCGGGATTGGTGATGAAGCCGACCTCGACCAGCGCAGCGGGGACGTGGGACCAGCGCAGGTAGAGCCGCTGATACTTGACCCCTCGGTCGGGTGCGCCCAGCTCCCGGATGAGGCTCCGCTGGAGCCGCTTAGCCAGGGAGAGGCTCGCCCAGCTCCGCCCGCGCCAGCTCTCCGGGAGGAGCGTCTCGATCCCCTTGACCTGTAGATTGCGGTGGGCATTGGTGTGGATGCTGAGGTAGAGCGCTGCTCCCAGGCGGCTCGCCAGCTCCACCCGCTCCTTGAGCGGGACGTAAACATCGGTCCGGCGGGTGAGCACGATCTTCAGCCGGGGCTCGCTCAGGAAGGCCTCGAGCTCGATCAAGCGGGCGATCGCCAGGGTGACCTCCTTCTCCTGGAGGCCGAGCCAGCCGATCGCACCGGGGTCGTGGCCGCCATGGCCCGGGTCGATGACCACGATGAAGCGCCCGGCGGGAGCAGGAGCGGTGGATACCACAACCACAGACCCGCAGATGATCACCAGGAAGACCAGAGTGCCGCTCAAGACCGACAAGGCTGCCTTGGACTTCATCGGTCCGGATTATATCGAGCTGGTCGCTCCCCGGCTATAACGAAGATCACACTTGGGTGAGGGCTATCGGCACCCTGACCTGGGTCATGGCCCCACGCCGGGATGGGCTCTAATCTCTGTTTAGAGCCTAAACGAAACGAGGAGGTAGCGTGAGATGGCGCAAGCTCAGCAGGGTCAGGCGGAGGTGAAGCGGCTCTCGACGCCGCTTTCTACTCAGGAGGTTGAGCAGCTCAGGATCGGGGACAAGGTCCTCCTCTCCGGGGTGATCTACACCGCTCGGGATGCGGCCCACCGCCGGCTGGTGGAAGGGCTCGAGCGGGGTGAGCCACCCCCGTTCCCCCTAGAGGGCGCCGTGATCTACTATGTCGGGCCGGCGCCGGCCCGCCCGGGGGAGGTCATCGGTCCGGCGGGGCCGACCACCAGCTACCGGATGGACCCCTACACCCCGGAGCTGCTCGCCCGCGGGCTCAAGGGGATGATCGGCAAGGGCAACCGCGGGGAGGAGGTGCGCGAGGCCCTGAAGCGCTACAAGGCGGTCTACTTCGTGGCCACCGGCGGGGCGGCCGCCCTGGTAGCGGAGCGGATCAAGCAGTGCGAGGTCATCGCCTATGAGGATCTCGGGCCGGAGGCGGTCCGGAAGCTCGTGGTGGAGGACTTCCCGGTGATCGTCGCCAATGACATCTACGGCGGCGACATCTACGAGGAGGGGAAGAAGCGCTATCGAAAGGAGCCGGTGCTATGAGGGAGCTTGAGGCACACGAGCTGATCGAGCCGGTGAAGGAGGCCCTCCTGGAGATCAACTTCGACACCCCACCGGAGGTGATGGCGAAGCTGAAGGAGTTCTGGCAGACGGAGGTCTCCGAGGCGGGCCGAGGCGCGATGGAGGACATCGTCCGGAACCGCGAGCTGGCGGCGCAAAAGCGCGTAGCGATGTGTCAGGACACGGGGATGGCGGTCATCTTCGTCGAGCTGGGCCAGGAGGTCCACATCATCGGCGATCTCAAGGAGGCGCTGAACGAGGCCGTCCGGCGGGCCTACACGGAGGGGTATCTACGGGCGTCGGTCGTCGACGACCCGCTCTTCGACCGGAAGAACACCCGGGACAACACCCCGGCGATCATCCACTTCGACCTGGTGGCGGGGGACAAGGTAAGGCTGATCGTAGCGGCGAAGGGCGCCGGGAGCGAGAACATGAGCACGGTGAAGATGCTCGCACCGGCGGCGGGGCTCGAGGGGGTGAAGCGCGCGGTCGTCCAGTTCGTGGAGGAGGCCGGGCCGAACCCCTGCCCGCCGATCGTGGTCGGGGTGGGCATCGGCGGCGATCTGGAGCTCGCGGCCCTCCTGGCGAAGAAGGCTCTAATGCGGAAGATGGGCGAGCGGAACCCCGACCCCAGATATGCCAAGCTGGAGGAGGAGCTCCTGGAGGCGATCAACCGGACGGGGGTCGGCCCCCAGGGGCTCGGCGGGGTCAACACGGCGATGGACGTGCGCGTAGAATACTACCCGACGCACATCGCCGAGCTGCCCCTGGGGATCAACATCGACTGCCACCTCCACCGGCACAAGGAGCTGGTGATCTGAGCTCGAACACCATAACGTCTCCACGGGGCCTCCACAGGATCTTCACATCCTCGGGCTATAATCGCCTTGACCAAACCCGGAAAAGGAGGCGATAGCATGAACATGAACATGAAGAAGATGAGAAGGCGCTCGATCACGATAGCGGCGGTGGCGCTCCTGGGGCTGGCGCTCCTGGGGTTGCCGGGTGCAGCGGCCCTCACTCAGTCTCAAACTCAAACCCAGGCCCAGACTCAGACCCCAGGCCAGCAGCCCTACGGCTACCACCACCAGATGCCGATGCAAATGCATCGGCTGGGCGAGCGGGCTCTTGAGGCCGAGACCGGGGCTGAAACTGAACCTCCCCTGCTGAAGCTGTTCCTGGGGGCGCTGGCGGAGGAGCTCGGCGTCAGCCCAGAGCAGCTCAAGGAGGCGATCCGGGCAGCCAAGGACAAGGTGATCCGCCACCGGCTGGAGGAGGCGGTCCGAGCGGGCCAGCTCACCTACGAGCAGGCCCGCAGGCTCGAGGAGCGGCTCACCCGGGCGGGGCCCCGAGAGCTAGCCAAGCTCATGCTCTGGCACAGGTGGCGCGAGATGAGGGCCCGCTGGGCGGAGCCGCTCGAAGAGCTCAAGGCCAAGCTCTGGGAGCGGAAGCGAGAGTGGAAGCAGAGGAGGGAGTGGTATCGGCCGCTGCCACCCCTGCCCGCTCCCCCCTACTGGGGCTACTACAACTGCGTCTGCTACTGCGCCTTCCCCCCGCCTTACTATATGCCGCCTCAGCCGCTGCCCCGCTTGGAGCCGGAGGAGTTGCCCGAGCTCAAGCCTAAGCCCAAGCCGTGGAAGGAGCGGCAGGAGGAGCGGGACCGGGAATGGGATTGGAATTGGAACTGGAACCGGGACCAGGATCAAGAATAGAAATAGAAAGGGAGCGAGGAGTGAGCTAAGCGCCGTTTCCAGTAGCGCTCCCCTGATGATGGGAGGGGCGAGGTCGCCCATGACCATGACACGGCTCACGGCCGGCGAGCGGGTGGCCTCGCCCCTTGTTCCTTTCCTGTTCTAGTCCAGCTTGCCGGTTCCTTGCCAGGCCAAAGTGGGGCTACTATCATGGACGTGGAAGCAAAAGCAGGGGCAGGAGCGGAAGCGGAGAGGATGCCCAAGCAGATCCTGGTGATCGAGGACGAGGAGCGGATCGTCGAGCTGCTCCGGGCGTATCTCGAGCGGGCGGGCTATCAGGTGATCGCCGCTTACGACGGCGAGAGCGGGCTGGAGCTCTTCCGCCGGGTGCGGCCCGTGCTGGTGATCCTCGATCTCATGCTCCCGGGGATCGACGGGCTGGATGTGGCCCGCCAGATCCGACAGGAGTCCGACGTCCCCCTGATCATGCTCACCGCGCGGACCGAGGAGGCCGACCGGGTCACCGGCCTTGAGCTGGGCGCGGACGACTACGTGACGAAGCCGTTCAGCCTGAGGGAGCTGGTCGCCCGCGTCCGAGCGGTGCTCCGCCGGGTGGAGGGGGAGCTCGCCCCAGCTCGCCGGCTCCACCGCGGCGAGCTGGTGATCGACCTGGAGAGCCGCCAGGTGGAGCTCGCCGGCCGGAGGGTCGAGCTCACCCCGACGGAGTTCGACCTCCTGGTGACCCTAGCGCGCCACCCCGGGCGGGTCTTCACCCGGGTCCAGCTCCTCGAGGCGCTCGACCGCTACGCCTCGGAGAGCCTCGCCCGGACGATCGACACCCACATCAAGAACCTCCGGCGGAAGCTCGAGCCCGACCCGCAAAACCCTCGGTATATCCTGACGGTCCACGGCGTCGGCTACAAGTTCTGCCGGGAGCCCACCTGAGCTCGAGCTCACCTCGCCCCCGACCCTGAATGGAATGTGAACGGACAAGGGCGAACCTCGAGCTCGGCCCTGCACACGATCAATGCATGCAATCTCCTCTTTGGAGAAGCCCGGCTCGCTCAAGCTTGAGGAGGGATCGAGGATGGCAGATGCAGATGCAGGTATGAGCAAGAGCCTAAGCCTAAGCATAAGTGCGCTCCCCTTCCGGCTCAAGTTGATCGGGGCCTTCATCCTGGTCATCCTGGTGGCGATCGCGGTCGTCTACCTCGCGGCCAATTACACGGTCTCCAAGCAGTTCCGGCTGTATGTGATCCGCGGGGCGCTCCTCCAGGCGGAGCCCCTCCGTGAGGAGCTGCTCGACTACTATCGCGAGCGGGGGAGCTGGCAAGGCGTGGGGAAGTTCCTCGAGCGGCGCGCGCTGCTGCGGGGGTATGGGCACGAGCGGGGGAGGCCACTTATGAATTTCCTCCAGCGGAAGCTGGTCCTCGCCGGAGCCGATGGGAAGATCCTGCTCGCGCCCGATCCTAAGCTCATCGGCAAGCGGCTCCCGCCGGGGCTGGCCCGGGAGGGCCTCCCCTTGGTGGTCGGCGACGAGCGAGTGGGGGTGCTCCTCGCCGGGCCGGCGGTCAGCCGGGTGCTCGACCCCCTGGAGCGGGAGTTCCTCAACTCGGTGAACCGCTCGCTCCTCCTCGGCGGGCTAGCCGCGGCGCTGCTCGCGGTCCTCCTGGGGACGGCGCTCTCACGGGGGCTCACCGGGCCGCTGGCCGAGCTCACCCGGGCGACCGAACGGCTCGCTGCGGGCGAGCTGAGCTACCGAGTCCGGGTTAGAGCGTCACCCCAGGACGAGCTGGGCCGGCTGGGCGCGGCCTTCAACCGGATGGCCGAGAAGCTCGAGCGGTCGGAGAGGCTCCGCCGGCGGATGATCGCCGACATCGCCCATGAGCTCCGCACCCCGCTCACCGTCCTCCGCGGCGAACTGGAGGCCCTCCAGGACGGCCTCTTCGCCCCCACGCCGGAGCGGATCGCTGCGTTGAACGAGGAGGTTTTGCTCCTCAATCGATTGGTAGAAGACCTCCACGAGCTGGCGCTGGCCGAGGCGGGTGAGCTCCGGCTCGAGCGGGGGCCGACCGACCTGGTCGAGCTGGTCCAACGGGTGGGGAGGCACTTTGAGCCTCAGCTCGGCGAGCGAGGGCTCGAGCTCCGGCTCGAGGTCAAGCTGCTGGAGGGCTCCCGGGAGCTGAAGCTGGAGCTGGATGGCGATCGGATCGAGCAGGTCCTGCACAACCTGGTGAGCAACGCCGTGCGTTACACCCCTGCCGGCGGGCGGATCACCATCGCTCTGGAGGAGGGAGCCGATGAGGTAGTAGTGAGCGTGGCCGACACCGGCGTGGGCATCCCACCGGAGGACCTGCCGCACATCTTCGAGCGGTTCTACCGCGCCGATAAGTCCCGCTCGCGGCGGGAGGGCGGTGGCGCGGGGCTGGGGCTGGCGATCGCCAAGGGGCTGGTCGAGGCCCACGGCGGGCGCATCTGGGCCGAATCGGAGCCCGGCCGGGGGACGAAGATCAGCTTCGCCTTGCCGAAGACCGGGGTTTGAATTTGAATCGAAGCCCCTACGCTGCTATAAGCGTCCATCCGGTGAGTGATGTAGATTCAAGATGGGTATGAAAGCGGGCCTCAGGCTGATGGCGGCGATCAGCGCCCTCGGGCTAGCACTGGCATTCTCGGGGCTCGAGCCTTTCCCTTCCCCCGGACCCGGGGTCCATACCGCCGCGGGGGTCGCTCTCACCGATTGGCCCTGGACAGCGCGGATCGCCACCCCCTACGACTATCCCGAGGGGCGGTGGGCGAGCTGGGAGGAGGCGGTAGACCAAGCCGTCGCCGACGGGGCCAACGTCATCCTGG
>CAZCTZ010000071.1:0-7028 GCA_964501855.1 uncultured Thermotogae bacterium
GCTCGACGGCCCGCTCGGGCCCCTCCGCGAAGTGCTGCGCGCCGACGCGCGCTGCCTCGGCCAGGATGGGCTTGCGCTTCCCCTGGAGCTCGGGCGGGATCCTACCCGCCCCGCCGTGGACGATGATCTTCCTCATCTCGATCAAGCTTAACCTCTTCCCAGCCCCCTCCGATCGCCGACCTGAAGCGCTAGATTATGCACCCTTTCGCGATCCGTTGACAACCTTGGGGCGGGGGCTTATACTCCTTGCGGGAATCGGGAATGGGGCTCAACCTGCCGAACAAGATCACACTGCTCAGGATCGCGATCATCCCCCTCCTGATGACCGCGATCCTCCTCCCCTACAGGTGGAGCAAGATCCTCGCCATCTTCATCTTCGCGCTGGCGGCCCTCTCCGACGCCATCGACGGCTACGTCGCCCGCAGCTACTCCCAGGTGACCGAGTTCGGGAAGTTCGCCGACCCCATCGCGGACAAGCTCCTGATCGCCTCCGCGCTGCTTTGCTTCGTCCAGCTCGGCGAGTTCGGCGGCTGGGGCGCCCCGATCGTCATGGTCATCCTGGCCCGGGAGTTCCTAGTCACCGGCCTGCGGATCCTGGCCATCTCCAAGAACATCGTGATCCGGGCCTCCCCGCTGGGCAAGCTGAAGACCCTCTCCCACATCGGGCTGGTCTTCGTCATCCTGGGGAACAGCTACTTCGAGTGGGGCCCCGCCGGCGCGGTCGCCAAGCAGCTCTTTATCGCCCTGGCGGTCTTCATGGCGCTCATCTCCGGAGCGGACTACTTCTACCGGAGCCGGAGGGTGTTCAAGTGGATCTGATGGTGACTCTCTTCCTCACGGAGCCGGTATAGCCGTCGTCGTCGGTGACGGTGAGCTCGACGGGGTAGGCTCCGGGCTCGGGGAAGACCCACTCGACGACCTTGCCCTCGGCATCGGTTATATCGTCGCCGGTGAAGTCCCACTCGTATCTCACGATCTCCCCGTCGGGATCGTAGGAGGCCGAGCCGTCGAAGATCACCCTCTCACCGGCCCGCGGCTCCTCGGGGCTCCAGGTGAACTCGGCCACCGGCGGCTGGTAGGTGATGATGACCGGCCGGGGCCGCTCCGCCGTGCCGAATTCCACCTCCGCCACCTCGCCCGGCTCGAGCTGGACCTCCACCTCGGTGGGCGTCGTCGGCTCGTAGCGCTCGGGGAGGGTCGCGACATCGAGCCAGACCAGGTAGCGCCCGGGGAGGAGTTCAGTGAAGGCGAAGCCGCCCTCAGGATCGGTGAATATCTCCATCTCCGAGGCGTCCTCCAAGACCACCCGCACTCCGGGGAGGCCCCGCTCACCCCGGTCCCTCACACCGTCCCTATCGGCGTCGTCGAAGACCACGCCCACGATCGCCGCCACCCGCCGCAGCGGGAGCTCGAGCTGCAGGACCTCGCCCTCCTCCAGTTCGATCTCGACCGGCAGTGGGATCGCCGGGGCCAGCCCCACGGGCAGGTTCTCGATCACAAGCTCGTACCTCCCAGGGAGGAGGGGAGGGAACCGGAAGAAGCCCTCCCTCCCCGTGTTGCTCCGGACCTCGGTCCCATCGATGCTCAAGATCAGCCCGGGGACGCCCGGCTCGCCGGGGTCCCTCTCCTCGTCCCCGTCCTCGTCGATGAAGACGTAGCCCTCCACCCTCCCCTTGACGACGATGAACGGGAGGGGGAGGAGGAAGCTCAGGCTGAAATCCCACGTGGCATCGAATGTCGCGCTGCCATCGGCTATCTCCCCCTCCCCGCGGAGCGAGAACGCCAGGTCGCGGGCGATCCGGCCGGCGAGCCGGGAGGCGAACCCGATCGAGCCGTCCTCCAGGGCCAGGGTGAGCGAGGCGGAGATCGGCGAGCCCTCCAGGCTCAAGGTGACGCTCACCCTGCTCGAGCTGCTCTGCGTCCCAGCCCCAAGGTCACGCCATACCTCCTGGGCTAACCACAGCTCCCCCTGGAGCCACTCCGCCAGCTCCACCGTGAATCTCTCGGTGAAACTGAGCCTCTCAAGCTCGGTGCCGCTGACCAGGTCGATGTCCTCCTCCTGCCTCCCCAGGATGGAGTAGGAGAGGGGGCCCAGGCGCTGACTGAGCCTCAGCGCCCTCTCGCGGTGCCACTCATCGATGGTGGGGGGCAGCCCCGCGGGGCTGCTCCAGCTCCGCTCCGCGCTGAAGCCGGAACTCAACGAGGGGAGCCCCCCGAGGGCGAGCCTGAGATACCCCTGGGAGACGGTGGTCGTGACCGTAGGGCGCCCCGGATCGCCCTCCACGTTGTCATGGGAGATGCTATAGGACCAGTGGGCAGCGAGGCGCGATGGAAGGGAGATATCGCCCGAAAGCTCGACCTCCTCCTCATCTCCGCCGGGGAAGAGGGGGCCGATTCGGCCCGCCCGGAGGGCCAGGGAGATCCCCTCCCGCTCGAACTCCGCGCCCAGCAGGGTAGATTGGTCGAAGAGGCCCTCGATCCTCCCCAGCTCGCTCTCCAGCGCCAGCCGGAAGGGCTCCGTCAACGAACTGAAGGAGAGGCTCAGGATCGACTCCCGGACCAGCCCCTCTCGGATCGCCTGGCGGAGGCCGAGCCCGAGCAGGGCGGCCTTAGCCGCCCCCTCAAGCTCCGCCTCGATTACCCTCTCCTCCCGCTCCTCGTCCACCTCCCTGGCCAGGCTGAGCCTCAGGGGGGTGAACCCGAGGAGGGGCACCTCCCACCGGAGGGAGTAGTCCCTGGTGCTCCAGGTCCTGAGCAGATCGGAGAGGCTGGCCCGGAGCTCGAAGCGGCTCCCGTCGAAGCTCCCGCTGCTCTTGAAGTCCAGGCGAGCCGTGCTGACCCTCTCCAGCTCCGGCAGATCCCGCTCGAGCCGCAGGGAGACCTCCGAGGGGAGTTCCAAGAACAGGGTCGTGCCCACCGCCTGGGGAGGCGGTGGGAGGATGGTGACGACGGCCGTCCCCGAGGCGCTCACCCCCGCGAAGCCGAGGGAGGTCGCGGTCAGGGTGACCCAATCCCTGCCCGGCTTGGCATCCTCGGGGATCTTGAGCACGACCGTCACCGTCCTCTCCTCACCGGGCGAGAGGGCGATGACCCCCTCCGGGGGATCCAGCTCGAGCTCGATCTCGAGCTCGAACCCCAGGGCTGAGCTGGCGGAGATCGCTTATTCATCCTGGACGTTGCCGCGGTTGACGACGGTGAAGGGGAGGACCACCTCCTCTCCCGGGTCGGCTGAGGTGTCCGGCGGGGGGATGACCTCCACCGCCGCGACCGGGAGGACCTCGATCACCGCCGTAGCTTGCGCATACGAGGTGTCCGTGGCCGTCAGCGTGATGATGTTCACCCCGGCTTGGGCCGCGGGGGTGATGAAGACGGTGACGAAGACCCGGGCCTCCTCGCCCGTCTCCAGGGTCACCGGCGCAGGAACGCTCACCAGGCTGAGCCCGGGGGGAAGCTCGAGCTCGAAGTGGAAGGTCTCCCTGGCCCCGAGGTTCCTCAGCGCAAAGACGTGGGTCACGAAGTCCCCTGGCGCACCGGTCTTGGGCGGCGAGAGGGTCTCGAGCTCCACCTGAGCTGTGCAGGTGGTGGAGATGGCAACAGCGAGGGCGAAGGGCAATAGCAATGGAGATAAAAGGCGACTTGGTGGCATCACCGCCATCTCGGGAGGATATTCTAAGGGGTCCCCTCATGGTTATGGTGTAACGTGAGCCACACCATGAGGGGTTTCGAGTCGAGGGCCGGGCCCAGCCGGTGCTATCAGGCGCTGAGGTGGCTAGACCTTACCTTAACCTTGAGCTTACCTTACCTTAATCCTGACCTTGGACCTTGTGCTCGCGCTCACCCCTGCTGAGCCTCGACCATCTCCTTGAGGACGCGCACATCGTCCAGGTCAGCGTCGCCGTCGTTGTCGAAATCGAAGGCCCGGGCGTTCTCCTGGACCTCGGGGCTGCCGATGTAGGCCTCGAGGAGGGCGACATCCTCCATGGTGAGCTGGCCGTCCCCATTCACGTCCTCATATAGGCCGTCCCCGTCCAGGTCTTGAGGCGGAGCCGTCGCGTCCCCGATCGGCCGCAAGCGCAGCTCTTCCACCTCGAAGTGGATCTGGCCTGCCACCAGGTAGGGGCCGCCGAAGTCGAGGACGGCCAGGGCGAGATACTCCCCGGGCGGGAGGGGCCCCTCACCCTCGTCGACGGCCCTCACCCGCCGTTTCGCCCCGGGGAGCACGGGGAACCTCCCGATCGGCAAGGTTCGGATCGTCTCACCTCGGGCGTCCCTGATCTCCACCTGACCGCCGACCCAGAGGTGGGCATTCCCCGTGTTCTCGAACTCCACCAAAATGGTGAGGGGGTTGAGGCCGAGCCGCTCCATGTAGGTGATCCGGCCGTCGCGGCGGGCGGTCCCCGGTGGGGTCTCGTAGACCTTGATCCCGAACCGCGGCACGGCCATCACCATCCCCTCCTCTCCCTCCTGGGGCCGCGGCCGGCCCTCGACTATGATCATCCCCCAGTAGGTCCCCTCAACGTCGGGCGGGACCGTGATCGTGAAGCGGACCTCCCTCTGCTCGCCCGGCCGGAGGGTGAAATGAGTGGGAGAGACCGTGATCCAACCGGTGTTGGACCGCGGGAGGGTGCCGGGCTCGTAGAACCGGTGGTTCCCCTCAAGGTCGCGGTCCCAGTCGGCCAAGTAGATCCTGATGTCATCGACGAGGTCCTCATCGTTGCCTACCACGAAGCTGTAGGTGGCCGTCTCACCCGGAGGGACCTCAAGATCAAACTCGAGCTGGGAGACCTCCAGCGCCTCCAGATGGAGAGCGATGATCACACCGAGCGAGCCCAAAGCGAGGCCTAGGATAGCCAGCTTGGACTTGAACCCGCACCCGCGCATGGTTAGCTCAAAGGGAAGGGAAAAGAGTAGGGGGAGGAAGCCAACCACCCGAGAAGAGCTCCTCCCCCTCCAGCGCTCATGGCATCCAAGAGGGGCTTATGGCGTCGTCACGGTGTAGAGCAGCTCGACCCTGTAGTCCCCGGGCAGGTCATGCATATCGGAGGTGTAGCGGTAGTCCATCCCGAACTTGGCCTCGAAGATCTCGTGCTTCGGCTCCGCTGCTGTCATCCTTTCGTTGAGGCCCGGGAAGTTGACGTAGGTGTCCTGGCAGGTAACCCCAGAGGGGCACTCGCCGACCCGCCACTCGAAGTCCTCCAGGACTTCCTCCGCCGATATGGGTGCTTTGACATCGGTGGCCTCGATCTCGAGGACCCACTTGCCGCAGTTGGTGGTGAGTGCCACCGGGTTACCGGTGCTCTCGATCACCTGACCAGGGCCGGTGATGGTGCCCAGGTTCGCAGGGGAGTGGACCTCTAGCTTGATCCAGCAGCCCTCGACGCTCCAGAGGGCGCTCGTCCCCTGGCTCTCCTCAGCGGCCAAGCCGCTGCCCAACGCCAAAAGCCCGACCAAAAGGAGGGTCAAACTGAGGACTTGGAGTTTGGACATGCCTTACCTCCTAATAGTCTTTTAGCTATTAGGAGCTACGGCAGCCCAGCCATCCCGGTGGGACCTGTGGCTTTGCGCCCCCACGTTGCCGTGGGTTTGCCCTTTCGGCTCCTGCTTTTCTGTTTGATTTGAGCTTTCAGCCTGAGGAGCTGGAAGCTCAGGATGATTATAACCTCACAGAAGGGGGGAGTCAAGCCCTATTTGTAATATAGATTACAAACAAAAACTTTACTCCGGGGTGATCGTGTAGACCAGCGTGACCTGGTAGTCGCCCGGCCGATACCGCTCCCGGTGGAGGAGTATCCGATAGTCGAGTTCGATCTCCCATTCGCCCCGCCCGCCCCGGATGAGCAGTTGAGGCTCGTTGCTGAGGGGGAGGTAGCTGCCTGTCCTTGCCTTCGCTTCTGGTTCCGGACCCTCCTGTATCCGCACCCGTGCCCGCGCGCGGAGCTGGAGATCGCTGAGTGGCTTCACGTAGAGGCCGTCGTAGCTGCGGCCGAGCTCGCTCTCATCGGCGTGGACGAAGAGCTGCCAGTCCGTGTTGCTGCGGGCGATGAAGGTGAGCGCATCCGGGACCTCGAGGTAGCCCCGCTCTAGGTCCTCCGCGGTCGGCTCGGGGAGGTGGAAACCGGCGCTGACGGAGCTGCTGGGGTTGCCGTCGGGGCTGAGGGAGAGGGTAGCGAAGGGCAGGACACTCCAGCCGACGCTGGTCGACCCGGACTCAGACCCGGAGCTAGAGCTGAAGCCGCTCGCTCCCAGGGTGAGCATGATGCTCAGCAAGGGCAGGAGCAGAGCCAGTCCGACACCACTTGTACTGGCGGAGGGTCTCGCAGTCATGGTCCTTCGGCAGCCCGGCTGCCCTCCCACCTCCTCGTTGGGATGAGGGCCCGCGGCTTTGCGCCCCCGCCTTACGACGGGTTTGCCCTTTCGGGACCTGTCGAAATTATTATACCTAAACGGGAGGGAGCTTAGCTCGGTTCGGTCTAGCTCGCTTGATCGAGCTCCTGCTCCTCGTCTTCGTCGTCGAGGAGGCGCTTCAGCTCCTCCAGGATTGCCTGCTTGAGCCGGGAGACCTGTCGCTGGGAGAGGCCCACCTCCTGGCCCACCTCGGCTTGGCTCTTCTCGTGGTAGAAGAGCCCCTGGATGATCCTCCGCTGGAGCTCACTCAGGCGCTCGATCGCCATGAGGATACGGATCCGCTGCTCGATGGGGAAGGGCTCCTCGCGCTTGCTCCGGATCCGCTCGATATCGATCGTCGGGCGGGGATCGTCCGCTCGGCGCTCCTCGTCGATGGAGATATAGTTGAGGGCGTCTCGAGCCTTGAGGACCTCCTTGATGCCCTCCTCGGTGATGTTGAGCTCCTCAGCCAGCTCACTGATGGTGGGGAACCGGCCGTATTGCTTGAAGAGGCGCTCCTCGGCCAGCGCGACCTGGTGGCCCAGCTCCTGGACCCACTGGGGGATGCGGATCGTATTGTGTTTATCGCGGATGTAGTGGCGGATCTCACCCTTGATCAGGTGGGTGGCGTAGGTGGAGAACTT
>CAZCTZ010000072.1:0-7021 GCA_964501855.1 uncultured Thermotogae bacterium
CAGCCCCGCGAACTCGGTGCTGATCTGGCTCTCATCGATGATCTCGGCGTTGTCGAGCAGCTCCTCCAGTCGGCGGACCTCCGCCTCGAGGAACTCCTGCTCCCGCTTGATGTCCAGGTATTCCTTGTTCTCGCGCAGCTCCCGGCCGTGCTCCGCGGCGCGCTTCAGCCGGCGGGGGATCTCCTCGTAGAGCACTCGGCGATACTCCTCGAGCTGCTTCCTCTTGAACTCGTAGCCCTCACGGGTCAGCAGCACGACCTCTTTAGCAGCCATAGCCCGGGTTCACCCCTCGCCTCCCTCTCGTTGATTTATTTGCATCGAGTTTTCGCTGAAGATCAGAGCGGATCGGTCCTTAGCCGCAAGATAATATAACATCAGGGGCTTCCGGCTGCAACTTCCCTGCCCAGGCCAGGGGCTCAATCAGCCAGGGGCCTCGCTCTCATCCCCATCCCCATCGGCCGGTCGGAGTCGGGGCCGGAGCCGCCGGCGGAGGGCCTGGACGCTCCTGAGGAAGCGGGCTTGGATCTCCAAGGGGGGGAGGGCAGCCACCTCGGGGCGCGGCTGGACGATCAGGTCGAGGTCCCCGAAGAGTTCCTTGTTGAGCCGGAAGGCCTCCCGGAGGGCCCGCTTCACCCGATTGCGGACGACCGCCCGGCCGAGCTGCTTGCCCACGGCCAGGCCGAGCCGTGGCGGGCCCCCGCCCTTCTCAAGATAGAAGAGCCGGAAGAGCTCATCCTGGAAGAGGCGGCCCTCCCGGTAGACCCGCTGGAAGTCCCGCTCCCGCAGGAGTCGGTTCTCCTTGGGGAAGCCATACTTGCCGCTGCTGACCATGCCTTGCAAGACAAGAAGAGCATAGCGCCCCTCCTAGGGGCCCGCAAGGGCCCTTGCGGTCAGCCCGGGCTCAGCTCGGCTTGGCAACCGCCCCCGAGGAAGCTATGATACGGATACAATTGAGCTTGACTTGACTCGACCCGACACGAGATGTGGCCCTACATCGTTAGCTTGAGCGTCGTCCAGGGGCTGACGGAGTTCCTTCCCATCTCGAGCTCTGGTCATCTGGCCCTGCTTGAGCTCCTCTGGGGGGTTGAGCTCCCAGGCCTCCTCTTCGAGGTCTTGGTCCACCTGGGGACGCTGATCGCGGTGGTGTGGGTCTTCCGAGCGCGGGTCGCCGCGCTCCTTCGGGCACCGCTCGCTCGAGGGGCGAGGGGAAAGAGGGAAGGGAAGGAAAAAGAGGAGGGAAAGGAGGAGGAGAATCTACGGCTCCTCTGGCTGATCGCCGTGGGGACCGCTGTCACGGTCGCGCTGGCCTTCCCACTGAGGGGGTGGATCGAACAGGCCTTCGGCTCGGCGCTCGCCGTGGGCCTGGCCCTGCTGGCCACCGGCGGGCTGCTCTTCTCGGCGGAGCGGCGGGCTAGGTGCTCACCAGGGGGCCGCTCGCTGGGGGAGCTGACGGTGTGGGATGCGCTCCTTGTCGGGGCGATGCAGGGACTCGCGACCTTCCCGGGGATCTCCCGGAGTGGGTTCACCATCGGGATGGGGCTGCTCCTGGGCCTGAAGCGGGAGGCAGCCGCGGAGTTCTCCTTCATCTTGGCGATCCCGGCGATCCTCGGCGCGGCGCTCCTCAAGGTGGGTGAGGCCTCGGCCCAGCCGGGGGTCTATAAGGGGCTAATCGGGCCCTATCTGGCGGGGACCGCCCTGGCGATGCTCACCGGGGTCTTCGCCATCCGGTGGCTCCTCCGGGCGCTCCAGCGCGGGCGATTAGCCCTCTTCGCCTACTACTGCTGGGGGGTGGGACTCCTAGCGGTCGGTGGCGCCCTGGCCGGCTGGCTCTAGTCCATTCAATTCAGACAGAAGGGAGCCCTGGAAGGCAGGAGGAGGGAGCTGCCCAGGGAGGGCTCATGAGGTAAGGTGTGGGCAGCTCCCTCCAGGGCCCCTCTCACCCCCTAACCAGCCTGGCCCTGCGGAGTCGAACCGCCACCTCGGAGGCTGCTGGGGAAAAATCCACCGCCCCGGAGGCAAGAGCGGTGGCAAAACCCTGGCAGCCTGCCGGGTTTGAAGACCCGAACTTGGCCGCACCCATCGCTGGCCAAGCCGAAAGGGGGAAACCGAAGGAGGGTCGGGGTAGGAAAACACCCTAATAATCTCCTTTCACCATTCATCTTCGGCAACCCAGCCGCCCCTTCCTTTAGGGCCTGTGGCTTTGCGCCCCCGCCTTTCGGCGAGTTTGCCCTTTCGGATGAATGTGAATTAGCTTATACCATAAAACTTCCTCTTTGTCAACCCCCGCTGACCCCCAACCCGGGGCAACCGCTCCCGCTGATTTGACAGAAAGCCGGTCGTCGACAGTATATTCAATCTCTGTCCATCGTCCATGTTCAGCGAGGTCTCGGCGATCCTCCTCTGCGGCGGCCGCTCCACCCGGATGGGCCGGGACAAGGGCTTGATCGAGTGGGAGGGCCAGCCGGCGGTGGTGCGAACGGCTCGGCTGCTGCGAGGGCTGTTCCCCGAGGTGCTAGCGGTGACCGGCCCCTCGCGGCGCTACGTCGAGCTGCTGGAGCCGCTAGGGGTGGCCGTCCTCGCGGATCGGATCGGGGGCCTCGGCCCGCTCGGGGGGCTCTACACCGGGCTTTCGGCCTCCACCACGGAATATAGCCTCGCTGTAGCCTGTGATATGCCCCGGCTTAGGCCCGAGCTGATAAGCCTCCTGGTGGGGGAGATCGACCCTGAGGTTTGGGCTGTCGTCCCCCAGGTCCGCGGCTCCCTCGAGCCGCTGCTCGCGATCTACAGCCGCCGCTGCCTCCCCAAGCTCGAGGAGCTGATCGACCAGAGGAGGCTGAAGCTCCAGGAGCTCTGCCAGCTCCTCCCGAGGAAGGTCATCCCCGAGGAGCGGCTCCGGGAGGCCGACCCGGAGCTGGAAAGCTTCCTCAATCTCAATCGGCCAGGGGACCTATCGGCTCTCTCCCCCGCCTCGAACTCGAAGGAGAACGATTATCCGCTCTAGCTGGCACAGGCGCACGCCGCCCTCGTCGACCAGGGCCACCGTGCCCAGCTCCTCCAGCAGCGCGGCCCCGTTGCGCTCCCAGGCGAGGAGCGGCTTCCCCTCGGTGAGCTCTTCAGGCTCAAGCTCGAGAGCGGTCCCATCGGAGGCCACCGCGGCGACGGACTGGGCCTGCTGCAGATCTATCTCGCTGTGTTCCAACAGCGCCAGGAGCGCGACGCCCCGGTAGGTGTGCCTCTCGCAGGGGCAGGTGCCACCCTGAGCGGTGATCTCCCGGGTCGGGAGCCCCTTGAGCTCCTCCAAGGTGAACTCCCGTTCCCGCTCCTGGCCGTCCGTGACCGTGACCAAGGTGAGCCGCCAAGTCCCCAGCTTCGCGACCAGCTTGACGACCTGCTTGACCATCATCTTGGGGGAGCCGCCGGGGTAGACCGCCCGCAGGGGGCCCTCCCCCTCGGGGAGCGGCTCGCCGTCCCTCTCGTAGGCCAGGATGGTGGTGAACCGCTTGCTCGTGAGCCGGTCGTAGCGGCGGTGGTAGCCGTCAGCGCCCCAGGGCTCGACCCATTCCAGCTTGCCGATGTCCGCCCCGGCGAGGGCGAGCACCGCTCGGATCGGCGCCCCTCGGTAGATGTGCTCACGGTATTCGACCTCGGCCGCGGGGAGGGCCTTGAGCTCCTCCAGGGTGAACTGAGCTGTCGTCCCGTCGAACTGGACCTGGAGCGCGAGCGCCCCGCTCGGGCTCTGGCTTTGGCCTTGGCCTCGGCTGCTAGCGAGGGTGGGGGCCGGCCCGAGCCCAAGGAGGGCGAAGAGCCCCACCATGAGCAGTCCGAGGGCGGCGAGTTTGAACCCCTGCCTTATCTCCATCTTTATATCCTTATCCTCATCCTTAATCCTTATCCTTACCCCTCCCTTCTGCCACACTCTCAAGGTTTTCTCTTCCCGCTAGCCCAGCGTCAAGGTCCCCCAGACCGCCGCGGCGATGCAGAGGAGGATGAGCCCGATCACGCCCGCGTAGTAGAGCGCCGGGCGGGGCTCCGCTGCCCTCTCAACCCGCAGGAGGAGCCTCCCCAGGAGGCCGCCGAGCGGCACGGAGACCAGGGCCAGGCCGGCCGCGAAGCCGCCGGAGGTTAGGACCCAACCCCAGGGATCAGCGAGGATGAACCGGGGCACCCTCCGGGTGATGTAAAAGAAGGAGAATAGCTCGCCCAGGTAGACGAGCCACATCGCCCCGACCCCCGCTCCCGCCTGGGCGAGGAGGTTCCGCGGCCAGCGGCGCAGGACGAGGCCGACGACCAGCGTGAAGGCCAGCGCCTCCAGGACGATCGCGATCATCGGGTTGATGATCATCTTGGCGAGGGGCGAGACCCCGAAGATCGGCACGCTCAGCAGCTTGAATGAGGCGGCGACCAGCCCGATCCCGAGCGCCATCCCCGGCTTGCCGTGGAGCGCTACCGCTGCGGCCATGGTGAGGAAGCCGACGTTGGCCATCGTCCCGCCGAAGTGGGGGAAGCGGATCAGCGCCAGCAGCCCGCCTAGGGTCGCCTCCAGCGCGCCCCAGAGCGAGCCAAACAGAAGGACCCCCAGAAGATAACGCACTCCCTCCCGCAGTCGCTCCAGCATCGCCTCCTGGCCTCCTTATCCATATCTATATCTATGATTTAACGTGCTCGGCCTGACCCGGCTCAGCCCAGCTCGGATCTCGCGCATTATATCGCAAGCCCTCGGTGATCCGCCAGCCGGTAGAAGTTAAAGTGGAAGTGGAGGAGGAAGACATTGCAGCCTTCCTTGGTGGAGCTCGACCAGCTCGCACTCCCGCAGGTGCTATGATGTGAGAGAGGGGTGGACAGGCTGAGGCCGATCTCCGCTGCTAGCTCGCCCACACCCTTCTCACCTGCCTTCGAGGGGTAGGGGTAGATGATCATCAGCCGCTTGGGGTGAGCGACGGCCTTGCAGGGCACCGGCTGAGGCAGGCGCTGGCGCCAACCTGTATCTTTTTTAGCTTCTAGGGGAGCGTGCGGACCGCCATTGCAGCGGCGGTCCCCCCGCCCATGCAGATCGTCGCCAGGCCATATTCTCCTTTGCGGCGGCGCAGCTCGTAGATCAACGTGGCCAGGATCCGCGTCCCCGAGGAGCCGATCGCATGGCCGAGTGCGAGCGCCCCGCCGTTGACGTTCACCCGGTCCCAGTCCCAGCCGAGCTCCTTCCCGTCAGCCAGCGTCTGCGCAGCGAAGGCCTCGTTGACCTCTATCAGGTCGAAGAAGTCGATGTCCACGCCGAGCTTCTCCATCAGCAGCCGTGTGGCGACCACCGGCCCGTAGAAGAGCTCCTTCGGCTCGACCCCGACGACAGCGTAGCCGATGATCTCGACTAGCGGCCGCAAGCCCCGGCGCTTGGCCTCCTCGGCGGACATGACCAGCACCGCTGAGGCGCCGTCACACAGCCCGGGGGAGTTCCCCGCGGTGACCGTCCCGCCTTCCTTGAATACCGGCGGGAGCTTGGCCAGCTTCTCCAGGGAGGTGTCCGGCCGGATCGTCTCGTCCCGGTCTAGGAGCCCATCTTGGGTCTCGATCGGGACGATCTCCTCCTTGAACCTGCCCTCCTCAGTCGCCTTGGCCGCTTTCATGTGTGACCTGTAGGCATATTCGTCCTGCTCCTCCCGGCTGATCCCCGATTTCTCCGCGGTGTATTCAGCAGCCAGGCCCATGTGCTGGTCCTCGAAGTTACACCAGAGGCCGTCATAGACCAAAAGATCCTTCACCTGCTGGTCCCACAGGCGGTAGCCCTGGCGTGCGCCGGGGAGGGCATAGGGCGCGTTGGTCATCGACTCCATCCCACCGGCGATGATGGCCCTGGCGTCGCCTGCTTTTATGGCCTGCGCGGCCATGATCACAGCCTTCATCGCCGAGCCGCAGACCTTGTTCACCGCGACGGCGGGGACCTCAGGCGAGATGCCGCCGCGGATCGAGGCCTGCCTGGCGGGGGCCTGGCCGACGCCCGCCTGGACCACCTGGCCCATGATGACCTCATCGACGCCCTTGGGGTCCAGCCCGTTCCGCTCGCGCAGCGCGGCGATCACCTTCGCGCCCAGGTCGGTGGCCTTGTATTGGGCCAGAGAGCCCTGGAACCGCCCCGTGGGGGTGCGCACCGCATCGACGATCACCACCTCAGCAGCCATCGAGCTGGATCAGCCTCCTTTTCCCTTTTTGCGGGCCTATGACGTCCCATCTGCCGCTTTGAACCGGTGAGCTTGAGTGTAAGCGATGGATATGAGTATAAGACCGGCGCCCGAATCGGGGCAAAGAGGTCAAGGGGTGAGCCGGTAGAGCTGCCGTGGGAAGGGGATCGCCTCCCTCACGTGCTTCAGTCCGCAGATCCAGGCAACCGTCCGCTCGATCCCCAAGCCGAAGCCCGAGTGGGGCACCGAGCCATAGCGCCGGAGATCAAGATACCACTCATAGGGCTCCCGTGGGAGGCCGAACTGCTCTAGCTTCCTCTCCAGGAGCTCAAGATCATGGATCCGCTGGCTCCCGCCGATCAGCTCCCCGTAGCCCTCGGGGGCGATCAGATCAGCAGCTAGGACCAACTCGGGGTTGTCCGGCATCGGCTGCATGTAGAACGCCTTCATCTCCGCGGGGAGGGCCTCCACAAACACCGGCCTCCCGAAGTGTTCCCCCAGGGCCTCCTCCTCCGGCGCGCCGAAGTCCTCGCCCCACTCGAGCTCGTGGCCCTTCTCCTTCAATATTTCCAAGGCCTCGGCGTAGGTGATCCGGGCGAAGGGGCCCTCCACCTCCCGCTCTAGCAGTTTTGTATCCCGCTCCAGGCGCTCAAGCTCCCGGCGGCGGCGCTCCAGCGCCCGCTCGACGATGTATCTCAACAACTCCTCCTGTAGGCGCAAATTGTCCTCGTGCTCGTAGTAGGCCATCTCCGCCTCGGCCATCCAGAACTCGGTGAGGTGCTTTCTGGTTTTGGATCGCTCCGCGCGGAAGGTCGGCCCGATCCAGTAGACCCGCCCGAGGGCCATCGCCG
>CAZCTZ010000073.1:0-6849 GCA_964501855.1 uncultured Thermotogae bacterium
GTTCTTCAGAAGGCTCGTTTGGGGAGATGTCCGATCTTATGCCTGAAGGTCAGCCTGTCAAGGGTTCCGACCCCCTTGGATTTCGGATTTTTAGGGCCTTCCTCCGATCTCGCTGTATAATTTAGCCACCTCATTCGAAAGGGCAAACCTATCGCAAGGTAGGGGCGCAAAGCCGCGGGTCCCTCAGGGACAGCCGGGCTGCCGAAGATGAGGGGTGAAAAAATTAACCGCCAATCGCGATCGGAATCGGCCGGCGAAGGCCTCCCCGGGAACCCCCATGAGCTGGCTTATCGTCCCTCGAGCAAGTTAGCCCTTTTGTGTGAGGAAAGGCTCCCCCACTCAATCCGTGGGGAGCTCCGAGCCCTTTAGGCCGCTGGATTGCAGGCAGATTTAGACAGGAAAGGGAGGTGAGAGGTAATTCCTGACCTGGTTGACTCAACTTAGAAAAGACTAGGAGGAAAATCCTCGGTCGCTCCGTCTTCTCCTACTTCTACTGCTGTGTGGGGGGTGAGGTTAGCGATGGTGGGGGATAGGAAGACCCGGAGGGGATGGCCGAGAGGGCCTATCAAGCTGGCCGCTCTGTCCCTCCTTGTCGTCGCTACAGCTGGCCTGGCTGAGCTGGCCCTCCCTGAGCCTGGGGGTGCCAGCCCGGGCTCGGGCTACCTCCTGCGCCAGGGGGACTTCCTGCGGGAGATCACCCCGCTCTTTGGGGTCGAACCAGCTTCGGCGTTCTACAACTATTCCGACTATCAAGCGAACAACCACCTGGTGATCCCCGATCATAGCCTGCTCTTCCTCTATCGGGACATGGTGAGCGGTGAGCTGAGCCTGGTTATCATCCACGATGCCCCGAACGATGGGACGGACGGCTCGGCCAGCTTCTCGTTCTCGGGGCTGCCCCAGGGGGCGAGGTTCGCCCTGATGGACGATATGGACAGCACCGACAGGTTCTCCCTGGAGCCGCCCCATGGTGAGGCCTACTGGTATTGGACCTCCGAGCATACAGATGGCCTCGTGATCAGCGGCCTGGGCGAGGAGTTCGAGATCACCATCGTCCCCAACTTCCTTTGGGGGATCGAGCGCTGGGTGGTGCTCACAGGGGAGGTCGGTTCCCCCAAGGTCATCCCCCTCCCCAGCCTGAGGGAGCCCTTGACCCTCATCGGCAGGAACAGCCCGCCTTCGGCCTCCTTCAGCTTCTCGCCCTCCGAGCCCTACGTCCATGAGCTGATAACCTTCGATGCCCGCGGATCGGCAGATCCCGATGGGGAGATCACAAGCTACGAGTGGGACTTCGATGGCGATGGGCTCTTCGAGCAAGTGCTGGAGAGGCCCATCACGACCTACTCGTTCGCTCGCGCTGGCGAGAAGCTGGTGACGTTGAGGGTCAGGGACGAGCTTGGCGCGGTAGGGGTGGTCACGAAGCCCATCGAGGTCAAGGAGGGGATCGTGACCGTCACCCGGGCGATCGCGACCCCCCTCCCTGACCACGAGATCCTCACGGGGGAGGCCTTCAAGGTGACGGTCACCATCCTGGCCCATGGGACCGTGATGGGCCTGGGGCTGGACGAGGACCTCCCCGAGGGCTGGGAGGTCGAGCCGATCAGCAACGATGGGGCCAAATTCAAGCCCACCTGCCTCCAGTGGGCCTTCTTCGAGACCATCCACGCCGGTGAGACAAGGAAGATCACCTACAAGGTGCGGGTGCCGGCGTGGGAGGAGCCGGGCACCTTTAAGCTTGAGGGCAAGGTGATCGCCACCCTGCCCGAGGTGGAGGCCCCCGTCAGTGGCGACGCCCAGGTGAGGGTGATCCAGTTCCTGCCGATCAAGCTGGCGATCTCCCGGCTGGACGTGACCACAGGTGAGATCGATCTCACCCTGTCGAACATCATCACCTTCCCCCAGATACAGTTCGCGGTGGCCCTCTGGCTGGAGGACCGGCCGGTGCCCGGCACCAACGGGAAGAGGATCGACTTCAAGACCATGTTGGAGTTGATCACCTATTGGTTGACGGATACCCCGGTCGACCAGCCCCTACAGAGGTGAGCTAATCGCCGCCGACGAGGCGGGCGATCTGGCGCTCGTCCTCGACCCAGTCCTCGCGGACCTTGACCCGCAGATCGAGATAGACGTGGGCTCCGAGGAGGCGCTCGATCTCCTCCCGGGCGCGGCGGCCGATCTCGCGGATCATCTGGCCCCCACGGCCGATGATGATCCCCTTCTGGGAGTCACGTGAGACGTAGATGTTGGCGTAGATCTCGATCAAGGCGGGCTTCTGGGGCTGCTCTCCCGGCCCTTGCTCTTGCCCTTGCTCTCGCTCCCGGTCCCTCTCGCGCTCACGCTCGCGGATCTCGATCACCTCGACGGCTACGGAGTAGGGGATCTCCTTGTAGGTGAGCCGGAAGATCTGCTCGCGGACCAGCTCCGCGATCAGGAACTCCTCCGGGCGGTCGGTCACCTCCTCCGGGGGGAAGTAGGGCGGCCCCTCTGGCAGGTATTTCTTGATCGTGCGGATCGCCAGCCCGATGTTGATCCCCTCCTTGCAGGAGATGGGTATCAGCTCCTGGAAGAGCCCCAGCTTCTGGTAGTTCTCCACCGTCCGGTCGACCTCATCCCCCTTGGCGAGGTCGATCTTGTTGATCAGCAGGATCACGGGGAGGTCCATCTCCCGGAGGCGGTCGAAGATCGCCCGGTCGTATTCCTGGACCTCCACCCAGGGCTCGACCATGTAGGCGATCGCATCGAGCCCGGAGAGGGCTCCGTAGGCCTGCTGGAGCAGATACCGGCTCAGCTTGTTCACCGGCTTGTGCAGCCCGGGGGTATCGACGAAGACGATCTGGGCCTCCGGGTCGTTGTAGATGCAGCGGATGCGGTTACGGGTCGTCTGGATCTTCTCCGAGACGATCACCACCTTCCGGCCCATCACGGTGTTGATGAAGGTCGACTTGCCGACGTTCGTCTGGCCGAGCACCCCGACGAAACCAGACTTGAACTTGGGCTCGGCTTTTAGCTCGAGTTTGGCCTCGGTCTCGGTCCCGGCTTCCCCGGCTCCGATTTCGGCTTCAACTCCTACGCCCAACCTGCCCTCGGCACCAGCACGGGCCTCGGTATCGGTCTTGGCCTTGGTCTTGGGCTCGGGCTGGGCTTGGGTCTCATCTGCATCCATCTTCGGTTGAGCCTCTGCCATCGACATCGAGCAGCGCCTCCTCCGCGATCAGCTCCCGCAGGCGCTCGACCTTGGGCGTGAGCGGCTGGTCCTGCTCCGGCCGCGGCCCCACCGCCTCGCGGATCCGCTCGTAGATCCGCCTGGTCGCGGGGGCCATCGCCGCCGGCCCGCGCAGCTCGACCGCCCAAGCGGCGACCAGCAGCCCGATCGCCAGTATATATTCTACATTGGCGGCGATCTTTTGTGCCTTCTGGGCGGCTAGCGAGGAGAGGCTGTTGTGGTCCTCCTTCCCGGCCGAGGTGGGGATCGAATCGACCGCAGCGGGGTGGGCCAGCACCTTGTTCTCGGAGACCAGCGCCGCGGCGGTATACTGCGCGAGCATCAGCCCGGAGGTGAGCCCTGGCCGAGCTGCCAGGAACTCCGGCAGCCCCGGTGCGGAAAGGAGCAGGTTGATCTGGCGCTCGGCGAGGCTCCCCACCTCGGCAGTCGCCTGTCCCAAAAGCTCGAGCGCCAGCGCCAGCGGCTGGCCGTGGAAGTTGCCCCCGGAGAGGACCTCGCCGGTCTCGGGGAAGACCAAGGGGTTGTCGGTGGCCGAGTTCATCTCCAGCTCGAGCTTCCCCCGGACGAACTCCAGGGCATCGCGGGTAGCTCCCAAGATTTGAGGCGCGCACCGGAGCGAGTAGGGGTCCTGAACCTCGCCGGCTCGCCCGAGCAGCCTGCTTCCCCGGAGGAGCTCCAGGATGCGGGCGGCGACCTCCCGCTGGCCGGGGTGGGGGCGGACCTCATGCAGCTTGGGATCGAGTGGCTCCAGCCGGCCGCCCCAGCCCTCCAGAGCCAGCGCCGTCAGCAGCTCCGCGTGCCTGAGGATTCTCTCCGCCCGAAGGTAGGCGAGGAAGCCCTCGGCGAGCGAGACCTGCGTCCCGTTGATCAGCGCGAGGCCCTCCTTCGGCTCGAGCTTGAGGGGCTCGAGGCCCACCCGCCGGAGGGCCTCCCTCCCCGGCAGCCGCTCGCCCTCGACGGTCGCCTCCCCCTCGCCGATCAGCACCAGGGCGAGGTGGGCCAACGGGGCCAGGTCCCCCGAGGCGCCCACCGAGCCCTTCGCGGGGACCCGGGGGCAGACGCCCCGGTTGAGCAGCTCGACCAAATGGCCGATCAGCTTGGGCCGCACCCCGGAGTAGCCCTTGAGCAGCGCGTTCAGCCGGAAGAGGAGCACGGCGCGGACGGCCTCCTCCGGGAGGGGCTCACCCACCCCGGCGGCGTGGCTCCGCAGGAGGTTCTCCTGGAGGGCTCCCTGCTCCTCAGGGGGGATGAGCCGGTCGCTCAACTTCCCGAAGCCGGTGTTCACCCCGTAGATGGGCCTCCCCGAGGCCGCCGCTCGTGCTAGGACCTCATAGCTTGCCTGGACGCGCTCGAGCGCCGCCGGAGCCGGGCGGACCGGCTCCCCATCGAAGACGACCCGGCGGGCTAGCTCCACGGTGAGGCTCGAGCCATCGAGTTCGATCATCCTTGAAATTCTAGCGCCCCGAGAGGGAGGCTGGCAAAGCCCCTTCCAGTTAGGCTATAATCCGCCCAGGATGGCGCTCCTGCTCGAGAACATCGGCCAGTTGGTCACCCCCCACCCGGGAGCCGATCAGGAGGGCCTGCTCGTCCTGGAGGAGCAGTTCCTCTTGATCGAGGGCGAGCGGATCAAGGCGCTCGGCCCGATGAGCCGTCTGCCGCGGGACTTCTCCGGGGAGCGGCTCGACGTCCGCAGGGGGCTCGTCATCCCCGGGCTGGTCGACCCCCACACCCATGCCGTCTTCGCGGGGACGCGCGAGGAGGAGTTCCTGCGACGCTGCCGAGGCGAGCCCTACACCGGCGGCGGGATCCGCTCCACCACGGAGCGGGTCCGCCGGGCGAGCGAGGAGGAGCTCTTCCGATCGGGCAGGAAGTTCCTCCGGCGGATGCTCCGCCGGGGGACGACCACCGTGGAGGTGAAGAGCGGTTACGGGCTCGATGAGGCGAACGAGCTGAAGCTGCTGCGGGTCATGGGCCGGCTGGATGAGGCCCTCCCGGTCGATATCGTCCCTACCTTCCTCGGGGCGCACGCCGTCCCTGAAGGGAAGACTACTGCAGAGTATGTGGCCGAGGTGGTCGCGATGGTCCCCAAGGTGCGGCCGCTCGCCGAGTTCTGCGACGTCTTCTGCGAGCCGGGCTTTTTCGATATCGAGGAGAGCCGGCAGGTCCTCGAAGCGTGCAAGGCGGCCGGGCTCAAATTGAAACTCCACGCAGATGAACTGCAAGGCTCCGGCGGGGCCGAGCTGGCCGCTCAGCTCGGCGCGGTCTCGGCTGACCACCTCCTCAAGGTGTCAGATGAGGGGATCCGGAGGATGAAGGCAGCAGGGGTCATCCCCGTGCTGCTGCCGGCGACGGCCTTCATCCTCGGGGAGGAGTATGCCCCCGCGAGGAAGCTCCTTGAGGCCGGGCTGCCGGTGGCCCTGGCCAGCGACTTCAACCCGGGCTCCTCGCCCATCCTGTCGATGTTCCTCGTGATCGCACTCGCGGTGATGAAGATGGGGATGACCGCGGAGGAGGCGCTGGTGGCCGCCACGAGGAACGCCGCTTGGGCCCTGGACCGGCGCGACCGAGGGGTGCTCGCCCCGGGGATGCTCGCCGACCTGGTGGTCCTCGAGCTCGAAGACTACAAGCAGATACCCTACTTCGTCGGGCACGAGCCCGATCACATCAGATGGGTAATCAAGCGCGGCAGGGTCGTGGTCTCCCACGACTATGAGGATGGAGATGAGGATTAGAGCCTACGCCAAGCTCAACCTGGGTTTGAGGGTGCTCGGTCGGCGGCCCGACGGCTACCACGAGCTGCGCACCCTGATGCAGACAATCGACCTGGCGGATGAGCTCTCGCTCTCCCTGGAGCCGGGGGCGGGAGCGGAGGCCCACCCCCGGACGCGGAAGGCACCGAAGATCGAAATCGAACTCAAGGTAGAACCTCAGGGCCAGTTTGAACTTAGAGTGCCCCCGGAGGAGAACCTCGCCTGGCGGGCAGCCAGCCTGATCTGCGGCGACTACGAAAGAGAGGATGAGCGAGAGCCCGCTGGCGAGACCGAGCTTGAGTCGAAGCTGAAGCTCAAGCTCAAGCTGATGAAGAGGATCCCGCCGGGGGCGGGCCTCGCCGGCGGGAGCAGCGACGCCGCAGCGGTGCTGGCCGGGGTGAACGAGCTCCTCAAGCTGGGTTTGAGCCGAGAGGAGCTGGCCGAGCTCGGGGCCAGGCTGGGGAGCGATGTGTCCTTCTTCCTCTGGGGTGGGACTTGCCTCGCCGAGGGGCGAGGTGAGCAGTTGGTCAAGCTGCCGCCGCTGCCGCGCTACTCCATCTTGGTGGTGGTCCCGCCCTTCGCCCTCTCGACCGCCGAGGTCTACCGGAAGTTCGATGAGCTCCAGGAACAGGAGCGGGGGCTATTAAGATCAAGCTCGGGATCAAAGGAGAGGAGAAGGGAGAGGGAGAAGGAGATAGGGGGAGAGAAGGGCCACCTGCGGAACGACCTCGAGGCGGCGGCGGTCGCCCTCCGCCCGGAGCTTCGGGAATACCGGGAATTCCTCGCCCGGGCTGAGCCGCGGCCGCGCTTCTGGGGGATGAGCGGCTCGGGTCCGAGCTGGTTCGCGGCCTTCACCGAGCGGGCCCAAGCGGAGCG